>CAZNQW010000106.1:0-8648 GCA_964575225.1 uncultured Anaerolineaceae bacterium | reverse complement strand
TTGCCCGACGAACTGGACGAGCTGCTCAACCTGGGTTGCGGTGAGGTAGTGGGCTATTGGCACGACGTAGGTCATGGGCAGGTGATGGAACATTTGGGGTTTGGCCCCCACGAGGAATGGCTCCAACGATTTGCAGAGCGTATGGTCGGCATTCACTTGCACGACGTGGTGGGCCTGGACGATCATCAGGTGGCGGGGGGGGGAGTGGTTGATTGGGACATGATCGCTCGCTATGTGCCCGCGGACGCGCTGCGCACCTGCGAGTTTCACTCCAACAACTCAGCGGAGCGAGTGGCGGCCGGGCTGCGTTGGCTGATCGACAAAGGCTACGCGCAAGCGAAAGCCTAGCCGGCGCTGACACTTGTCATAACAGGGAAGGTGTTTGTGACTGCGAATCGATTGGCCGATCCGACTTGGTTTTCCGAGGCCTTGTTTGAAAAGATGCAGGCGATCCATGACGGCATCCAGGATCTAGAGCTCTATGAATTTCGTTATGGCTTGAACAACCTGGTTCCCGAGGAGGGCGGTTGGCCGTCGGTTGTGCTGGAGAGCTGTGGGGCGATTGTCGATCGGATCAACCGTCGAGAGTTCTACGAGGCCATTCAACTCAAGCCCCGGGTGGGCGACCGTATCGTGCTGGATCCGGCCATCGTTCAATTGACGAACATGCTATTTGTGGGCCTGGTGGCGGACGCTTACCCCGTCGAGTGGGTGCGGGCTCATTTTTACTTTGACATCCGCGGGTTTTTCTTTTTGACGCGCACCCGCTATTTCACCGAGGCCGTCCTGGCCCATTTGGGCGGCCGCCCTTTCCAGCGTTTCGAACAGAAGCAAATAGAGTTCGAGCGGGCCCAGTCACTGGGGTATAAGGAGTTCAAGACGGCGAACGCAAAAATCGACCAGGCGTTTATCGAAAGCGTGCACCGGCTGGTTTCGGTAAGGGGAACGCCCATCATCCTGGCCCTGGCTGGGCCGACGGCGGCGGGCAAGACCGAGATTGTCGAGCGGCTGCGGGAGTCGTTTGCCCGCGCAGGCCAAAAGACCACGGCCATCGAGATGGACCACTTTCTCACGGACAGGGACTATCGAGAGGCAAAGGGCATCCACTCTCTGGGCAGAGAGGCCATTCACCTGGCTCTTTTTCTCCAAAGCCTGGAGGAGATCCGGCAGGGACGGCGGATCATCACCCCGCGATACGATTTCGTGTTTGCCACCTCAAGCCACGACCTGGATGGCCAGTTGAAACCGGGTAGCCATCCTATCGAGATCGAACCGGCTGACGTTGTCTTTCTCGAAGGCAATTTTCCGTTTTTGTTGGAAGAGGTGGCGCCGCTGATTGGCGTCAAGGGCGTCTATTTGACTGATGATCCGGTGCGCATGAAGCGCAAGTGGAGACGGGACATTGATTACCGCAAGAAATACGAGCCGACCTATTTTCGCAACCGGTATTTTCGCAATCAGTTCCTGATGGCCCACACCTGCTATATCCCCCAGATGCAGGTATGCGACTTGGTGGTGGATACCACCGGCGCCGCCTTGTGGACGACGCCCGAGGTCGCCGCCCTCTTGAGGTGATCCCACAACCGCAGGCCGCCCCTGAGGGCAGTGCCATGCGGACACGGGCGGCGAGCGTCAGCCTGAAATTCACCCATTTGTGACTTGATGCACACGCACGTTGACGCCCATGACAGCCTGTGGTACAATCGGGGCTCGGGTCTCCCGGATGGGAGCCCAGGAGGCGATCGGCGAACGTGTTCGACAATCTCTGTCTTGTATTCTTTTTTAACGGGTTAGCTCTGTTCTCGATGGGCTTGGTTCTGACGGTGGAAGGACGCCGATCCGAAGCAAACCGAGTCACCGAGGGCTTTGGGCTGTTGGCTGCCTATGGGTATGTCTCCAGCCTGGGCAACTGGTTACAGATGTTCCTGTTGCGGAACCAACAGGCGCCCGTGTCGCCGTGGGTGCATGGCATCAAGGTGGCAGTGTTTGCACTGGCTGCGGTCTTTCTCCTGGTGTTTTCCATTCGGCTCATCGCGGCAAGCAACCCCCACCTCCGCTGGTTGTGGGTGGTGCCCGCGGGCATTGTGGGCCTCTACCTTGTACTATGGGCTCTTTTTGAGCTCGGTGGCGGCGATGAGTGGGATTGGCTCTCGCGTGGCGAGATCTATGCCCGCCTTCTGCTGCACTTTCCAGGACATGCGATGTCGGCCCTGGCCCTGCTCCTTACCTGCCGAGCTTCGGGATGGAAGGGACAGCCGCCCATTCGCAGAGCCTGTTTGGGCGCTTCGATGGCCTTTGCCATCAAGGCCATCGCGTCAGGTCTGGTAACAGTGCCGATTTTGGGGCCTACCCAGACTCTGACAACCGCCAGTCTCCTTCCCATTCAGGCGGCGCGCACAGTGGCCACTGTGCTGATCCTGTTCTTTGTGTTGCGCATGTTGAGACTCCTGGCTGTGGAGCAGCAGCGGCAATGGGCCCAGGCTGTGGTGGACCGGATGGCCTCACAGCAACGGGCATTGGAGGAGCAACGTCAAGCCTGCGACGGGATCAAGAACTGGAGCGCGTCAGTGAGCACTATGGTCCACGTCATCTCGTCGGCCATCAGCCAGCCGACCAGTTTTGAAGAGATGATGCGCACGGTGCTCAAAGAGACCGTGCAGCTTTCAGGCCTGGATGGAGGGGTGATTCATCTTCGTGATCCCAAACGACCCGTGGTGCGGCAGGTGGTGGCGGAAAAAATACCGAGCTTTATCACGGACCACGTGGTCGAGGTAAATGTAGGTGCCGGATTGGCGGGCTGGGTGGCCGAAAAGGGGACTCTGCTGGTGATCGACGACGTGGGCAACGACCCCCGGCCCTTTGTGCCCCGTACGCGGGAAGCGTTCAAGAGCTTTGTGGGAATCCCCTTGACGGCGGCAGGCCGAGTGCTGGGGGTGATCAGCCTGATTGGACAGGAGAGCCACGATTTCACGGAACAGCAACTGGAGCTTTTGACGGCGGCGGGCCAGCAGTTGGGTGTGGCCATCGACAGCGCCCAGTTGTACGAACAGGTCAAAGGGATGGCTGCCCTGGAGGAGCGGGCGCGCCTGGCGCGGGAACTGCACGATGGCGTGGTCCAAGTGCTGGGATATCTGAATATCAAAAGCCAGGTGGCAGCCAATCTGGTCCTCACCGACAGTGCCACACGAGCCCTGCAGGAACTCAAAGAGATCGAGATGGTTTCGGCCCAGGCCTACGACGATGTGCGCGATTCGATTTCGGGATTGCGGCTGAACCTGATCGGTCAAGATTTGCTGGAAGCACTGCGCCAGTATGTGGCTCGCTATGAAGAACGAAGCGGCATTTCGGTACAGCTGGATGTTGAGTCGGACCAGGACGTTCGCTTGCCCATGGATAGCCAGGTACAGGTTTTGCGCATTGTGCAGGAAGCCCTGACGAATGTCCGGCGCCATGCCCAGGCCAGCCGGGTGCGGATCACCTTTCGGGATGTGAACAGAGCCGTGGTGATTCAGGTGCAGGACAACGGGCAGGGATTCGATCCAACCCAGGTGGAGAGCGATGGGCGCCAGCACCTGGGCCTGCAAACGATGAGGGAGCGCGCCTTCAGCGTCGGGGCCCAGTTGCAGATCAAAAGCGCTCCGGGCCAGGGCACCGAAATCGAGATTGTGGTCCCGCAGGACCGGGGCTGGGCCCAGGGGGAAGGGTGATGAAACTGAGGATTTTACTGGCCGACGACCACGTGTTGTTTCGAAAGGGAATCGCCTCGCTGCTTTCCGAGCGCAAAGACCTGGAGGTGGTGGGCGAAGCAGGGGACGGCTGCGAGGCGGAGCGGATGGCGCGAGACGTCATGCCGGACCTGATCCTGATGGACGTTCATATGCCCAATTGCAATGGATTGGAGGCCGTGCGTGCCATCCGCAGGTGGAACACCAGCGCCAAGATCATCATGCTGACCGCCGATGAAGATGACGACATGCTGTTCGATGCTATCAAGAGCGGGGCACAAGGGTACTTGCCCAAGAAGCTGACGCCCCAACAATTGTACGAATGGTTGGAGGCGGTGAGCCGTGGCGAAGTGGGATTGTCCCCTTCGATGCTCGCCAAGATCCTGTCCGAATTTCAACGGCCTGAACCCAGCGCTGCTGAGGGCGATCTCATGCAGGAGTCGCTGACCCCGCGTGAGCTGGACGTGCTCCAGCAGGTGGCGGGCGGAGCTTCCAACCGGGAGATTGCCGAGGCGCTGAGCATCACGGACAACACCGTGAAAAAGCACTTGCAAAGCATTTTGGCCAAACTGCATCTCCAGAACCGCGTCCAGGCCGCCGTATACGCGGTGCGCGAGGGCATGGTCGACGAAAAGACCACAAAGGACTACCCAATCGGGTAGGGATCCTGCAATACTCGCTGGCCCATATGGGCCATGTGACATGGCCCTGTCGGACCTCAAGGCCCATCGAAAGATGGGTCTTTTGCTTTTGTAAGGATGGTCACTGTGGGTCTTTTGCCAACGGGCAAAATCTGATACACTAACTCGCAAGATGGGATGCTCTTTTTCAAGTTGGGGGACACGAGTGCGCGTTTGTTTGATTGGCAACCATTCGATATTTGGACAGGGCCTAAAAAGCCTACTGGCTCAAGAAGATCTTGAGTTGGTGGGTCACTTGGGCGAGGCCGATGATGTGGAACCCCAAATCAAAGCGTTGCACCCCGATGTGGCGGTCCTGGTGTGCGGCGCGCAACGGCAGGAACCCTCCCCAGCCTTGATGCGATGCTTGACCGATGGCTTGATTCAAAAGATCGTTGCCGTGAGTCTGGAGGATAGCACACTCTGCGTCTACAATGGCCACCAATGTGCGATAGAAACGATCGATGATTTCCTTGCGGAGGTCCGACAACCGGCCTGACTGTATGCTGGCTCCACCCCTTGCTACTGAGCGAAGCCTGGAGCAAAGCGACCAGTACCCGGCAGCCAATGAGAAATTGGGCCGGGCTTTTCTCGTTCTCGGTGGGCTTTGAGGATGGGAAGCCCCTGCCTGGGCAAGCGCATTTCCGCCTGCGTCAACCCTGAAGCAAGCCCATAATCACTTGAGCACAAGGAGGTGCGTATTCGAAAACAAGGTGGAAAGAGGGGCCGATCCGATCTCGATGGTACGGAGGATCGACACTGCCTCGCTGCCCTCTCGGCCTGAAAATGGATGAATCAGGCAGACCCATCCTTCCGGGCAAAAGTCTGAGAGCGCGGGGGAACAAGGTTTTCACGTATGCAAAAGCAATGTCCTGCAAGAAAGGGAGAAAAGATGAGTGAAAAGAGTGCAAACAATCTGAAGCTGAGCCGCCGCACGTTCCTGAAAGCGACCGGGGCACTGGGGGCGGCGGCTACCATGAGCGGCGCGTCGGGCAAGCTGCTGAAAAAGAACGGGCAGGTGGCGTACGCACAAGAGGCACCGGAGAAAACGATCATTCCCACCTGGTGCCACGGCTGCTCGGCCACTGCCACAAACTGCGCAGTGCTGGCCCACGTGGAGAACGGCCGGCTTGTCCAAATCGAGGGCAACCCCGAAGCGGGGAACAATGGCCTGGTTGGGTCGAGCACGTTGTGCGCCAAGGCGCACACGGCTGCCCAGTACCTGTACAATCCGGCCCGCCTGAAATATCCGATGAAGCGCGTGGGCGAAAAGGGCGAGGGCAAGTTCGAGCGGATCACCTGGGACGAGGCGTTGGATACCATTGCCACCAAGCTCAAAGAGGGCAAGGAAAAGTACGGACCGGAGACTTTTTGTCTGTTTGTCTCCGAGTTCTTCCCGGTGCGGGATCAGATGGGCCGCCGCTTTCTGAATGTGTACGGCAGCCCAAACTATTCGGAAAGCGCGCTATGCCACGGACCCAGGTATTTGGCCGGCAACATTGTCAACGGCTTTACCTCCGAGGCACCCGACGACTGGAAGAACTCCAAACTGATCGTCAACTGGGGCTCTAACCCTGAGAACTCGAACGTCAATACAGGAGCGGCCAATGCCATCCTGAATGCTCTGGAAGCTGGGGTCAAGTACATCGACATCCGGCCGATGATGGACGCCATGGCCTCCAAGGCCGACCAGTGGGTACCCATCCGCCCCGGCACCGACTGCGCGTTGGCCCTGGCGATCCTGCACGTGCTGATCAAGGAAAAGCTCTACGATGCCGAGTTCGTCAACGAATGGTGCTATGGGTTCGACAAGCTGTCGGAGCATGTGGCGCAATTTCCGCCCGAATGGGCCGCGCCGATCACCGGCCTCGACGCCGAGCTAATCACCAACCTGGCCCGGACAATGGGCACCACCAAGCCGATGTGCATCAAAACGGGCAACGGATTGGGCGACCAGCAAAGGGACGGTACCACGGGTTTTATGGCGGTATCGCTCATTGAGGCCATCACCGGCAACCTGGATGTGCCGGGCGGCAACTATGGCGGCTACAGCATGCCGACCATGATCCCCACCCGGAGCTTTTTCGTAGAGACCCTGCTGGACCGGCTGCCTGAGGATGCCTACGACAAGCTGTTGTGGCCTTCCTACGCGCTGGCGTTGCAAAAGCGCAAAGATCTCATTTCGCCCGTGGGCTTTCACACGCCCCAGTCGGCCACCTACAAGGTCCTCAAGACCGTCCTCACCGGCGAAGGCGCGTATGTCCCCAGGGTGCTCTGCGCCCTGCAGACCAGCGTTCTTTCGCAGTTGCGGAACCCCAAGCAGAATGCCGAAGCCTTGAAAAAGGCCGAGTTCTTTTTCGTCATTGACCAGTTCTGGTCGCCGGCTGTGGATTACGCGGACATTGTTCTACCGGCGTGCAGCCTGTACGAGCAGAGCCACAACCTGGCAACCAAGAACCGCCCGGACGGCACCTGGATCGGCATCCGCAACAAGGTCGCCGAGCCGCTGGGTGACACCCGCTCCGACTGGCAGATCTGGCTGGACCTGGCGGTCAAGATGGGCTACGAGGACGACTTCTGGGGCGGCGATATGGATGAGTGCCTGCGCGCCCAACTGGAACCGTCGGGGATCACGCTGGAAGAGCTGCGCGAGGCTCCGCGGGGTATCTTTGTCCCGAGGACCGAGCCGCTGCCCGAGCGCCAATACCGCCGCTATGCCCAGTTGTTCGCCAACCTGCCCCATGGCAAGGTGCAGTGCTACAACGAGGTCATGGGTGGGCAGCCCGATGCGGATGGCGTCGACCTCATGCCTTATCTGCCGGAGTACAAGGGGCCGCCCGAAAGTCTTGCCGGGACGCCCGAGTTGGCCGAGGAATATCCCCTGGTCTTTAGCGATGTCCACGCCTTCCGGTTGGACCAGCACAGCAGCTACACCGGCCTGCCCTATCTGCGCGAGCTCTACACCTATCCCTGGGTCAAGATCAACCCTGCCACGGCCAAAAAATACGGTATCAACGACGGCGATTGGATGAAAGTCGAGTCGCCCCATGGCTGGATCAAGATGGTGGCCATCTATCGCGAGGGCCTGCCGCCGGATGTGCTCATGTCCAAGCGCGGTTGGTGGCAAACGTGCGAAGAGCTGGGCGAGCCGGGCTATCAGTTGTTCGATGGCGGCAGCGAGGTGAACGTTCTCTATAACGGCGACGACGCGCTGTTTGACAAGGTCAGCAGCCAGATGGCCAAGCAGACGCTGGTCAAGATCAGCAAGCTGTAGAGGGGAGATCAGGATGAAAGTACAATATGGATTCTATGTCGATACCGCCAGGTGCATCAATTGCTACGCCTGCGAAATCGCCTGCAAGTCGTGGAAAGGGATTAAAGCCGGGACAGTGTCGCTCCGTAAGGTCCATGATGTGACCCGGGGCACATTTCCCAATGTGACGCGGACCTACATCTCGCTGTCGTGCATGCACTGCGGCGACGCGCCGTGTGAAAAAGCATGCCCCACCGGGGCTATCACCAAGCGAGAAGATGGCATTGTGGTGGTGGATCAGGAAAAGTGCATAGGCTGCCACTCCTGCTTCTTTGCCTGCCCCTTTGGCATCCCGCAGTTTAACGAAGACGGCAAGATGGAAAAGTGCGACATGTGCCTCGACCGATTGGCCGAGGGCAAGGACCCGGCCTGTGTGGCCACCTGTCCAACCCAAGCGCTGCATTTTGGGACGATGGAGGAGTTGGGCGAACTGGCGCGGGGCAAGTCGGCGACGCGGTTTGTCGCTGCCAACGATCCGTCTTTGCTGGTCTCGCAATAGCGTCTGAAGGGCGCTGAAGAGAAACGCTGCGACCTCCGGGGCCAAGGTCTCAACGACCCCGGAGGTCGGGTCATCTATCGGATAGGGAAAATCGTGTCTGGGGCCTGACGGTTGCCCTGAGGAGTGACAGAGGAGAGAGCACGTAATGGATGCAGAAAGAGCCTTGCGGCCCATGGAGATTGCCGAGATTCTCACGAATCGTGCCACCACCTATGCCTTTTTGTCGCGGGTGATGTGGGAGGAGGTCCCATCGGAGCTATTGACCCAGTTGTTGGATGAGACGGCGGCAGATCCAGAGGCGGCTGAGGAAGTGGGTGAGGGGTACGGGATCCTGGCCCGGTACCTGGAAAAGGTGCAGGCGTCGGAGATCGAACAGGTCCGTGTGGACTTGGGCGCCGAGTATATCGCGCTGATGCTTTCTGGCCGGAAGA
>CAZNQW010000105.1:4599-12822 GCA_964575225.1 uncultured Anaerolineaceae bacterium | reverse complement strand
CCCTTCTTTGAAGGCAATCGCTACCCCAGCCGCTATGGGGTGATGCTGTTCCTGGGGTTGGCAGTGCTGATCGCTTGGGGTTTGGCGGCCCTGGTTCAGCGATGGCAAGAGCGGCCGCGGCAGGTGGCGGTTGTGTTGCCTGCCGCATTGGTATCGCTTATGGTGTTCGAACACCTGTGCCTTCCCCTGCCGATGACCGACATGCGAATTCCGCCGATCTATGAGCGCATCGCTGAGGAAATGCCGGGGGATTGGACGCTCCTCGACTTGCCCGTCGCCTGGCGGAATGGCTTTCGCGTGACCGGGACCCAGCATCCGATGATCATGTTGCAGCAGTACTATCAAACGGCGCACGAAAAGCGCATTCTGGCGGGCAACACGTCGCGCAATCCCCTTCTCAAGTTCCAGTACTTTACCGAGGCGCCGGTGATCAATACCCTCATCGCCTTGGAGACGGGCCATGCCGTCGATGCGGCCATCGTCGAACAGGATCGAGCATGGGCCGCCGATGTGCTGCGCTTTTTCGACATTCAGGCCATCGCTGTTCATACTGAGCAGACCGGAGCCGAAGTGATCCCTTACCTGGAGGCGACCCTGCCGCTGCGGCGTTGGCTGGAACAGGACGGCGTGGTCGTCTACCAGACCGAGCTTCCGCCCTGGCCTGAGGGATGGGAGATCGAGCCGGGGCATCCGCTGGCGCGGCTCAGCCTGGCAGAGGGGTGGGGGGTACCCGCTCAGGGGGTGGTGTGGGCCCAGCGTCGGGATGTCCGTCTCCTGGTGCCTCTCAATGGGGAGGCCCAGGCGATGACGTTCCGAGCCTATGCGCCTCAAGCCGGTCAGCAGATGCGGGTGGAGGTGGGGGGCCAAGAGGTTGGACGGGTGGATCTGGCGCCCGGTTGGGGTGAGTATCGTCTGGAGCTGCCGGCCGATTCGGTGACGGCGCGATTGAATCCGATCTGGCTCCACTTTGTCGAGCTGACGCCCGCCATGGATGTGGCCCTGAACTCGCGGACCATCGGCCACACCGGCATCGAGTCGCCGGTGAACCTGGTGGTCGTGAGCGCCGGTCAGGAAGTGGGTGATCTGGGGCAGGTCTTCGTCAACGGGCAGAACGTGTCGATCAACGAGCGGGGCTATAACATCGTCGTCATCGATGCGTCCACGGGCCAGGTGCTCCAGTCTAGGAATTTCGATACCCATCTGGATTCAGAAGCCGCTTCGACGATGGCCGAATTTCTGAAGGCCGTGCCCTCGGGTCAGATCGTCGCCGTGGCCGCGGCTGACGAGGCGTCGCGCCTCTTGGATGAGCGGGCGGTGCAGGCCTTGCACGGTATCGGCGCCGAGGGCGATCTCCGGGATCGATTCCGGTGGGGGCACGCTATCATTGGCGTGAAGGGAGCGGCTCCCGGAACGGCAGTGGAGGCGCTGGACGGGCTGCGTCCGGTTTTCGCTGTGGCAGGCGAGGGCGCCACCGAACCGGGTGTGGCCGCCGCTTTTTCCTTTCTTCACTTCGAGTCCATATCTCGATAGGCAGATGATCCTGCCGTCAAGCTACCCCGGATTTGACAGGCTGTGGGCAACCCACTATAATCGGGCTCGAGGGCTGGAAAAAAGAGGGAGTAGACAATGATTGACGTAAATGAACTTCGCAAGGGCGTGACCTTTACGATGGATGGGGAACTGTACAAGGTCATAGACTATCACCATAACAAGACCGGTCGGGGCAAGGCGACGATCCGCACCAAGCTGCGGAATCTGCGCAGTGGCGCGACCATGGACAAGACCTTTATCTCGGCAGATCGGGTGCAGGACATCCGGTTGGATCATCAGACGGTTCAATATCTATACCGTGACGAGCGTTTCTACTACTTTATGGATGTGGAGACGTTTGAGCAGTTTCCCCTCGCGGCAGCCATTATGGAGGACGCCGAGCCGTTCCTGGTGGCCAATATGGAGATCGAGCTTTCCAGCTATGAGGGGGAGCCCATTGACGTGGAGCTGCCCATTACCGTAGACCTGACGGTTATTGAAGCGCCTCCCGGTTTTGCGGGAGACACGGCGCAGGGTGCGACCAAAGAGGTCACGCTGGAGACGGGTTACAAGGTGCAGGTGCCCTTGTTCATCAACAACGACGATGTGTTGCGCATCGACACTCGCGACGGTCGGTACCTGACCCGAGTCTAGTGGGGGGCCGATGGTCGAGAGCTTCTTACCCAGGCTGGCTCTTTTGTGATAACGGCGCGCCGCGCTCGTGAACTGCGCATGAAAAAGCCCGACTCAACCGAGTCGGGCTTTTTGGACTGCCTGAGATAAGGTTAGCGCTCGATAAAGTAGCTGACCTGGACGTTGTAGCTTACTTGCAGTTCGCCAGGGCTGACCGGACCGGCACCACTCATGAGGGCTTTTTCAACGGCGACTGCCACCGGAGACACGCCACCGCCGACCACCTCGCTCACCGACATGACCGGGCCCAACTGGACGCCGGTTAGTTCGGCCAGAGCCTCAGCGCGGGCCTTGGCGTCTTCGATTGCTTTGGCCCGAGCATCCTCCAACCCGGCGGCCGGATCGTCGGTGCTGAAGCTAATGCCCCACATGTTGTTCACACCCGCCTCTAGGGCCGTATCCAAGACGTCGCCGATCATTTCCAGATCGCGGACGGTAATGGTGACCATGTTGGAGACACGATAGGTGGGAGCGGCCTCTTCCGTTTCAGTGCCTTCGACCCTGGGCATCGGTTCGGCGTTGCGCTCCTGCTGAATGCTAAAGTTGGACGTTTGAATGTCCTTTTCCGCGATCCCTGCTTCCTCCAGGGCTACCAGAATAGCTGTCATTTTGGCCGCATTGTCATCCACGGCATCCCGGACGGTGTCGCCGGTGGTTTCGACGCCAAGGCTGATCCGGGCAAGATCGGGCACGACGTTGGCATACCCCAGCCCCACCACTGTGATGACCTCAGCGGCGCTGTACTTGACCTCTGCGTCCCCAGTTTGGGCGGCAACCGGATTGGCCGCCTGGCCCCAAATCCAAATCCCTGCTAGCCCTATGGGTACGATCAGGGCGATAGCGACTACGGCAAGCAAAATTCTCTTTCCCATGGTTTCCCTCCACTTGTTTGATTACTTCAGGCTTCTTGGCGCCTGTGAATTGTAGACGCCAGGAGCCCGAGAAAGGTTCCATCGATGGAAGGGAAATTGGGGAATTGGAATGGGTAAACCCAATGGACCATGGGTTTGGTGGAGTAGGGGGCTTGGGGCAGGTACCGAGGGTTATGGTTCCGAGAACGGATAGGGAGATGTGTAATTTACATAATGAATGATTTGGCGCAGATCGCCGATCTTTTTGCCTGTTGCCAGAGAGTGGCGATTCCCACGGTCGATCAACAACGCGTCCAGTCCGGCGCCCTGAGCCCCTTCAATGTCATCCCCAATGTGATCGCCCACGTACAGCAGTCGGTGGGGAGGCGAACCGGCCTTGGAGATAGCCAGATGAAAGATGCGCGGGTCGGGTTTGGCAATCCCCACCTCGGCCGACACGATCACAAACTGGGCGTACTGGTCCAATCCAAAGCGGCGTAACACGGCTCGCAAGTGAGTACCCCAGTTCGAAAGAATGCTGATGCCGAGCCCCAGTTCCTGCAGGGCGTCGAACGTGGGAAAGACATCATCGTACAGGGTGTCAAATCGCCCCTCGAGCAACCAGGACAGCATTTCTTCAGCCAGATGGGGTCGGTCCGGCCAAATTTGGGCCAGGTTGCCCTTCCACCAGTCATCCAACTGTCGCCCATCGGCGCCGAGCCCCTTGGCTTCCTCCCGTGAATCGGAGATGTTGGTCAGGAACCGCCGCTGGAGGATTTGGGCGTGCTCGTCGGTGGCAGGCAGACCTGCGCTGGCCAGAAACTCTTGAAAGGGTGTGCGATCGCGAAACCCAATGAGGGTTCCACCGACATCGAAAATGACCATATCAAAACGGAATGGGTTTGTTGTGTTCTGCATTGGATACTTTCCTTGGGCGCATGCAGTGCGTGCCGAGTCAGTTCCCCTTCTATTCCTCGCGGTCGGTCAGGAGGCGCCCGAGACACGTGAGCAGTAGATGCTGGAAAACGCGCCCCAACAAAATGGCCTTCTCCTCATCCGCCATCTCCTGACCGTGGATCGGGTGCAGCAGGGATTGGATCCCTTGCCAGCGTTCTTCGGTCGACAATTCGGGCTGCGTGTCTTGGGAGACCTGCCACAGAACTTCGGTGAGCACCCACGCGGCTTCGGCGTGGACCAACTCTACTTCGGCCGACCAGCCCTGGACGTATTGGCGGCTCGCGCTCACCATTAGCCCTTCGGCCATGGTCCCGATCAGAAGCCGCTGCCAGAATTCCTCTTGGGCAAATAAGGCATTTTCCAGGGCCACCACACCCACGGCTCCAATGTCGAGTTTCGAAGCGAATTGGCTGAATTGCTTGGCCGTGATCTTGGAGCGTAATTGGCAGAGGTAGGTGTAGAACCTGTGTGCCAGCCCAAGGCATCTCTCCCGCTCCCTGCCGGGCGGCGTCGAAACGAGCAATGCCCCCTGGAGTGCGATGAGGGATTGGGGCGTTGGCTGGCGCAAAATCGAGCTAATTGCAGCTTGCAGATTTTCCACTGGTTCACCTCCAACCGCAGTCGCTGCCGGGAAGCATTTTGCCACACAGCCTGCGGAAATGTGGAACAGGTTCGCCCTACTGTGGGGCAAGGGCGGATTCTACCGGTCCCTGGTCGATCACCAGACGCGGCAGATGAGCCCTTTGAGATACGCTGACTCGGGAAAGGTGAGCAACACCGGGTGGTCGGCTCCTTGGGCCAGCCATTCCAGGATTTGCACGTCTCGGCCCGCGTCCACACTGGCGCCAAAGACGATCTTTTGAAAGAGATCGGCGCTCACCAATCCAGAACAGGAAAAGGTGACCAACAGCCCCCCTGGGCGCAAGATCTGCATGGCCACAAGGTTCAGGTCTTTGTATCCCCGGGTGGCATCCATGACCTGAGACTGTGATTTGGCAAATTTGGGCGGGTCAAGGACGATCAGATCAAAGGTGCGCCCTTGGCGGCGGTACTCGCGGAGCTGCTGGAACAGATCGGCATTGACCATTTCTTGGGCAGGGCACCGATTCAGGAGCAGGTTCTCCCCGGCCAACTGTAGGGCGTCGGCGGATGAATCGACGTTGATGACCGAATGGGCGCCTGCCTGTCCGGCATAGACGGCAAACCCACCGGTGTAGGCAAAGGCATTCAAGACATCGAGTTCCTGACAATAGGCCGCCGTCCGTTTCCGGTTTTCCCGCTGATCCAGATAGAACCCCGTTTTATGGCCGTTTTGGACGTCCACCCAAAAGTGGTGGCCGTTCTCGACGATCTCAATTCGGTCAGGGGGAGGGCTGCCCCAGAGCACCGTTTTTTTTAGCCCGAGCCCTTCCTTGCGGCGCACATCCACATCATCTCGCCCATAGATGCCTCTCGGTGTGAGCAGCTCGGCGAGAAGGTCCACCATTTCGCTTTGTCGCTGGGCCATCCCCAGGGTCAAGCACTGGACCACCACCCAATCGGCATAGCGATCCACGATCAGTCCCGGCAACCCGTCAGATTCGGCCGAGACGAGGCGATAGGCATTGGTGGTTGGGTTGGCGGCGAGGCTTGCGCGACCTTGGATCGCTCGTTCCAGGCGCCCACGCCAAAAGGCCGTGTCCACGCTCTCCTCTGAATCCCAGGAGAGCAGTCGCACGACGATCTGAGATCGCCGGTTCAGGTATCCGTGCGCCAGGAATGACCCGTCGGCACCGGCAACGCGAACCAGTTCCCCATCTTCCGCCGGGCCTTCGATCCGCTGAATGGCTCCGGAAAAGATCCAGGGGTGGCGGTTTTGCACAGGTTTGTCGCGGCCCGGCTTGAGGATGACGGTAGTTGTTGCTCGATCCATGCCGTGAGTATAGCACAGCCCTGGCGCTTTGCCAAGTGGGTCGTCCTGGCGGTTGTGCGTCTCTTTTCGAAGGGGATTGAACACTGTTTCGGGCCCAGACTGCGGCAGCGCAACTTGACGCGTGGCCCTTTGCCTGATACAATAGGGCCACTCCCACGCTTTGGAGGTGCTGGTGTGGCGCAGCAGATGATTTCCCTTTTTGTGAATGGCCAAGAGTGCCATGTACAGGTTGATGAGCGCACGACGCTTTTGCAGGTTCTGCGCGATCAGCTTGGACTGACAGGTACCAAGGACGGGTGCGGGCAGGGCCAGTGTGGTGCGTGTACGGTGATCCTCTCGCCGGCCGAGGGGGGGCCGGGCAAGGCGATCCGGTCCTGTGTCTACCTGGCCCGGCGTGCCAAAGGTATGCGGGTGGAGACCATCGAGGGATTGGCCCACGGGGATACCCTCCATCCGATGCAACAGGCGTTTATCGATGCAGGAGCCATTCAGTGTGGCTTCTGTACGCCCGGGATGATCCTGACGGCGAAGGCCCTGCTGGACCAAAACCCCAACCCCACACGGGAGGAGATTGGCAAGGCACTGGAAAAGAACCTTTGCCGTTGCACGGGCTATGCCAAGATCTATCAGGCCATTGAGGCCGTGGCAGCCGGCAAGACCATCCCGACTCCGGCAATCAAGGATGGACACCCTGTGGGCAGCAGCCTGGCCCGGCCCGATGCGGCCGGTAAGGCCACCGGCACACTCAAATTCACGGCCGACTTGGTGTTTGAGGGCATGCTCTATGCCCGGGTCCTGCGGGCGGACTATGCTCATGCCCGTGTGGTCGAGGTGGATGCCTCGGCGGCGCGCGCGCAGCCCGGCGTAGTCGCCGTCCTTACGGCTGCCGATGTGCCGGGAGCGAAAAATCACGGCGTCGTCCGCGCCGATTGGCCGGTGTTGGCCTACGATAAAGTCCGATTTCGCGGAGACGCGCTGGCTGTGGTCGTTGCCGAAACTGCCGAAGCGGCCGAAGCCGCTCTGCCCTTTGTTCGAGTCACTTACGAACCGCTGCCGATTGTGAGTTCGCCGGAGGCTGCCCTGGCCCCCGACGCGCCATTGATCCATGAATCGGGCAATCTGCTCAAAGAGATCCACGTGCAAAAGGGAGACGTGAAAGCTGGGTTTGCCCAGGCGGACGTGATTATTGAGGAGACCTACCAGACCCCCTTTAGCGACCATGGCTTTCTGGAGCCCGAGTGCTCTGTGGCCGTGCCCGAGCCGGATGGGCGGTTGACGGTGTACGTGGGGTCGCAGATCCCCTTTGGCGACCGTCGGCAGGTGGCTGCTAGCCTGGGGCTCGCCGAGTCGGCGGTGCGGATTGTTCACATGCCCATCGGAGGTGCCTTTGGCGGCAAAGAGGATATTGCCGGGCAGATCCACGCTGCGCTCGCAGCCCAGGTGACGGGCCGGCCTGTGAAGCTGGCCTGGACCCGCGCTGAGTCGCTTCGGTATCATCCCAAGCGGCACGCGACTGTGATCCAGGCCCGGCTGGGGGCCACCCGAGAGGGCCGATTGGTGGCGGCTCAGCTCAAGATCCTGGGTGACACGGGTGCCTATGCCAGTCTGGGGGAGCATGTGATGACCCGGGCGGCAACCCATGTGACCGGCCCTTACGACGTGCCCCACGTAGCCGTAGAATGCTATGCGGTCTACACCAACAATCCTCCTGCGGGGGCGTTTCGGGGATTTGGAGTCACCCAGGCCCAGTTCGTGTCCGAGTCTCAGATGGACCGTTTGGCCGAGAAACTTGGCCTTCATCCCCTGGAACTGCGGCGGCGAAATGCGTTGCGCGAAGGGTGGGAGACCTGTACAGGCCAGGTCATGCGCGAGAGCGTGGGCTTGCTTGAGTGCATCGACCAAGTGGAGCGGACTGTGGCCCGGTTGCAGTCAGAGGGCGAGGCAGCACCAGAAGGCAAAGCCCGCGGGTGGGGTTTTGCCTGTGCCTACAAGAACGTGGGACTGGGTGGCGGCGCGCCGGATCAGGCGGGCGCCACTGTCACCTGGCTTGATGATGATCGCGTGCAGGTGTGTGCCGGCGCAGCCGAGGTGGGCCAGGGCCTCGTTGCCGTGGCGATGCAAATCGCTGCCGAAGGATTGGGCCTCGCCCCAGAGCGGGTGGACGTACTCTTGGGGGATACCGATCTGACACCTGATGGAGGGCCGACCACGGCATCGCGCCAGACCTTTGTGACGGGCAACGCGGTTCTTCAAGCGACCGAGATCCTGCGCCGGCGGTTG
>CAZNQW010000105.1:0-4589 GCA_964575225.1 uncultured Anaerolineaceae bacterium | reverse complement strand
GGCGGCTGCGGAGAAATTAAGCGCCGAGCCCGGTGCCCTCGAGTTCCGGAAGGGATTCATCTGGTCGCCCGACGGGCGCTCGATGGCGTTGGAGCGCGCAGCCGAGTTGGCCCGCCGTGAGGGCCGAGCGCTCACTGCAGAGGCCGTGTACCAGGCGCCCGAGACGGTGCCTCTGGGCCAGAAGGGCGACTCGCATTTTGCCTACGGATTTGGGGCTCAGGCGGTGCAGGTGGAGGTGGATCGGCAGAGTGGGGAGGCGCGCGTTCTGCGGGTGGTTGCCGCCACCGATGCTGGCAGGGCGATCAATCCCTTGGCGGTGGAAGGGCAGGCTGAAGGGGCCATCCTGATGGGCATGGGGTATGCTCTGACTGAGGAGATGGTCATCCAAGACGGCCATGTGTTGTCCGATAGCCTGGCCCGCTATCGCCTGCCGACAGCTCGGCAGATGCCCGAGATCACACCGATTTTGGTGGAACATCCGGTGTCGACCGGGCCGTATGGCGCCAAAGGGGTTGGCGAGATCATTTCCATTCCCACCGCGCCGGCGATCACCAACGCGATTTATCGAGCCATCGGCAGCCGATTTTGCGCCCTGCCGGTGACTGCGGACAAGATCCGAGAAGCCCTGGGCGTCCAGTAGGGGGGGCCCGTGCCAAACAAGGAAGATGACCTATGATGCGTCGGATTCTGGTGGTGGACGATGAGCCCAGCATTCGCCACATGCTCAAGCAGGTGCTGCAGGAGGAGGGGTATCAGGCCGAAGCGGCTGGTTCGGCCTTGGAGGCCCTGGAGCGCTTGGTCGATGTACCTGTCGATCTGGCCATTGTCGACTTGCTCCTGCCCGGAGCCAACGGCCTGGATCTGGCGGAGGCCATTCGGATGTTGGACCCTGGTACTCCGGTTGTTTTGATCACGGCCTACGGTTCGTCGGCCTTTGAGAGTATGGCCTCGCACCCTGCAATCTCTCATTATGTGCACAAGCCCTTCCATTTGGATCGGTTGCTGGAAATCGTCCGATCCCTGGTGCCTGCCTGCGAGCGCGCCCCAGGCAAAGGACGGGCCAGCGGGTAGTCAGCCCTCTCAATCGCTGCGAGGATTTGAACCCAAGCCCTGGGTGGCGCTCGCCGAGATCCCGATAGCCCGCGATGGGGACTTGATCCTCGAATGGTAGGATGTTATAATGGGTCCATATCAGGTTGGGAAAGACAAGGAGTTTTGGCCATGAAATGTGAAGAATGCGGAGCCGAAAATCTCGATACTGCCCGATTTTGCACCAGTTGCGGTGCGGTGATGGCAAGCCCGATGGAGCCAGTCGGAAGCCAGACGGGGTTGAGCCCGCTGGACACTGACGTGGAGCATGTTCAACGCGAGTATGCGGGGAACCGAGGGCGCATCAGTTATCGGATCGATGGGACCACCTTGCAGGTGGTCACCATTGAACTCGAACCCGGCGAGGTCATTTTCTCCGAGTCCGGGGGCATGTCGTGGATGACGGGCAATGTGGAAATGCAGACACACACGGGCGGTGGCCTGGGAAAGGTCATCAAACGCGCCGTGTCCGGCGAGTCACTGTTCATTACCGATTTTACTGTGCGTGGCGGGCGCGGGACCATTGCCTTTGCCTCGGAATTTCCGGGCAAGATCATCCCCTTTGATCTGGCACAGGGACAGAGCCTCATTGTTCAGAAGGATGCGTTCATGTGCGCCGAAAAGAGCGTGGACATTGATTTGCATTTTCGCAAAAGGCTGGGGGCGGGCTTTTTCGGCGGCGAGGGGTTCATCATGCAACGCGTCACCGGACCTGGCCTGGTCTTTTTGGAGGTCGACGGTGAGGTGGTCGAGTACGATCTCGAGCCGGGTCAGCAGCTCAAGGTGGACACGGGCCATCTGGCGGCCTTGGAGCCCACGGTCGATTTCGACGTGACGATGGTCAAGGGATTCCGCAACATTCTCTTGGGCGGCGAGGGTTTGTTCCTGGCCAGCGTCAAGGGGCCCGGCAAGGTGTGGCTTCAGACCATGCCCATTTCCAAGCTTGCTGCCAAGATGGCCCAGTTTCTGCCGCACACCAGTAGCAGTGGCTCGCAGGGTGGGGCCAGCCTCGATCTCGGCAATTTGCTGCGGGGAGGATAGCGGTGGAACTCGGTGTCGGGCTTTTGCTGTTGGTGGTCGGTGCGATCCTGGTCCTGCTCGGCTTGGGCGCGATCGTGGGGATTGTGGTGCTCCTTTTCAAGTTGGGCGTTATCGGTCAGTATGCCCTGAAGGAAGAAGTGCCGGACGAAGGGTCTTATCGCATCGAGCAGAGCCGAGAAGTCGAAAAATAACGGACGGCGGACCGTCGGGCGGGGGATTGGCTTTGGCAGCGAAGGGGATCGCCTGGCCGATCCCTTTGTCAGGTGCCGTCGAGTTCCTGCCTATCGTAGACCGAACCTTTAGACCTTTTGCACGGTGTTTTGTCTGCTTGCCCAAGCTTTGGCGTCGAGATTGACAAAAGGCCGAACATAGGGTATCATCGGGCCACGATTGAGCAGAACATTCTTCAGAGATGAGGAGCAAAACGTGGATCAGACGGAAAAGTTACTCAAAGAAATCACCGAGGTCAGTGGCGTATCGGGCTATGAAGAGGATGTTCGGGTTGTGATGCGCCGCTACCTGGAAGGCGTCGCTGACATCACGCAGGACAAAATGGGCAGTCTCATCGGCAAGCATGTCGGCGGCAGTGAGCGACCGCGCGTCATGTTGGCCGGCCACATGGATGAGATTGGCTTTATGGTGCGGATGATCAGCGACGAGGGATTCATCAAATTCCTGCCCTTGGGAGGTTGGTGGGATCAGGTGCTTTTAGGACACCGGGTCTTGGTTCGCACCTGCAAGGGCGAGCTGTTGGGTGTGATCGGCGCCAAACCGCCCCACCTGTTGGCGGACGAGGACCGCAAAAAAGTCGTCGAAAAGAAGGACATGTACATCGACGTCGGCGCCAGCTCCAAGGCCGAAGTCGAAGAATTGGGCGTGCGGCCCGGAGACCCCATCATCCCCGTCAGCGACTTTCAGGTGATGGCCAATCCAAAGTGGTACCTGAGCAAGGCCTTTGACAACCGCGTAGGCTGCGCCCTTGCCATGCAGGCGTTGCGGCAAGCGGCTGAAACAGGCCATCCCAACACGGTCTATGCCGTGGGCACGGTCCAGGAAGAGGTAGGCTTGAGGGGCGCGAAAACGTCGGCTCATGTCATCGAACCGGACGTAGCCATCATCCTCGAGGTGGACATTGCCGGCGATGTGCCGGGCATCAAGCCGGAAGAATCCGCCGTCAAGATGGGGCAGGGTCCCACGGTGCTGATGTACGATGCGCGCATGATCCCGAACTTGAAGCTGCGAGATCTGGTCATCGACACGGCGCAGGAACTGGGAATTCCTCTACAGTTTTCGGCGATGTCTGGTGGCGCCACCGACGGAGGCATGATCCACATGCACAATGAGGGGGTGCCCACGGTGGTGATCGGCGTCCCCACGCGGCATATTCACAGCCACAACGCCCTGCTTCACCGGGATGATTACGACCGGGCGCTGGCATTGATCGTTGCCCTGGTACAAAAGATGGATGCTGCCACGGTGCAAGGGCTGACGGCTTGATGTCAGAGTTCGGCGTGAAAGAGGAACGGACTGTGCCGGGCCCAGGAGGGCCCGGCAGCGGTTCGGTCAGACTCTTTTTCCGTCTCATTTGCCAAATGGAAGGATGTTTGCTATAATCTCCCCGTTGTTCGACCAGTCCGTTGGTTCGTGGTGCGCCGGCGCCTGGGGAGCCCTGTTCGAGTGAAAAAGAGCGAAGCATTCAGTTTGGCTCTGAATATGGGTTGGACCATGCTCTTTTCCCTTGTGCTCCCTCTGCTGGTCGGTATTTGGCTTGACAAACGATTCGATAGCTCCCCGCTTTTCGTCTTGGCTGGTGCCTTTTTGGGGATACTTGCGGCGACCGTAGGGGTGGCGCGCATGGTCTTGCGAACCTTTTCCCAGGTAACCAGTCAACATGCGGGTCAAAGTGTAGAAGCGAGCGATGAGGAGGAACCAGGGTAGTGTCAAAGTTGCTATCCCGAAAAGTACTAGTCCCGACGTTGATCATCATCGGCGCGCTGGTGATCTTGAACCTTTTGCCCTTTCCTGGGGTTGTGCTCCCCGAGATTTCGATTCCGGCCGAGCCTGTATTTGACCTGTTCGGCTTCCCGATCACCAATACGCTTCTGTCGTCGTGGCTGACGATGGTTGTGCTAATCTTGGGATCGTGGCTGGTTACCCGCAACCTCAAAACGGTTCCCGGGCGGCTGCAAGGCGCCTTTGAGATGATCATCGAGGGTATGTACAACCTGGTGGCAGGCGCTGCCGGGCAGGAACGAGCACGCAGGTTCTTTCCGATTGTGATGACCATCTTCTTGTTCGTGATCGTCTCGAACTGGCTGGGGCTGACGCCGTTGTTTGGCGGTTGGGGGGTGTTGCACCACGCCGAGCATGGCCAAGCAGTGGAATGGCTGAACGATTCTCACTCGTTTGGGCTGTGGGCCAGGGCAGAAGCCGAGGCGCATGGTGGGGACTATTATGTG
>CAZNQW010000104.1:6215-12896 GCA_964575225.1 uncultured Anaerolineaceae bacterium | reverse complement strand
TGAGTATCCGCTGGGTGGGCGATCCCGACATTGCCCTGGTCCTGTATTTTGTGGTCGTGCTTCCGGGCGTTGTGATCCATGAGCTGAGCCACTGGATCACGGCCAAAGCCCTGGGTGTTCGGGTCACCGGCTTTAAAATCGGACCGGTGCGCAAGGGCAGGAGCCGTAGGGTATCGCTGGGCTCTATCCGGGTGGGTCAGGTGGATCCGGTTCGCGCCAGCCTCATCGGGGTGGCTCCGCTGCTGGGCGGGACTCTGGTGATTCTGCTCATCGGCTATCTGGTGTTGGGCATTGACGAGCTGCGGTGGTTGCTGGAAGGTCAGGGATCTCAAGCGCTACTGGATGGCCTGGGGCAATTGATGCAGGTGCCCGATTTCTGGTTGTGGCTCTATCTCATCTTTTCCATTTCCAATGCCATGTTGCCCAGTCCGTCCGATATGGACACGGTTCGACCGGTCCTGATTTTTTTGGGTGCGGTGGCGGTGGTGGTGCTCGTCGTCGTCGGGGTGCCGGCCATTCCGGCGGCTGCCGTTGCCGGCGTCAACCGGTTGGCCGGATACCTGGCTACGGCCTTTGGTTTGACGCTGGCTGTGGATCTGGTTTTTGCTTTGGTGATTGGCGGCCTCCTGGTCGGCACTCGGTGGTTTCAGCAATCGTAAGAGGCTGTCCTGGCAAGAGCCGCAGCATGGCTCCGTACTCCACTGTTCGGTTTTCTGCCAGAGGCCATTTCAATGTTGACATCCTGCCAATTTCATGTTATACTAATAACCAGAATTAAAATAAAGGAATACAGGCACGCAGTGCTTCAACCTCCAAGGAGAAGGACTCGGCCACTAAATTTTGAGAAAGGGAGTGTACCATGGAAATCAGCAAGAAAATGCAAGATGCGATCAACGAGCAGATCAAGGAAGAGATGGCCTCGGCCTACATCTATATGTCTATGGCGGCCTATAGCGAGTCGATCAACCTGCCGGGCTTTGGCGCCTGGATGGTGGCGCAGGCTGGTGAGGAGTGGGAGCATGCCATGAAGTTCTACAACCACATCCTCGATCGAGGCGGTCGGGTTCTGTTCCAGGCGATCCCGCAACCACCGGCCGAGTTCAACGGCCCCATGGATGTGTTTGCCAAGACGTTGGAACACGAACAGTACATTACCGATTGCATCCACAAACTGTATGCCCTGGCTGTAGCCGAGAAAGACTATGCCGCCTCGAACCTCTTGCAGTGGTTTGTCAATGAGCAGGTCGAAGAGGAAAAGACGGCAGGGGATATTCTCGAGACCTTGAAGCGGATTGGCGACAAGGGCCAAGCCCTGTACATGCTGGATCGGCAACTGGGCGCTCGCGGAGAATAGCCCGTAGGCGACCGGGGCCTTGCTTGAAAAGGCTCTGATGAAGAACAGTTGGGGGTGGGGCCGCATAATGCGGCTCCACCCTTTTTACGTTATCGCTTTTTCCTAGACCATTCGATGGAACAGGAGTAGTTTTTTAACCTCACCGATGGCCCGCGTGACGTCGATCCCACGCGGGCAGGCAGCCACGCAGTTGAAAATCGTCCGGCAGCGCCACACACCCTCCCGGTCGTTCAGAATCTCCAGGCGTTCGTGGGCTCCTTGATCGCGGCTGTCAAAGATGAATCGGTGAGCCTGGACGATGGCAGCCGGACCCACATAGTCGCCATTGCCCCAAAAGGAGGGGCAGGCGCCGGTGCAGGCGCCACACAGGATACACTTGGTGGTGTCGTCGAATCTGGCTCGCTCGTCGGGGCTCTGGCGGCGTTCTGCAGGCGGGTCGGGTTGGTAGCTGATCAAGTAGGGTTTGATAGAGAGGTACTTGGCAAAAAAGGGTTCCATGTCCACCACCAGGTCCTTGATGATGGGGAAACCCCTCAGAGGCTCCACCGTCACGTGGGGTCCCAGCTCTTTCATTAACACTTTGCAGGCCAGGCGGTTGACGTGGTTGATGGTCATGGCGTCCGATCCGCAGATGCCATGGGCGCAGGACCTTCGGAAGGTCAGGGTGCCATCCTGATGTCCTTTGATCTCGTGGAGGGCATCAAGCAGCCGGTCAGAAGGCTCGACGTCCACCTGAAATTCCTGCCAATGGGGTTTGGCGTCCTGTTCGGCATTGAATCGCTGGATTTTGAGGGTGACGTGCATCGGTCGCTTCCTTCCGGGTTGCTCTAGTAAGTCCTGGGTTTGGGCTCAAAGCGGGTGATGGATACCGGCTTGTACGTGAGATGGGTGCCTTGGTCGGTGCGATAGGCCAGGGTGTGTTTCAGCCAATGTTCATCGTCACGCTCGGGATAGTCCTCGCGCGAGTGAGCGCCACGACTCTCGCGGCGGGCCAGGGCGCTCTCGGCTATGACCGCGGCCAAATCCAAAAGATACCCCAGTTCGATGGCTTCCAGGAGTTCGGTGTTGAACGTACGGCCCTTGTCTTGAAGGCGAATCTGGGTGTAGCGTTCCCGCAATTCGCCAATTTTGCGCACGGCTTTCCCGATCTGTCCCTCGACGCGAAAGACGCCCACCTGATCCATCATGGTCTGTTGGAGATCGGCGCGGATGTCGGCGGTCTTTTCCCGGCCCTTGCTGGAAAGCAGCCGCTCTACCTCGTCGCGAGCCTTGCCGGCAGCGTTGGGCGGTAGGGAACCAAACTCGTTCTGATGAATAAAGCGGGCCATGTCGCGCCCTGCCCGCCGGCCAAAGACCACCAGGTCGACCAGGGAGTTGGTTCCCAGCCGATTGGCGCCATGCACCGACACGCAGGCGCATTCGCCTGCCGCATAGAATCCCGGCAGGGGGGTATTCTTACCATCGGTGACCACGCGCCCGTCCACGTCGGTGGGGATGCCGCCCATGGCATAGTGGGCGGTGGGCTGCACGGGCATGGGTTCGGTCGCCGGATCGACGCCCAGATAGGTGCGGCAAAAGTCGGCAATGTCGGGCAACTTGGTCTCGACGATCGATCGGCCCAGATGGCTGGCATCCAGATGAACATAGTCCTTCCCGTCGATACCCCGCCCGGCCTGGATTTCGAGATAAATAGCCCGCGACACAATGTCGCGAGGCGCCAGGTCCAGCAAGGTGGGGGAGTATCGCTCCATGAATCGCCCGCCGTCTTTGTTGAGCAGAATGCCTCCCTCACCTCGCACTGCTTCGGTGATGAGGATGCCCATCTTGCGAATGCCGGTGGGGTGGAACTGGAAAAATTCCATATCTTCCAGAGGAAGGCCGCACCGGAGGGCAATGGCTGGGCCGTCGCCGGTCAGGGCGTGGGCGTTGGAGCTGATTTTAAACATGCGGCCCATTCCGCCCGTGGCAAAGAGCACCGCTTTGGTGTGGAAGGTATGGATCTCACCGGTAAGTATCTGATAGGCCGTCAGGCCACAGGTCACGCCGTCGTGGATCAGCAGATCGAGGACGTGGTATTCCTCAAAGAAGCGAACATTGCGGCGGACACACTGTTGGTACAGGGTTTGGAGGATCATGTGACCGGTGCGGTCGGCTGCGTAGCAGGAACGCCGCACGGGCCCCTCGCCAAAGTGATGGGTGTGCCCGCCAAAGGGGCGCTGGGCGATCTTGCCGTCGGCGGTCCGATCAAAAGGCAAGCCCCAATGTTCGAGTTCATAGACCGTCTCGATGGCTTCGCGGGCCAGGATTTCGGCGGCATTCTGATCGACCAAATAGTCGCCGCCCTTGACGGTGTCGAACATGTGCCATTCCCAGTGGTCTTGGTCGCTGTTGCCCAGCGCCGCGCCGATGCCGCCCTGGGCGGCGCCGGTGTGAGAACGTATGGGGTACAGCTTGCTGAGTACGGCCACGCGTCCGGCCCCGCTCAGTTCCAGGGCAGCCCGCAAGCCGGCCCCTCCCGCACCGACGATGATGGCGTCATATGAATGGTCCATACTGCAATCTCCACAAAGCAACGGTTAGGGTGCACTGACCCGACACGGCCTTTTGAATCTCAAGCAGGCCGGAAGGTGAAAACCACATACGCGCCCAGGATCAGGACGACGAACACGACCACGTAGAGGACCGACTTGGCCAATACGCGCCCAACCTGGGAATGGACATAGTCGTCAAGGACAATCCGCACGCCGTTGGTGCAGTGAAGCCAGCCAAACATCAGCATGAAAAAGTCGTACAGGCGCCACAAAGGAGACTCCCAGCGAGCCGAGATCACCTGAAAATTGATGGCGTCGACGCCGAGGACGATGTGCATGTAGATCAGGTGAAACCCAACCAACACGAAAAGGATAAGGGCCGAAATGCGCATAAAGAACCAGCTATACAGCTCCACGTTGCTGGCGGGACGGGGGCGGGCAGGCGACGAGTGCATGTCGGATCCTCCTTTCACCTAATGGCTGCTGAACAGGGATGACAGCATGAGGATGGCGGAGGGAATATAGATGAGGGCAAAGAGGATCAACTGGATCCGCCACATCAAAGCCTGTTTCCTGCCCAGGTGGGGCCAGAAATCGATGAAGACAATGCGCAAGCCGTTCAATCCGTGGTATAACATGCCGGGATATAGGCCAAAGATGATGGTCAGCTTGAAGATGAACTTGTGGTAAATGAAAAGCAGGGCATCGAACAGATCCGGGCCAAAGGACAGGAGAAAGATGTCGACAATGTGAAGGGCGAGGAACAAAAAGACGCCGAGGCCTGTGAGCCGGTGCAACATCCAGGCCATCTGCCCTTCACGTCCCCGGTAGGTGGAGAGGGAGCGAAAGAGATCGACGATCGCAGCCATCCGGTGAACCTCCTTCTTACGCTCTTGGCGGTGGAACCCGCGATCGATTATACCGTACCCCTATCTAGAAGTCAAACGAGCCCGGCCTGAGCCTGATGGGCCGCTTCCCCTGCGGCCTATCTTGTTGGGAATGTCGGGGGTTTTGAGCAGTTCGGGTGTCTTGCTAGATCAGGGTGCGGAGGGGGAGCAGGATCTGAGCAAGGGAGGTGAGCCGTTCACCCACCGCCGGGTTTCGTATCGATTCCGAGTCCGCTGCCTGGGTGAGCACGGCAAAGAAGGTGCTGTCCATCTGGGGCAGGTGATGGGCGATCATCTCCTGCAATGCCTCCTGGCTGGGGGCCTGCAAGAGATTTTTGATCAGGCTGATGGCCTCTTCTTGGGTCACTTTCCGAGTTCTCCTGTCCCACGATGCGCGAGCGGCCAATGACAAACCTGCTGGGCCTGGTCATTGGCCGCCCGATGTCCGCTACGTTCCGCTTATTCCCCTGGGGCGTCCAGCCGATGCTGCCTTTGCTAGTTGCTGGACTGGGACACCGCCGTGTTGAGGTCGGTGATCAGGGCGTCGACGTTGATGCCGTGAGCCAGGGCGCCCTGCTCGACGTTTTCGAACTGGGCAATGGCGCAGCCAAAGCACATCAACCCGTGCTTCAGAAACACCTCAATGGTCTGTGGGTAGGTTTGTACGACTTCGCCAATCGACATTTCTTTGGTTATGGTTGCCATTTTATTCTCCTTCTGGCAGACTGATTTGGAAGGGGGTTGTCCCCATTATCCCACGTTTGTTTTGCCGGGATACGCCCGGTGTTCCAACTGCATGATATAGTGCTCGGCCTGCATGGCGGCCCTGGCGCCCGATCCGACGGATGTGGCGACCTGGCGGTAGGTCCAGTCACTCACGTCGCCCGCCGCCCACACGCCATCGACGCTTGTCCTCTGGTCCATGTCGACCACGATAAAGCCGGCCTCAGTAAGCTCGACTTGGCCACCCAGAAAGTCGGTATTGGGCGCATAGCCGACGGCGACAAAGACGCCCTGGGTGCTCAGGAGCTGTTCCTCACCGGTCTTGACGTTGCGCACTCGAACTCCGGTGACTGAACCGTCTCCCACGATTTCGGTCACGACCGTGTCCCACAGAAATTCGATCTTTTCGTGGGCAAAGGCCTGTTCCTGCAAGATTTTTTCGGCGCGCAATTGATCGCGGCGGTGGATGACGGTCACCTTTTTGGCAAAGCGGGTCAAAAAGATGGCCTCTTTGACGGCTGCATCGCCGCCGCCGATCATGACGATCTCTTTGCCCATGTAGAAAAAGCCGTCACAGGTTGCGCAGTAGGACACGCCACGCCCTGCGAATTCCTTTTCGCCCGGCACACCGAGCTTGCGCGGCGATGCGCCGCTGGCGATAATGATCGCCTGGGTTTCATACTCGCCACCATAGGTCACCACTTTGAAGGGGCGGGTGGACAGATCCACGCTGGTGACAATATCCACCTCGAGCCGGGCGCCGAATCGCTCGGCCTGCTGCTGCATCAACTGCGCCAGTTCCCCACCGGCGACGTCGTCGGGGAATCCTGGATAGTTGCCGATGTCGCTGCTGGTGGCAACCTGCCCGCCCATGCTGGGGCCCGCGATCATCAGCGGCTCCAACTGCGCCCGCGCCGTATAGATGGCAGCCGTGTAGCCTGCCGGTCCGCTGCCGATAATCAGTACCTTTTCCATCTTATTCCTCCACTACAACTCGGTACCACGATGTCCTGGACATTGTACCAAGTTTTCGGCGCTTTGACAAAAAGCTGTGCACAGCACGCAGGTGCGGATGGGTGTTTTCGGGTTTTGGGCAGTCTCGGTGCTTGTGGCGTGTCGCTCTCGTCTCTGGGGTGCTCGATGGCGACGCAGGCTTGCGCATCCCCAATCCCCATGGCGGATCGCA
>CAZNQW010000104.1:0-6205 GCA_964575225.1 uncultured Anaerolineaceae bacterium | reverse complement strand
AGCGCGCGATCCGCCGCAAGTTCACCATGGATGAATCAAGGCTTGGCAACCACCCTGATCAGACCACACGGCGGTTGAATTGTCTCTTGATCGACAGGTTTTGAAAGGCTCCGCGTCCTGTCCTCGGGGCCCGCCAAAAGTGCAGGCCGCCACCAAGGATGGGGGCTTGGAGCATGAAATCAGAATGAATGACCAACTTGCAGCAACCCTGACCGAGTCATCACGTTTGCCTTCCCGTTCTGCCTGTGCTACAATGATGCAGGCATGCCGGGCAACTCCGATGTAATAGATTGTAGGTCCAATTCCTGTAGAATACAGTGGGCATTGACTCATGCAAGATTACCAGCTCCGTCAGCGTGATTATCTGCTCGAAATCAGCCGGGCCATGACCGCCCGGCTCGAGCTGGCCTCGCTCTTGGAACTCACCCTCAAGAGCGCCGTCGAATTATTGCACGGCCAGGTCGGATTGATCGTCCTGCGCGGGCGGGGTAATGTCATGCGTGTGAGGGCGAGCTACGGCCTTTCGTCTGGGTTGCTTCGCTTTTTCCAACCGCTGTGGGCCGACCTTCCCGGCCTCCGCGACCTCCACACACCCCTCTCCCACTGGCAGATCCCCGATCTTCAGGTGCGGTTGGGACTGGTGGCTGCTGCTGCGGGGCTGACGCTGAGCCAGGTCGTCGCCCTGCCCCTCGTCATCGAAAAAGAACTCCTGGGGGTCATCTATATCTTTCGCAGCCGGGGCGGCGCCTTTTCCACCAACGACCGGGCCTTGCTGGCGGCCTTTGCCGACCAGGCCGCCATTTCGGTGCGCAATGCCGAACTCTATCAGCAGGTCAATGAAGAGCGCGAGGCACTATCGGCGATTATCGACAATAGTGCCGAGGGCGTGACCATTGTGGACACGGTGGGCGAGATCCAGGTTTTCAACCGGGCATTGACCCGTATGACCGGCTGGCAAGCCGGAGAAGCCCTGGGTCGTCCGGTGGATCAAGTGTTGGCGTTGATCGACCGCCAGGAGCAGATCCTCCCCTTGCCCGAACCGCCACCCCGACGTTCCTCAGCGGCCCAGGAGCGTTTCTTTGTCGAGGGCGACATTGTCCGCCGGGGCGGGCCCAAACTGACGGTCGGTGTCACTGTCACCCCTCTCTACGACGAGGAGGGCAACCTGGCGCGCACCATCTATAACGTCGTCGACATCACCCGATTTCGGCAAGCCGAGGAACTCAAGTCCACCTTTGTGTCGGTGGTATCGCACGAACTCAAGACGCCCGTCGCCCTCATCAAAGGCTACGCCGAGACGCTGCGCCGCGACGATGCCGATTGGGATCAAGAGACGATGCGGGAAAGCTTGGATGTCATTGCCGAGGAAGCCGACCATTTGACCCACCTGATCGACGACCTGCTCGAAGCCAGCCGCATCCAGGCGGGCGGGCTCAAGCTGGAGCCAACCGACGTGAACCTACCCCGGCTGGTCGAGCGGGCGATTGAGGGCTTTCGCACCCAAACCCGCGCCCACACCTTTGAGGTCGACTTTGCCCCCGACTTTCCATCGGTCTGGGGCGATCCCGAGCGGCTGCGCGAGGTGCTGACCAACCTCGTAAGCAATGCGGTCAAATATTCGCCCAGCGGCGGATCGGTATGGATCGGAGGGCGGACCGACGGGACGGGTGTCACCGTGTATGTGGCCGATCAGGGCATTGGCATCCCGGCCGAGGAGCAGGGACGGATCTTTGACCGCTTCCATCGGGTGGAAACCAGTCTGCGTCGTACCACAGAGGGCACAGGCCTCGGCCTGTACCTGGTCAAGGCCATCGTCGAGGCCCACGGCGGGCGGGTATGGGTCGAGAGCGCCCCAGGACGAGGCTCCATCTTTATGTTCACATTGCCCAGGAAATAGGCGGCTTACCCCACCGGATGGCGTTCAAGGAGGGTACTCATGGTATCACCCCGGGATAAGTTGATCCTCGTCGTCGATGACGAATCGCGCATGGTGCGATTCGTGCGCATGAACCTCGAATTGGAAGGATACCAGGTGACCGAAGCCGGTACAGGCATGGAGGCCCTGGATCGGGTGCGGGACGAGTTGCCCGATATGGTTCTGCTCGACGTCATGATGCCCGAGATGGATGGCTTCGAGACGTTGGAACGGCTGCGCGAAATCTCAACCGTGCCGGTGATCATGCTCACCGTCAAAGGGGATGAAGAGGACCGAATCCGTGGCCTGGAGCTGGGTGCCGACGACTATATCACCAAACCCTTTAGCCCTCGCGAGCTAGCGAGCCGGATCCGCGCCGTTTTGCGTAGGGCCGAGATGCCCTCGCCCGTGTCCAAAACGTCTTTGCGCATCGACGACCGGCTCGAGATCGATTTTCGGCAGCGTGAGGTCATCGTCGAGGGCGAGCGAATCCGGCTGCGGCCCACCGAGCACCGCCTGTTGTACCACCTGGTCAACAATGCCGGCTGGATCATGACCCACGAGATGCTTCTATCGAAGGTATGGGGATACGAGTACCGCGAAGAGACCGGCCTCCTGCGATTGTACATCACCTATTTGCGGAAAAAGATAGAGCCGGACCCCGGCCAACCCCGCTACATCCTGACCGAGCGTGGGGTGGGATACCGATTCGTGGACTATCGCCAGGAATCAGAACCGGAAGATAAATAGAACGGCCTGCGGGCGGGCGTGGTTTGCCAAACGAGACTGCTGATGGTAAAATAGCCGGGAATGGGGGCCGTTAGCTCAGTTTGGCAGAGCAGCTGCCTTTTAAGCAGCGGGTCACAGGTTCGAATCCTGTACGGCTCATGGATTCCATCGGTATTCGCCGAACACTCACCACATGATGGAATCTGAAACCCGCCGGTCTCTCCAGGCCGGCGGGTTCCTATTTCTGCGATCAATGGGCCATTCCAACTCGGCCGTTTTCCAACACTGCCCCAGGGCCATGTCAAAATCGAAAACGTGCTCGCCGATAGCGGTGTGCAAGGGCAGACCCTTGAGCACTCCGCAGGCAGAGCTTGCTAGTGGAACAGATCTCGGTTCACCAAAAACCAAAACAGCACAATGGCCTGAATCACCAGGCCGACCAGGAGGACGATCAGGATGGGCAGGGAAAAGCTTGCCTCTGAGAGCCCCGAAGTCAACACCCGCGTCCCCCCCACGGTCAGGAAAGCTTGGGCCAGACTACCTAGGAACCCCAACGTTTGCAGGATGATGGTCAGGATGCGGGCCCAGTTTTTGAGAGCCCACAATCCCAACGCAATGGCAATGCTCACCACACCGGACAACACGGCAAAACCCACACCGCCCCACAGGGAGATCACCCCCAGGGGGAGGCCTGCGCCTCCCACCCTGCTCAACATCTCTTGGAGGACATCCCCCTGAATGGCGGCGAGGATGCCCAGAAACGCGGCCCCAAGGACCGTCATAAAACCAAAAAAGCCCAGGAGGATGGCATAGAGGCTTAGGCAACCAGGACGCTTTCGCCGGTCCCGGCTAGGCCCAGAAGCCACGCTGGGTTCTGCCGACTCGGGCTGGCCGATAGGGGTGTGCTGCAATTCGGACAACTTGCGGCGCGCTTCCAATCCCAACGTGGATTCGGGGGACGTCACCTCGCAGGCCAACTGGGCCTGGCGGGTGGCCTGACGCCTATCTCCCAAACGGACGTATGCATCGCTCAAAGCCAGATACGCCGGCGCATGCTTTGGATCCAGCTTGACCGCCTGCCCCAACGTGCGGATGGTCTCTTTGGTCGCACCTTCCTGTTCCATCTGCAGCCGGGCCAGTTCAGTCAGGGCCAAGGCATTTCGACCACCGAGCTTGAGCGCCTGCTCGTACATAGCTCGCGCCTCATCGCGCCGACCTGCCTGGCGATAGAGCGCACCCAGCCGCGTGCAAATTGCGGGGCTCTGGGGAACAAGGGTAAGAGCGCGCTCGTAGGTGGCCATTGCCGAATCCGCGCGGCCCAGCTTTTCATAGAGCGCGGCCGCGCCTTCCAGAGATTGCGCGTCCTCACCGGCCTCGGCCTCCACCCAACTCAAGGCCTGCAAGGCTTGCTCCGTCCTTCGGTTAGCCAAATAGGCATTTGCCAGCCCCAGATAATAGGCGCCCCCCTGGCGATAATCGCCCAACGATTGGCCGCAAGCCGGGCACGAGGCCTGTTCGATCTCCACGTATTGACCACAGGCAGGGCAATCCACCAAGAGAACCTGCCCACAGGTCGGGCATTCGGCGGCAGACGCAGGCAGTGGAGACTGGCAGCGGAAGCACAATTCCTGCAGTTGGACCGGCTCCGGCTCTTCTTCCGGCTCCTCGACAACCGGCTCGGGCTGTTGTTGGGCCAGCCAGCGCAGGCCCGCCTTCGCATGGGTGTTGGTCGGATTGAGCGCCAGCACATTCTCCAAGCAGGTACGCCTGTCGTCCATCGACTCGACCAGCCCGCTCAGCCAGAGCCAAGCCTGCTCATTGCGCTCGTCCAGGTCGACCACCTGCATCAAGAGGGACTCGGCCTCTTTGCTGTTTCCCGCTTTGGCTGCTGCGATCCCCCTACGCAACAGCTCGGCTACCTGGGATTCTGACATTGAGCGTTCTCCTTTCATCCCCTTTCATGCCCGATGAACCCCGCCCATCGGGAACGGCGAGTGGACAAGGGTTCCTGCATGCGGGCACAGCCGACAAGTTTGCGTCACTTTACCCGGCAAACAAGCGATCCAAGACAATACTATCCTGATCTCCATCCGACTACAAGTATATGATAGATTATGCAAAAAGTCAAACCATAAAAGGACACCCCAGTTACGTCAACGAGTCGCGGGCTCACTCGAATCTAGCAGGGATCAACAACCGCCGGAGAGCTGTCCGGCGGTGTCTTGAGGGCAAGATCAGGACGTTCTACCCTCTATCGATGCAAAAACCAGAGGCCCATAACGCTGAATGCTGGCGGGTCCTACCTTCGCCTTGTCATCTCTCACCTTGATACAGATGGGGCGGGGTTCAAACCCACCCCTACCTTGTACCCACTGCCGGCGTCTGCAATCGGTGCAAGGGCTTGAGTCCCTCTTCCACCTGGGCTGGATTTGGCAACGAAGCCTCGTCGGGCTTGTCCGATACGCCAAAGAGCAGCGCCCCCCGGGTACGCAGCGCGGCTGCCGCTTCTCGAACCTCCTGGGTGATGACAATACGCTGGCCCAGTACCTCGCCGACGCTCCCTCCCGGCAGATCCCCAAAGCGGGCCGACGTCGTCTGGTACTCCTGATAGCGAAAGGCCTTAAAGGGCGTGGGATCCTGGCGCTGGACGCACGCCCACACCCCGTCATGGACCTGGAGCAGGCCGGTACCGGCCAAGGCCGAACGTCGCGAGTGGGCGAGCGCAAGAAAATCGCCAAAGGTCCTCATGGTGCCGGCCTCGATCTCGTCGAGCAATGCGGCAAACCCCACCAATCCGGCGCCAAGCATCAGGCAGATGTAGGCCAGATAATCCTGATTGTCCGCGGTAAAGGTGTGGTAAGCCGGCTGATTCAGATGGTCGTAGGCGGTGCGAAAGGCCACCTTGTCGAAATCGGACCCCAACAGGCTGGCTACGGTCCGTTCGACAGCCTCCACCCGCGCCTCGTCGATCACCTTGTCGTTGCGCCCGCGGGCGCCCACCGCCGTCTTGTCTACGTCGATCACCACCGCCGTCGCTTCATCCACGACGAACCGCTGCTCCTCCAAGAAGGAGACGAAATCTGCCAGCGCCGACCAGCGATTGGCCACGTAGAGCCCGTCCCCTGCCTCGAACTGGGGGGGGGCTTGCACGTCGTCCCGGCCAATAAAGGCCCATCCCTGCCAAGGGCCCGCAGTGCACAGGTTGCGGAACGCCGTCCCATCGTTCAACTTGGTGTCGCCGATGTAGACCAGCCGCTTGAGCTCTGTGCCCGGCAGGTCCAACCTCCGCGCGTGGCGCAACATCTCGGCCACCACCCGCCCGTAGGTCGGCTCAGCTTTGCGCGGCAGAGCCGAGGATTCCAGGCCCAGGGGCTCTTTCCATGCGGCAAACGGCGGCACCCGTTCATCGGCCGGAACCAGGTTGCGATACACGATCCGGTCGTCAAAAAGATCAGCCAGTGAAGTGACGGAATAGAAAGCATAGTCCATGGGTTTATCTCCAGTCTTCAGTGTCGACAAGGTAGCGAGAGATCACCTCTCGCCCCCTTGATGGCCGACCCG
>CAZNQW010000103.1:0-13170 GCA_964575225.1 uncultured Anaerolineaceae bacterium | reverse complement strand
TACACCCTATCCTACACTCTTTCCCTACACGACGCTCTTCCGATCTTCCATCATGGGGCACACAAAACGATGTCGGGTATTGTGTGCCAGATAGTCCAAGGCCGGGCAACAACGATGGTGAGACCACGCTGCCCGGCCCAATTTACCCCATCTCGGTTGTCCTGGGCCGGTCCTAGCCAGACCGGCGGGGCCATCGCTACGATCCCAACCCCAGGCGCGCCTTGCGCTCGGCGAGCTGCGCTTCCAGGGCGCTTTTTTCCAGCACCTGATCCATCTGTGCTTCCAGGCTGCCCGCCAGCATCTCACTCCTGGCCGAAGCCTTGTCCAAGCGGGCGCGAATACCTTCGGCCACGCGCGAAATGTCGGCGTCGCCGCTGCCCATCAGGTCATCCAGCGACTTGATGGTCTTGGCGGTCAGCTCCTTGGAGCGCGCCAGGTCGAGCAGGACCTGCAACTCTTCCCGCTCCTGCTTGACGGTGGTGAGCTTGGCTTCCAGCTTGAGCCGGGCGTCCTTCAGGCTCTGGAATTCTTGCTCCTGGCGGTCGAGCATTTCCTCATAATTCTGGGCCAATCGGTTGACCGAGTTGAGCTTGCTCTGGGCAGCCAGCGCCAGGTCTTCTTTGCCCTCGCGCAAAAAGAGATCGATGTTGCGGTCCAGCTCGGCGGCTTTCAGGTCCAGGTCGCTCTTTTTGCGCCGCAGGGTCTTGAGTTCGCCGCCCACGGTGGCCACCGCATCTTGCAGATTTTCCAGGTTATCCTCTACTTCACGGATGTACTGGTCGAACACGGCGATCGAATTGGCTTTCAGGGCTGAATCGACCATAGCATGAAGGTTGGCTGAAATCAGGGTCTGGATCTTTTTCATCAGTTGTGCCATTGTCATCCCTCCTGGCTTTGCTTTTTCTCATTCCCAGAGGCGTCAGCTTTAAATCTTCTACGCTCCATTTTACCACGTATTGCACGATCGAACATGACCCATCACTGACACCCATCTGACATCTCGTCGGCAGTGCTACGGATTGATCAGCTTGTAGCCCCGGCCTCGGATGGTGATGAGGTACTGCGGGTTTCGAGGATCGGGCTCGATCTTGGACCGCAATCGGCTGATCAACTTGTCGATCCGTGCATCGTCTACCTGGTCGATATATTCTTCACCCCAGACGGCCTCTACGATCTGGTACTTGTCGCAGATCATATTGAGCCGGCCATAGAGCAACAGGAGAAGGCGGTACTCCAGGTCGGTCAATGTCGGACTCGGTTGCCCGTCGATCCACACATTCCCACTTTCAACATCCAGGCGCACGCCCTCCTGGCGTTGATGACGTGTCAGGCGCTGGCGCCGAACAAAACCTTCGAACACCGGCGAGAAGAGCAGGTCTTTGCCGGGTTGGATCAGCCCGTTGGCTCGCAGCGTTTGTAGAACCCGGTCGCCGATGCCCTCTTCGCCCGTCACCACGGCAATGATGCCCTCTTTTTGCGTCTCTGTCAAATCGTCCCACAGTTTGCGCATCTCGGCTTGGACGTTGATATCGTGATCCAGTTGCTCGCGCACCTGGCGATGGATCAGCCAATCCTGGCCTGCGTCGCGCTCCTGTTCGCCCGTCACTTCGCCGAGGGCCCGACTAACGGACAGGAGCAGGCCCAAGTGACCGTTGGCGTGATGCTGCAGGAAGGCCCGGTCCTCGTCGTCAAAGGTGTACCCTTCCTGAGAGGAGACCCAGGTGATCACCTGGTTGGCATCCTCTCGGCTCAGATTCCCCAGGTAGCGGGTAAAAGGTTCGATGAGTTCGTTGAACTCGTCGATATCGCGCCCGCGGCGGATCTCGGAAAGCCTGCGATCGGTAGCGGTGACGAAACAAAACCGTCGGCGATACTTGTCTTTGAGGGCGCGAAGGTTCAGAAACGCGCGGCCATCGATCTGTTCAAAAGGCTCATCAAATTCGTCAAAGAGCAGGATGAGGTCCTGTGGTATGCTCTGGCATACACACATCAAGCCCTCGCTGAAACTCAGCGAGATTTGAAAGGGGGAGGGTGGGGCAATGAGCGTATCGTACGCGCGCTGCAGGCGGCCCATCACCTCGGACTCGACGTCCTTCAGGGCCAGTTGTTCCATAATACAGCGCAGGATTAGCTCGTAAAAGCCCTGCTCGGTGACTTCCAACATCAAATTAAAATCGACGTACACGAACAGATCTTGATCGGCCCGTTCACCGATAAGGGTTCGTCTCACTTTGGGGCGGGCCAGCGTTCGCAGCAGATAGGACTTGCCCGAGTTGCTGACGCCGACGATGGCGCAACAATCACCGTCGGCGAGCCTCTCCAGGATAAAAGAGCGGTCGTCGCATCGCAGGGTATCGGGTAGCATGATTGGGATCTATGTCTCCTGCCGATGCCCTAACTCGTCATCCGCAGCCGGCGGGCCGCTGCTGCCACTGCCGCGAGACCTGCCCCCGAGAACAGGATCAAGCCCCAACCCACGCCCGTATCCGCCAGTGCTTCATCGGCCACTGCCAGGGTCGGTGTGGGCTGGGCATCGGCTGCCCCGGCCGTTGGCTGCACCGTCGCTGCCTGCGCCCCTTCGGTGCTCAGGGGTTGGGCTATCGGTTCGCCGGTCGTGCCCTCGACCGCCGTGCCCACCGGCACCAGGGTGGGGGTGGGCCGGGGCGTGTTCGTGGGCCGTGGTGTATTCGTAGGCGGCGGCAGCGTTTGAGTGGCTTGCTGAGCCACCTGGTCAGGGGTCACGTCGATCACATCGGCACGGGTGTCGCCGCGAAAGCCGGGCAGCACCAGAACCAAACCCAACAACAGCAGCCCCACAAGGCACATCCCCAGCAGAGCGATCAGAGGAATGGCAAATTTCCGATTGGCCAGCATGTCACGAATGTTTTGCATCCTTTTCCCTCCTTGGTTGGTACAAGATGCGTGCGTACCTATTCTGGAATCGCTAACGGATCAGTTCCAGGTTGGCTATGGGTACCACCACCGGCCCCCCATCTGCCAGATTGACCTCGGCAACGGGCAATCGGATCCCCGATTCCACCATTTGCGGCGGGGTGGGAAGTTGCTTCACGATGCCGATCTGTCCCATGTACGGCTCGCATACCACCCGAACCCTCGCCCCCTCAGTAAGCGATGCGGTTTCGGCCGCTTCACCGGACAGAGCCTCTTCCGCCCTCAACGGGATCATGATGTCTGGGCGTTTGACGCCGTATCGCGTCTGGATATCGGCGCTGAGGATGGCTTCACGGCCCATGTTGTTCTGCAACAGAGAAAAGATCGGTTCTGCCATCGAGATCGTGCCAAAACCCTCGGTGAGCACAACCGGGAAGGGAAGGGCCTGCATCTGGGTTCGAAGGCCAGCGCTGGCGCTGCCGGCAATAATTCCCCGAACGTTGGCCTCGATGGCAGGCTCAAAGATCTTGTCATCGAGGATTCTGCCCCCCACGATCAGGGTACCGTGGCAGCTTACGTCGATGGACCGGGCCCGCAGCGGCTTTTGAGGGCTGTCAACCAGGACTTTGACGATCCCTTCTGACTCTCCCCCGCTGCCCCAGATGCCCTGAATCCAGGCGCCCGTGGCCGACACGACCACACCCAAATCAGGCATCACGTTGGTCACCTGGCCCTTCATGTGGGCCAAAAGCTCGACGGTCTGTGGTGTGGCTTGGATCAGGATGATGCCGTTGCGGATGGCGACGACCTGCCCGCTGAGCGGTGAACGGCATTTGCGGAAACTGCCGAGCAAGCCCCAAGGCGCCGCCAGGAGATCGCCGGCCTGGACCGTATCCCCCTCGGCAACGCGAACGAGCTTCCCGACTCGATCCCGCCGGGCCTTCAGGCCGCGGCTGACGTCGAGCATCCGAATCTCGCCCGGAACCTCGCAGCGAGCCACCACATCTTGCGGCCCCACCAGATCCCCTGGCTGCACCAGCACCTGGCCTCGCACAGGCAGAAGGCGCTCGCGCCGAATGGTGGTCATAGGTGCGATTTGCGTTTCCATAGGATAGTACATCGCGATCCCTCTTTTAGTACGGCTGCCTCTTGTCCATCGCCAGGGCGGATCCGCCTCGGGTCAGGCGCCCACGTCCCATAGCCACCGCTGCATCCTTTCGTGTTGCTCCTTGGGATCGTCGGCGATGGGGAGAGGGCGACCTCGAGCATCGATGATAATGCCGATAAGGCCGCCCTCCACCTTGGTGCTTCCGGCCTTGCCTTTGGCACCCAACCCCACATCAAACCGGCGACTTGGGCGCAGCTCCAGCGTGGCCGTTTGCCCCACGGGCAGGGGAATGACTTCGAGCGAACCATAGGGCACTTGGACCTGCAATGAGCGCTCGTCCTGATAATGGATCGTAAAGGTCAGGGCCGTCTCCCCTTCGCGATCGGAGCCGATGGGGGCCACGACGGTGCCCAGGTTCAAGAGGGTGTCATGCTCCATCGTCTGAGCTGCCGCCACAGGATTCACCATCGCCACAGGTGCCAAGGGGGTCAGAAGGCCAACCTTGTCCAGCGCAAGTCCGCAGACGCCGGTGGGTTGAAGGGCATCGAGTAGGATCAAGACGGCCTGCCCAAAATGAGACACATTGGACAACACCCCCCCGCCTCCGACGATCAGATGGAACTTGGGCAGGTGGCCCGGTTCGCCGGTTCGATGCTGTCCATTCCATCGCGTCATTAAATCGGCGACGAGGGCTCGGAGATTCTCTCGGGCCAGAGCCTGCTCGATGAGCAGATCCTGCCGTGTGTTGGGCAGCGTCCGCGGTCGCAAGGACTTGTTGACGAGCTTGTTTTCCACTTCTTCAGGCTCGATCTCAAAGGGAAGCCAACGCAGGATCGATTCGACCGGGACCCGTTCCAGGATCCGAGAGGCGTTGTGGCTTGAGCCCAGGTCGCTACTAATGGCAAGTTCGAGTTGTTGATTCAGCACCGCCGCTGCCGTGGTCGCGCTGCCACCCACGTTGACCCCCAGCACATTGATCCCGTTCGTCTCGGCGAGATACTGAATGCTGTGCGCCAAGGCCTGGGCCGAGGGCAACACGGGAACAGGGCTCCATGCAGCCAGCGTGCTCACGCCGGGCACCCGTTCCATCTTTTTCTGCCGGTACAGCTCTTCGATCTCTACCTGGAGCGGGCCGGGATTTTCCACTTCCATGCTGGGCCTGACGTTGTCGACCGCGTGCAATCGAGCATCTGCGCCCGCGATCTCGGCCACTTGCTCCCGCAGGTGGGCGTTGCCGGCATAAATCACCAGAGGCCGTTCTGCCTTGGGCAGGGCCGAGCAGGCAAGGGCAATGGCCTCGGCCGACTGCAGGATCGGCTCACCAGGCCCCCCATCCACGCCGCCCACCAAAACGATGGCATCGGGCTTGACCTCCTGCATTTTCCGCACCTGGCCCTCGATGTCGCTGGTCAAGAGGCCTTCCTGATGGCGGTCAACGGAGATGATCCCTTCGACCTTGGTGTAGGAACCACTCAGCGCCCGCAGAGCGCTCTTGATGCTCACATCAGGCATAATACCAGACAACAACAGGCGCATCGGCTCGCCTACGCTCGCCGTAGCTGCCACTGCATCCACTCCCCCGTCGCGGCGTTGGGGTGTGATGATCTGACCCCGCTCGTCCAAAAGCTGCCAGCCCGTAATCTGGGTAATCTGTTGGATGGTCTGGCGCACCGATACCATAATGTCGTTCCAAGGGGGCTCAACGGTGCTGGGAGATTCGGCCTGAGCGATCAGCCGGTATTCCCCCTCAACCAGATCGATCAGGAGAGTCCGGGTCAACGAGCTGCCGCAATCGATGGCCAAGATTGATTCAACGGACACAAAGTCTAGTGTCATCCCTTAGCCTCCAAACAGCCCGCGCACAGCGTCCAGGAAAAATTGAACCCGGTCCACTAGGAGCGATAACCGCGCCGTAAAGGTGGTGGCCAACAGCGCGCCAAAAGCGACTACCAGAAACCACCGCCCCACTCCTCCCCAGATTTCCACGACGCGGCTCCGCACCTGGGCCCAGGTGCCCTCTTGGTCGCGGTTCGAATAAAAGTGAAGCAGGACCCCCGAGGCCCCGATCAACACCAGCAGCCCACTCACCCACCCCAGCGGCTCGCCGTAGCGCGCGAAGAAGTGGTCGACCGATGCGGCGGCGTCTATTTGCGGTAGGAGCGTGCCCACCAGGGCACCGCCAATCGCCAGGGCCGAGCCCACACCCAAAAGAACGGCCATGCTCACGTTGCCCAGCCAGGACCATAGCTTGAAAGGCTTGGCAAACAGAAACAACCCCAACAGAGCCGTAACTACCAACGGCGCCATCTGTTGCCAATCCCCTGCGACCGTGGCGTCGACGATGGGCAGCAGCAGCTTGGGCGCAAGAACCTGGTGAAACACCACGACGGCGACGTAGCCGATGGTCACCCCCACAAAGATGTGTTCGGCAATTCGATAGAGCACGTTGTCGCCCAACAAATAGCTGAACACGAACAGGGTGAGAATCACCGCCAGCCAGGTGCCCATCGTATCCAGTAGAGGCGCGACACTTTGCATGATCATCCGCGTTCCTCCCCCTTTGGCCGCCGGAACAGATAGGCGATATTCCCAAGCACGAGAACGAGGATCAGGACCAGCGTCCCCGCTGCGTGGGCATCGAGCCGGGCCGCGAACGTGCCGGACGATGCGTCCTGACCGTTGGCAAGCACATCGTAGGCCGCCGCGCCCATGACACCCCCTACCACCCCGACCAACTGCTGTGCGTTGGTTTCGTAATAGGACCGGGCCACCGGATCGATGGCAGCGCTGACCCCAGCGCCCAAGCGGAGTTCGTAGGGTTCGCCCGCTTGCTCAATCCACCATCGAAGGGTATCCTGAGACGCGGCCAGTTCGATGACCAGCGCAAAATCCGCCAGGTCCGACACGCCCTCCAATGCCTTGAGATCGGACAAGGGGGCACCGTGCCAATCGCTGCCGGTTGCCGTATCCCACGAGCGGGCCAGAAGGCGAACCGCCGCCATCTGACCGGGGATATAGCCCAAATTTGCGTATTGATCCTCGGCGACGAGTTCTTCGAGCAACGATTGGGCCGTCGCCGGTCCGGCGGGCAACAGGCTCACGGCTGCCAGGCGGGCCTGGCGCTCGACCAGGTGCTCGATGAGGGCCCTTGCCACCACGTCCATTTCGCCGCTGGTCGTCGGGTCATAATCGAAAGACAGCAGGACCGCTTCTCCCGGCCCCAGGGCGTCGATGCTTTTGTACAGAGCCTCCGTGGCTGCCGCCGGCTCAATGGCGCGTGGCAGAAAGGTCCGGTTCAGCAGCAGGGGCAAAGCGACGGCAGCGATGAGAAGGAGTGCAATTAGCCAGCGGCCCATCGTAGACAGGGCGGCTGGTTCGCGGCGGGAAAGGGTCTTGGGCGTAATCGAAGGCGGTTGGGAGACCACTTGGGCAAAGAGCCGAGATTGGGGCGTGCCCTCGATCTCGTCAACCTGGCGTTCCCTGACCTGGGCCGCGCGCGGGGAGACAATGAGCATCTCGGCAGGAAGCGCCCCCTTGACCCCGGCCAATAGACCGGTTTCCTCCGCAGCCTCTTCTTCACCAGGAATCGACCCGGGGTTGCGCTCTGTTTTCGGTGCCTGGGGCTTGAGGGCCAGCAGCCATTCAGGAATGGCCGCTTTTTCCAGGGTGTCACCCGCGCCCACAACGCGGGGGGCAAGCCATTCAGGCGTTTCCGCGTCGGCCGCGATCTCTTCAGGTAGCGCCTCTTCCTCAATGGGGGCGGCAAGGGCCGTCAACCAGTCCGGCGGCGCCAGGCTCCCGATGGCAGGCTCTCCTGAATCCTCAGCAAGGATCCGAGCGCTCTCTTGTTCGGGAGCCAGGTCCACCGCTTTGGGCGGCGCCTCATCTACCTCCCCAAGTTGAGCCGCCAGGGTTGGCTCTTCTACCGCACCAACCGTCCGGTCCTGTTCCTCTCCAGCTTGAAATTCCCGCAACCAATCGGGCAATTCCTCTTCCACGATCTCGGGCTCGCCATCCGGGGGCGCAACATCCGCCGGGGCCGCGTCTGGCTCTGCCGCGCGGAGTTGGGCCAGCCAATCGGGCAGGTCCTCTGCCTCGATCTCTCCAGCCTCCGGATCTTGGTCAGCATGGACCGTTGCCAGCCACTCCGGTATCTCCTCTTCCGTCGCTTCCGGCTCGCTGTCCACTGGGACCGCTTCTGGCTCTGTTGCCCGGAGTTGGGCCAGCCAATCGGGCAGTTCCTCTTCCTCGATCTCTCCAGCCTCCGGCTCTTGGTCAGCATGGACCGTTGCCAGCCACTCCGGTATCTCCTCTTCCGTCGCTTCCGGCTCGCTGTCCAGCGGGACCGCATCCGGCTCTGCTACCCGGAGTTGGGCCAGCCAATCGGGCATCTCTTCTTTGGCAAGTTCTGGCTCGGACGGTGGCTCCTCAGGTTGGGTCGCTGCCAACCAATCGGACATCTCTTCTTCTGCAGCTTCGGCCGCGCCACCCATGGACGCACCCCCTGCAGGCGCGCCATCTACAGGCGCATCGTCCGCAGGGACCGGTTCCAGGCCCGCCGTGCGGAGTTGGGCCAGCCAGGCAGGCGCCTCGCCGATTTCTTCGTCGTCAGGCTCAAAATGGCCTTCGAAGGGTTCTCCTGTGGCGGCAGCCTGCAACTCGACGAGCCAGTCTGGCGCCTTGCCTGAATCGGGTTCCGGCCCGAATTCGGGTTCGCGCTCTTGCTCGGGCACGGGAAAAGCTCGCAGCTCTTCCGGCTCGCCAGAACCCTCGTCGTCCTCAAACGGAACCCCTTCCGCGGGCAACGAGGCACGCAAATCCCGCAGCCAATCGGGCAGGCTCTCCTCCTGGGCCATGCCCTCCGTCTCCCCCGTCAACGAGTCCCAATCCTCCGGCACTTCAGACCCCTCCATGAGATCGGGATCAGGTTCGCTTTCGTCAGAGGTGACCTCGTCTACCTGGGGAGGTTTGGTGGGCAGAGAAAGCCCTTTGAAAGAAGGCGCAGCAGGCGTGGAATCCGACGGGACCGGCGGCGAGAAAAGGCGCGCCCCACATTCGCTGCAAAAGAGGTTCTGAACGGGGTTCAATGCGCCACATTCGGGACATTTGGGGCTCGTCTGAGTCCCCAGTTTCTCGCCGCACTCGCTGCAGAACCGGCTGCCATCCCGGTTTGCCGTTTTGCATTTGGGGCAATAGATCATCTCGGCCTCACTTCATTGGTAAAGCAGGTTCTCACCAGACCTAGTCGCTGTAGGGGCGTTCCACGCCCAGCAAAAGCCGCAGGCCAGTCAGAACGGCGCCGATGGCAACGCCCAACAAAATACCGCGCACGCCCGCCAGCGTCGGCACATCCAAAATCCACTCTTTGACCTCAGGCAGAATGGGCAGCAGGCCGACGGTCACCTGGCCGATCAGGACCAGGAGGACCACCGCCAACATGACCGCCGACTCGAGGTTGCGGATTCGGAGCAAGCGAACAGCAGCGGTCACCAGAAAAAAGACCAGCAGTGCCGAAAGGGACGCCTGGATGGGCGCTAAAATATTGTGGAACATCCATTGTACGCCCGGCTGCGATGGACCCGAGGGCTGTCCGTTATAGGAAGGCAGGCCCAAGGCCAACACCACCAGCATGCTTGCGATCAAGATCAAGCTGTACAACCAGCCGGTTTGCCTGTCTGTGATTTTGCGGCTATGGACGCGGAGTACATTGAAAAGGCCAAGGAACAGCGCAAAGGCAGCAAGAACGACGGCGATCTCAATCAGGCGGGTTCCCAGGGCAGCCACAGCAGGTGCAGGCACGAGGATCGCGACCAGTACTATCAGCCCAAGGGCAATGGCGACCGCTGTAGGTAAGGACCGTTTTAGTACAGCCATAGCAGGCTCCTTTTGGACTCAGGCCACGAGTTTCGCTGCGGCAAGCAGAACCATCGCAACGATCACGGCCCAGCGTAGCCAGTCTGCGGTCAAAAGGCTGCCGATTTGGATCGGCAGTCGCCGGGTATACGCCCCCCCGGCAAAGATCTCTTCTCCCAGCAGGGTATCATCTGCCGATGCCTGGATCAGGGGCAAGGTCGTGGGCTCACTTGCACCGGCGAGTTGGTACATGCCCAGCCGGGCGCCGGTCTCGCCCATGAACAGAACCTCGTCACCAAACGATCCCACCATGACATTGCCGGACAAGGGCTCCCTCTCTAGCACGCCCATCACACCGACGGCATAGGCCAGGGGGGTGGGCGCGACAAAACGGATCGAGGAAGCATCATAGACTTCGGGCGCGCCGTTTCGAGCATAGGCCCGCCGGACGATGTTCTGGGCCAGGGGCAAGACGGTGGGATCGGCGACGGTGACTACAAGGGGCACGTTGCACGAGGCTGCTTTGTCGGCCAGTTCCGTCAAAAGGGTCAGCCCGGCCCAGGTCTCGGACGTGGCGGCGCCCCCAACCCCGGCTACACCGACCGAAATGTGGAGAGGGAGTCCGGTTTCGGCAGAACGATCCACCGAGCCGGATAGTTCCTGCAGGCCCTTTAGCGGGCGCAGCGAGGCGGCCTTGCCGGCCTTGGCCTTGGAGGCAAGGAAGAACAGGATCGGTAGGGTAGCAAGCAAAAGCACCAAACCAAGAGTTGCCATCAATCCTCCTTTGGGCCGCGCTTTTCGTTGTGAGCGATGTCGTTTTCCAAACGATGAATCAGTCGATCGATGTTGGTCCGATCGGACAAAAAGCCCACATAGCGATCCGTCTCTGCGCCCCTGTCGAAAATCCCCATCAGCGGCTGACACAGAAGCAGACTTTGGCCGGCAATGAAACTAAAGGGCCTGGCGATTTCCAAGAGCAGGAGGGAAGGTACCGCCATGCGCCAGCGGCTGATCTGCCGGGCGATCTGCTCAACGAGCTGTTCGTTCCGTTCTTGATCTAGCGTCATCATAGCCTGTGAATAGAATTATACCACCATCAGCCGTTTTTTGTAACGCTCTTGCAAAGGATTGACGTAATCCCTTGCTAGTATACCATGCTTTTTCGTGTAAGGCAAGTTACACTCTCTATTGTAAAAAGGACCGTCCTGAATTCCACAGAATCGCAAGTTTTGCGACATTATATTCATAAAACACCTTGCGTTGGGGCTTGGTGCACGGGCTCGTTTTCTCCTCCCGCCCGATCCATGCGAGGGGTGTTCTCGCAATTCAGGACCCTGCCAAAATCGGGATTGGGTGGCACCTATGAGGCCCAAGGAATCTGGGTGGTATCGGTATCCTGGCGAAAGGCGTTGGCGATGTGGAAAACCGACTCGGCTCGAGTGCTCGGCCCAGATCACCAGATCTGTCAGCAAGGTGTGCAGGATCGGGCGATCCCGCAGGAGCAATAGAGGCTTGGCGCAAGCCAGAATGAGACATGCTCTCTCGTCTTCCTGCCTATCAGCGAGAACGCGACTTGCAAAACCGGGGGAGTTGGGTATAATGGGGCCGGGGAGCGGAGGGCAACCAGATGACACGGTCAGAGAACCGCAAATCTCTGTCTTTTGATGTGCAGATCACTCGAACCCTAAAGGGGCGTTCGCCTGATCGGCGCACCCATCATGCTCGAGGCGCGCTCTGAGGAGACCCAGCCTTGTTCTGCCTGGGGTGGCCCGAGCGTGGTTGTCTCAAGACCACGCTTTTCTTTTTTCGGGGCGGCGCGCCGCCCACAAGAGCAGGTGATGGTTGCCACTTGCCGTTAGACGATCATTGACCCGTAGAGGAGAGACACATGGCAAACAAGACTACAATCCAGCCCGTCAAGGGGACTCGCGACTTTTATCCGGAGGCCATGGCCTTTCGAAACTGGCTGTACGGCAAGGTTCGCGCCATATCGGAGCAGTTTGGCTATCAGGAGTACGAAGCGCCGCTGTTGGAACGCCTGGAGCTGTATGCTGCCAAGAGCGGCGAGGAATTGGTCAAAGAACAATCCTTCATCCTGATGGATCGGGGCGGCGATGAGCTGGCGCTGCGTCCCGAACTGACCCCTTCGCTGGCGCGCATGGTGGCCCAACAGCAAGCCAGCCTGGTGTGGCCGGTGCGATGGTTTTCTTTTGGCCCGTTCTGGCGATACGAGCGTCCCCAGCGAGGCCGCACGCGAGAATTCTTTCAATGGAACATTGACCTGCTGGGGGCCGAAACACCGACGGCCGATGGCGAGATTGTGACCATTGGCGCTGAATTCCTGCGCAGCCTGGGGTTGAGCGCCGACGATGTGGTGATCCGGATCAACAGCCGGCGGCTGATGGAGCAGAGCCTGGGCCGCATCGGGATCGACGCCGAAAGAAGCCGCGACGTGTTCCGCCTGATTGACCGCCGCGGCAAGCTGTCCCCCGAAAAGTGGGCCGAATGGGCGATGGACGCGGGCCTGTCGCGGGCCGAGTTGGCAGCCCTGGAAGAGCTTTTGGAGAACTCAAACCTTTGGCAAGAGTCGGAAGAGCTGCGCCAGGTGTTCGCCACCGCCGAGGCCTGCGGCGTGGCCGATTATCTGGCCTACGATGCCGGTGTGGTGCGAGGCCTGGACTATTACACAGGGCCTGTCTTTGAGGCCGGCGACCGAAACCGCGAGTTCCGGGCGATTTTTGGCGGTGGGCGCTACGACAACCTGGTAGCTGATGTGGGTGGCGACCCGATCACCGGCGTGGGCTTTGCCATGGGCGACGTGATCATCGAACTGATGCTGGATCGCTTCGGCAAGCGGCCCGAATTGCCCGTGTCTCCCGGCCAGGTGCTGGTCACCCTCTTTGACGATGAGCTGTATCCCCAGACGGTGGCTCTGGCCAGCCGACTGCGGCAGGCAGGTCTCCGCGTCGAACAGGTATTGGAGCCGATGCGCTTGGGCAAGCAGATCCGCTTTGCCGATCGCAAGGGAGTTCCCTGTGTGGCCATCTTGGGGCCCGATGAGATAGCCACCGGCAAGCTTGTGCTCAAGAATCTCAAGACGGGCGAGCAACAAGCCTATTCCGAAGCAGAAGCCGTGGCCCACCTGCAGGGCTGGGGATAGGAAGCTCCTACACGCACGAACAAGATCAAGGTCGCAAACCAAGGACAAGGATCCTTGGAACATGTGAATATGCCCCCAATGTCCGATTTGTGCAAGCGTTTGCTGTTGGCTAAAGTTGAAAAGTGGACACCTGTAAAGTTCAAAAGTGGACACGAAA
>CAZNQW010000102.1:0-13320 GCA_964575225.1 uncultured Anaerolineaceae bacterium | reverse complement strand
AACCTTCTCCCGGACCTCAGCCGGAAGAATGGGATGTTCAGTAATGCGTAGGTCCGTGGTGTGTTTCTCAGAGCTCATTTGACAACTTGATGGCATAGAATGTGGTCAAAGAACTGACTCGGAAAATGTTGTCAAGCCTGTATGGCAACAGGCTGCTCATTTCCGACAAACTATCTCAACGGGTTGACCTTCTGTCACCAATCAATTCGAGAGCGCCAAGCCTCAACGGGTCTCTAATCCATTGGCAAAAATCGCGTGAAAATTCCGAGGTCTTGCTATCTCGCTGGTCGCCCTACAGTGCTCACACTGTCGCTCTGTCGCCGTCATCGGATAGACCTATCAATCCCTGTACAGCTAGAGAGTGGGTGGAATCCCCACGTACACCCATACCACTTTTTCATGCCCCTCGTTCTTGTACCTATGGGAGAGGGAATTGTCAAAAATGATGCAGTCCCCTTTGTGTAGCACATACTCTTCATCTTCGATATACACGTGGAGGGTACCCTCCAACACCAGGGAGTATTCCTCCCCTACTCGACGGTGCATCTGCTCAAAACCTGCGTTGGGTTCGAGTTCCACCCACACGAATTCAGCCATTCCCTGAAGCGTTGGAGTGAGCAACTGGTAGGTGAGATTCGAATCGGGAAAATGTAGCAGCCTTCGTTGATCAGACCTGACAACACATGCTTTTCCCAGCTCTTCCAAGGAGCTAGATGAGGATTCAGGCTTGGGATCAATATCCACAAGATCGGGGAGAGGTATTTGAAGCTGAGCAGAGATCTTTCTTAACAATGCCAAGGAGGGAGATACGACATCATGTTCAATTTTGCTAATAAGACTCGGCGAGACACCTACGCTCTGGGCGAGTGCCTTACCCGTCAGAGCCTTCTGATTTCTGGCCATTCTGATGTTGCTGCCAAGAGTCAATGCAAACTCCTTAGCTGAGAGCTACCATTGCACTGCCAACTTCCAGAGACGGCCTATTGTGCACAGCCGAATTGCTCGCAATATACCATAGAATTGAGTATTTGTCAATTCTTTGTACAAACCTTGCAGCCAATTCAAGAAATTTACCCTTGCTTCCTTGATGATTGGCCCACTCCGAAGGCTTCCTGCGTGGATGATGAACCACGGGCCTCAAGGGTGAGCCCAACACCCGGGGAATCAAACACGACGGCAGATCGCACATCGTCCAGCACTGGGTGCCCGATCACAAAACCTGGGGCCTCTGCCACCAGGCCTGGGAGATACGCATCCACGGCGCCTCCTACCGCCTGATCCACGAAGCCACGCGCCTGTGTCCCTAACGGCGGCCATGCCAGCTTTTGCCGCAACCACATGTGCGCCGGGACGGTGATCTATTCCGCCAGGCGTTCGATGCTCTTGTCTGGCACCTTGTCATCAGGGAGGCCCGCCGGCGAGCACCATCCGCCATGCAGCCCACCCCGGATCTCGAATCGGCAGCAGTGCGACAGTTGTAGTTGAGTAGCGAGCGCCCTCCATAGCCTGCGCGTCTTGTCGATCCCATCGACGCCCCTGGCTACAAGAAAACAAAATGAGGGAGGCTCCAAAGGCTCCCTCCGGTAGATCATCAAATCGCATGCTTCGGGTTGCCGCCGCACGCCTCCTCAGGTGCCAGGGGCTGGGACAGCATCACTCCGATAGGGGAGGTGCCGTCGATCCTCGAAGTACCAACTCACATGGAAACACCGTTTCGTCGGCACATGGACGTTCTGCCAGCATGTCCAACACCGTTTCCATGGCGAATCGTCCGATCTCACGCAGTGGCTGTCGCACGGTGGTCAAGGTCGGAGACACCCATGCAGCGATAGGGATATCGTCAAAGCCGACAACGGATAGATCGCGCGGCACATGGAGACCGAGCCGGGCCAAAGTGGCCATCGCGCCCAAAGCGATCTCATCGTCAAAGCAAAAGACCGCGGTCGGCCTGGGTTCTAATCCAAGGACCTGCTGAATTCCTCTTTCCCCTCCCTCTCGGCTGTCCTCGATCGCCACCACCCAGCGAGGATCGAACGGCAAACCATGGTCGGCCAAAGCTTTCCGATAGCCCGTGTAACGCTGCTGGCCTTCGAACGTCAACCGCTCTTCCAGAGAGGTCTCCCCCTGCACCGCCAGATGCATCCCAACGCTGAGATGAGCAATCCGGCGGTGCCCAAGTTCGATCAGGTGTGAGACCGCTGAAGCAGATCCGCTCAGGTTATCGGCGCGCACGGTCTTGGCGCCAAAGCCCGGCTCATCGCTGCTGACGAATACCGTGGGGGAACGCAACATACCAAGCCGTGATTTTGTCTCGGGGTAGCTTTGCGAACACAGGACTAGGATACCGGCCACTCCATACGAATCGAACCGGTCGATGGCGGCGATCTCACGCTCCATATCCAGACGGGACGAAGCAATCATCACCGCAATTTCTTTTTCAGTGGCCACATCTTCGACACCTTCGAGGATGCTACCCCCGACGGCATCGGCGGGTGTGCGCACCACGCAGCCCACAGCACCAGAAAAGCCGGTGACTAAACCCCGGCCCAAGGCGCTTTTCACATAGCCTTTTTCCCTGGCAAGCTCCAAGACACGCTGCTTCATTTCGGGGGAGATATCGGGTTTATCGGCCATCGCTCGGGAGACAGTGGTCACCGACACGTTCAATTGTGACGCGATATCCTTCATGGTCACCCGAGTTTGTCGATCTCTCACGGATTAGACTCCACAGTTCATGATACTCCAGTATACTACACTTCCGCTGCACTCGCAAAAGAACCGCCAACGCTCTTCCTTGGGTTAGGAGCAGGGAGACAGCTAGGACAGATGGCGGTCAGCGACTTGGCGAAACTGAACCGCACGTTCCTCCAACACTTCGGGCCCGTCTTTGACACTCAGGCCAAAGGCGGCCGCCAGGCCCGGATCGGGGATGCCGATGCTGATGTTCATAGACCGCGACAACAAGTCGTCGGTCTGAGGCAGCATCCCCTTGAAATAGCGCATCTGCCCACCGCGCTCAGCATAGTGATGGCAATTGAAGGAACACGAAACTTGCGTGGGCATTCGCTGCTCCAAGAGATGTTCCATATTGCTGTAGTTATGCCAGCCGGAATCGGCCAGGATCTTGCTCTTGAGATCGCCCGCGACTTTCTTGGCCACCTCGGCCGTAGGCAGGATGACGGTCAGCATGGTGCCAAGGTCGCCTTCGGGATCGACCACTTCGCGGAATTCAAGACCAGGCAAATCGGCAATCAAGGACTTGAACCGGCGCTTGTTGGCGCGCAGATGATCGAGCATGGCCGGGAGCTTACGCAGTTGGGCCCGCAGCACGGCTGCTTGCAGTTCGGTACAACGAAAGTCAAGGCCGAGGAAAGGGCGCTTGCCAATCTCGACGCCGGTTCTCAGCGGCGAGTGCCCTTGATCATGGAATGCAAAGCATCGCCGGTAAAGCTCTTCATCGTCGGTGATGATCATGCCCCCATCGCCCGCGGTGATGGTCTTGAAGACATTGAAACTGAACCCTCCGATATGCCCGATCGACCCGATAGGCCGGCCCTTGTATGAAGCGCCAAAGGCCTGGCAGCAGTCTTCGATAAGAAGCAATCCATGTTCGTCGGCAATCACCTTCAGCTCATCCAATCGAGCTGGGTTGCCCATCATGTGCACTACCATAAGGGCCTTGGTGCGTTTCGTGATTTTCTGCTTCACATCTTCGGGGTCGAGGTTGAAGGTACGATCGACTTCGGCCAGCACGGGCACGGCGCCAGCATACACGATGGCAGAGATGCTGGCCACAAAGGTAAAGCCGGGCACGATCACTTCATCACCAGGTCCAATGCCTAGGCCAGCCAGGGCCGTCATCAAAGCAGACGTCCCCGAGTTGACGGCCAGGGCATAACGCACCCCCGACGAGCGAGCCACTTCCTCTTCCAGCTTGAGCACCTTGCCTTGAAAGCGAGTACTCGTCTCGGTACCCGGGGCCACATCGTAGCGATAGAGATACCCCGATCGCAGAACATCCATGACTTCTTGGATTTCCTCTTCACCAATCAAGTCCATTCCTGGTCCTGGCATTTTTCAATCTCCTTTTTCGATTTCGATTCTAGTAATGGTCACTCGTTTTCTGGAGTACCTTCTGGCCTGATGGCAACCACCGCGAGTCGGACAGGGAAAAGCCGCGGGGCGCATCGCAGACACTCAGTCGGTGTATCCAGCCACGTTTGTGATCAGAGGCCGCCATGCCATATCCGAGTCCACGGGATAGATTGGCCTTGTCACATAACGATACGGTAGCCTCGTCAGATCCATGTCCGCACAGCCCGGGGTAAAGGCCAGGATCTCGCGAGGAGCAATGTCCCGTAGCTCGGGAAACAGGTAGCCCATCTTGACCACGACCAGCTTGTGTTCGAGCGGATCAATCGCTGCACAATGGAAATCCTCAAGCCGCGCAAACATTTTCCGCCTGGATGTCACCAACACGCGGATTCCGCCAACGCGCAGCGTCGCCACAGCCTCCCCATTCTGGGCTGGTTGCGCGTTCAGACCTCCCCCACCGTGTTCCTCTTGACCTCCACGCCCTTCACCCGTAGCCATTGACCTCTCGGCTGGGCCACCCCCTTGAGAGATGTGCTCCACAACACCGGTCACTGTGACCGGCTCTCCATGCAGAGTATCGAGCTTGCCTCCCAAATCAACCGTGACAGTTGCACCAACACCTGCCTCGGCACAGATGCCATACGCAGATTCATCAGCGATGCCCGCCAATACCGCATCCTGCACTTTTTTCGCGGTCAAGCGAGACAGAAAGTAAGGTACATCTCCAGTGGCACCCGCACTGGGATTGTCGCCACAGTCGCTGACAAAAACGGTGCCTTCGGAAGCACGCAGCGCTCGATCAATGGCCTCATCGGCTGAGAGAGCCGTCTCCTGAGCGACCACAAAATCACGTCGATTTTGCCACATGGCCTGAGCAAGTCCTTTGGCCTGCGTGCGAGCGACAGGCAAGTTCTCTTCCCCCTGGGCCACCACAGTCACACTGCTACCAGAGTGAGCAGCATCCGCCCAACCGAACCCAACCAGCAGCTCGGCATTTAGGATACCCGGAAGAGTTTCGATCTCCGCGACCGTAGCCAACAAAGAACGCATCGGCTCCGCATCCGTGGTGGCTTTTTCACCCTGGAGCAGGAGAGGCAAGTGGACAAAGACAGGTTTCGGTCGGATCCCCTCGCGAATGCACCGCGCCAGGAGCGCTACCGTGCGCCACAACGTCTCATCGACATCTCGGTGGGGGGCCGTTCGGTAGCCTGCCCACAGGTCCACCTTGTTGGCAAACTCGTCACTCAGGTTTGCGTGCAGATCGAGCCTGGCTCCAATCAACACTTCGCGACCTACCAGGGCTCGGATCTCACGCGCCAGATCCGTTTCCCCGCTCCAGATCCCCTCGACCAGCATGGCCCCATGGAGCAACAAGCAGACGGCATCGAGAGGGCCTGCACACCGGATCCCCTCGAGAATGGCATCGCGATGGCCAATGTAGGTTTCTCGCTCCACCACCCCAGATGGCACCGATGATTCGGCCACGAGCACGGGAATGAGCTCAATATCTTGCCAGCGGCTGAGGGAAGCCACCCCCGGGTACTCGAGAATCTCCGATCCGCGCCACACCCGAAAGTCTTCGGCCGTAGCGTGGATGGGAGAGAAGGTCAGTGCCTCGTGAGCAATTCCGGCGATCGCAATGCGCATGGTACGCCAGTATGCTACGATCGCAAGGGTGCGACCGGTCGCATACATCTCCTTTCTACAGACTTTTCCGAACCCCGCTTGCAAGCTGACGAGCAGGAACGACCCCTCGTCTAGTCTCCGACTATGCGGCGCAAAGCCATCGCCCCTCAGCTCTGCGGCCGACCCCGGTCCAGGTGGGAGCCCAGCAGCTGTTCCGCATTGCGATGCAGAATGTCGTGCCGCGCCTCATCGCTGATCCGTGCAAATAGCACGGCTCCGGCGTGATAGTGCTGGCTATACCAGGGCAAGTCGCTACCATACACAATCTTTTTCGAGCCAGCCACTTCCACAAAATACTCGACGATGCCGTTCACCTGGGGCGAACCTGCCGAGGCCTGAGCCATCAGGCTACCGCCGGGCATCATGGAAAAATCGATCCCCACCACCACACTGGTAAGATCAAGATAGACATTCGGATAATCGCGGGAAACACCGACAGCCACGTCCCATTCCCCATACCCAGAGTGCCCCATGAGGAATTGAGCCTGAGTGTAGCGTTCCGCTAACTCGGCTATCAGGGCGGGACGATCGAATGGACTGCCCCCCCACGTGTGGATCAGGACCAATAGCTTGTGAGCGTTGGCATATTCAAGGGCAGCTGCATACTGGATCGAGGTAATCGTCACGTGATGGTAATCAGGCCAGAACTTGAGGCCGACAAAGCCACGGGTCTTGTCAAAGTTGACCAGATCCTTCTCAACGACCGCCGGGAAGTTGGGGTTGATCAACCAATACCCCAGAAACTCGCCAGGGTACGCGTCGATGACGTCCTGCAGCAAAGCATTGCCTTCGTCCGAGTCGTAGGTCAAGGCCAGATGATGCGAGCACACTAGGCGTTGCACCCCACATCGCGCCATCCGCTGTCGCATTCGCTCCAACGTCGCGCTTGGCAGGTAGGCCCCATAGAAAGGTCCCAAGTGGCCGTGCATATCGATGATTGGGCAATCGGTGGAACGCCCCTTCTCGAGATATTCGCGAGCAATCGGTGAGGGATTCATCATAGCACCACCTCCGCGAGCAGTCGGGAAAGATTCTCTCCGTAAATGGCCTGCCGATCTTCTTCCGAGATGTCGGCATGGGCCACCATCAGCAGGGAGGCACCAGCGCAATGGTCTGGATAGCCAGAACCAAAGAGCAATCGGGAGGCGCCATAGCGACGGCAGAACGCATCAAGGATGCCATCCACCTGATAGCTAGATGTTTCAAAGTAGAGGTTGGGATAGCGCTCGATCAGCGGCCATGCATAGCGATCCAGAGGATTGCTGCCCTGTGTGCCCGTGACAACCACGAGTTCGGGATAATCCCTCAACAGGTTGCCAATCTTGTCAAGACTGGCTTTCACAAAGATAGGTATGCGCCGTTCGGAATAGACATCCAGCTGCTCGCCCCAAGTGATTCTGTCCAATTGATACCGATGCTCCTCAGGAAAAAGGTAGAGAGCGCGCACATGGTGTTGCCGCATGCCATCGACAATCTGATCGGTGGACGGTTGCTCGCCCGTCTGGCCGGGCAGCACCGACCAAGCAGGCACCAAACGCGGCAGACCGCAAGTTTCCTGAACGATGCGCTCATTACCGATGTTTGGATCGGCCAGGCGCATGGATGTGTGATACACAAGCGCCCGATCGATGCCGCAGAAATCCATTTCGTCCAACAACTCGACGGCGGTGCGGGCATAGCGAAACACACGGGTACGGTACAATCCAAAACAGCAACTGCAGTCAAACACCTGTCTCATAAGCACTCCTTACATGAATCGTTCATGCTACTCGGTAGATAGGCACATGCTCTTTGGTATCGACTCACTTCACGGCCCCAGCCGTCAGCCCCTGTACCACCCAACGCTGGAGGAAGATAAAGATGAGCATCAAGGGCAAGCTGCTGATGGTGGACAAGGCCATGATCGAATTCCAATCTCGGACGTATTGACCGAAAAAGGCTGCCAGTCCAATGGTGATTGGCTGCGAAATGGGTGTGTCAGTAAGCGAAACAGCCAAGAGGTACTCATTCCAGGCAAAGATAAAGGCAAAAGTCGCCGTGCCGATGATCCCGGGCACTGCCAGCGGCAACAGGATCCGAATCAACGCCTGAAGACGCGTGCAGCCATCAATCTGGGCCGCTTCTTCGAGTTCCACGGGAATGGCATCCATATAACCCTTCAGCATCCAAACAACGATCGGCAAGACAAAGGCCGTGTCGACGAGCACGAGTCCCAGTAAAGTATCGTACACCCTGAAGGTATGAGCCATCCGAAAATAGGGGATTACAACCGTGACCGGGGGCAGCATCAACAAGGCGACAATGCCCATTAACATGGCCCGGCCTCCCTTCATCCTAAAACGCGAGAACCCGTAGGCAGCGAGGAGGCCTAGGGCAATACTGAAAGCCATCACCATGACCGAGAGAATCACGCTGTTCAGGAAGTAGCGTTGGTAAATCGGGTTCTTGAGAATACGCGTAAAGAACTGCCCAGTGATTTGACTGGGGATCAGCTCGGGCGGGTACGTCAGGATCTCGGCGATCGGGCGCACCGCCGCACTAATCATCCATATAATGGGAATCAGGATGATCGCCGCCGCCAAGGCGGTCAGCGTGACAACGGCAAGCTGCCCCAGTGTTGCTCGTAGCTTTCTGCCGAAATGGATCGTGCGGCTAGACGTTCCGTTTGGCAGACTAGAAACTTGTTTCACCGGTTTCGCCTCCCTTTGATAACGCACGCAGGTACGTAAAGGCCACCACAGCCAAGACGATCAGCGTCAGGGTGCTGACTGCCGCGCCGTAGGCCAGGCGGCCATCCAGCATGGACACTTTATAAATGTAGTAGGCCACCGTCTCTGTCGTCCGCAATGGGCCACCTCGGGTCAGCATCTTGATTAGATCAACATGTCCGAAAGTGCTTATTATGTCAATCGTAGCAATAGGCACCAAAACAGGGCGGAGCTGTGGTATGGTTACATGGCGAAACCGTTGCCATGCCGTTGCCCCATCGACTCGGGCGGCCTCATACAATTCGGTTGGGATGGATTGTAGGCCGCCAAGGATGCCAATCATGTAGAACGGATAGGCCTTCCAGGTGTTCACGGCGATCACCCCTACCATGGCCAACCCAGACGTCCCCAAAAAGTCAATAGGCACAGGGGGTTGAGACCATGCCATCTGAATGTAGTTTAAAAGCCCAAAGGGATGAAAAAGGAGCGACCACATCAGGGCAGTAGCTGCCGTAGAAAAGATGTAGGGGAGAAAGAGCGCCCCTCGCATGAAATTGCGAAAGAGATAGCTGAACCACGTTTCATTGAGGAGCAAGGCAAACACGAGACCTAGCACCAAATGCAGCACTGTGGAGGCTATGGTGAAAATCACGGCATTCTTGAGGCTATTAAAGAACCATGCATCTTCAAACAGGGCAGCATAGTTTTGAAAACCAACCGGGTACCACTCGCCGGCTGCCACATCCATAAAGCTCATACGAACGGTGGACAGCATGGGGTAAATGCTGAACACAAACAGGTATACTAGCGCAGGGGCCACAAAGAAATAACCCATCTGGAACCTGGGTAGACTCAGTCGACGGTTGGCGACCGTGGACGAGTTCCCCCCACTTCGGCCACCGGCTGCCCCTTGTGGAGGGCGAGTTTTTCTTGTATGTTTCTCCTCACCAAGCATCATCCCGTCTCCGTTTTTTTTCAGAGGACGACAGATGGACCAAACCAGCATGGAATTTGGGACAACGCGACTGGGTTTAGCCACTTCCGTTCTCCTATTACCCAGTCGCTCAAGATGGCGAGGACGGCGATCGTCTCGCCCTTCTCTCGTCAGGTAGAAAGCCGCCCTCGCCAATTCCCTAGTTGCTACTGACTTCTGGCTGCGTCCAGTTCCGCCTGCCAGACGGCGGCCGCTTCGTCCAAAGCGGTCTGGGCATCCTTCTCACCCGTGAGCGCCTGCTGGAAAGCGAGTTTGATGGCATCCAGTAGCTTATCCTGGCTGGGCAGGACAGGATAGAGCACATTGTGTGCGGCATCCTGATTGGCAAATTGAGGGATGTACTTCAGCATTGGGTTGTCGCTGCCCTCAAGGGATTCCATGGCATCGTTGGTGGCCCATGGCAGATTGACCGTCTCGGTCATCTTGAGTGCCACGTCTTTGGAATAAAGATACTCGATGAATTCCCAGGCCATCTCCTTATTCTGAGACTTGGCCCCCAGGGCGACGCCACTGCAGGCCCATGAATAGCCACCGGTCTTGTCTTTCCACGGCGGGGCATAGGCCATCTTGATATCGGGATCTATCTGCTTTGCCTTTGTCCACACAAACGGCCCATCGATGATGCTGGGCACTTGTCCACTGGCCACGAGCTCCAATGTCAGGGCCTGGTCTGCACCCAGTGAACCCGGTGCCATCAAACCCTGATTGTAAAAGTCGATCCACCACTGCAGGGCAGCCACTCCTTCGGGAGAGTTGAAGGCGGGATTGCCTTCTCCATCAAGCCACTGCCCCCCTTCTTGGGCCAGGCGGAAGCCAAAGTAGCGCGTGGCGATGACACTCGCATCCTGAATGGACATGACGATTCCATACTTGTTGGCTGCTTCGTCTTTCAACTGCGCCATCAGGTCGGCGAACTCGTCCCAGTCTGAGGGTGGTTCAAGTCCTTCTTGTTCGAATAGCTCCACGTTGTAGGCAAACTGATAGGGTATGAGGTAGAGACAGAGGGCTTTGGTCTCGCCCAAATACTCCATCGGAGTTACTGAGGTGAGGCTGTCGGCAAAAGTCGCGTCCGCTGCGAGCAGCGGATCGAGGTTCTCGACGTACCCTTGTTTGACCATGCTGGCGATCCAGTCGTTTTCGACCCCAATGATATCGTACTGCTCACTACCGCCTGCCGCAGCAGCCTGGATCTTGCCCGCCATGTCAGGCCAGGGAACATCCACCACCTTAACGGTCACACCAGGATGGGCATCCTCAAACCCCTTGATCAAGGCCGCATGATTCTCGGGGCCCCACTCATTCACCCACCATTGCAGCCACGTCAGGGTAATAGCTTCCTGAGCTGGCGGCTGTGTGGCCTCTCCAGCAGGCGGGGGATCTACCGAAGCGGTCGGTTCAGCTCCACATGCAGCCAACACCCCAACCAAACGCGAAAAAAGCAAAACCGCAGCGGTGAGTCTTTCGTACCTTTTCATTGTTGCTCCTCCTTACACATGGATTGCTCTCCTCAAGATTCACGACAAGAGACCTGTCCCTCTTTGATAGACTTCCTCACCTCCTTTCCAAGAAACAAATGCCTTTGGCTCCCCGCCCAGCAGCCAGCTCCTTGATGCCGGCTGGCAGTTCGGACAGTGATAACCGGTGTGTCACCAAGTCGGTCAAGTCGACGGACCCATGCTCAAGCGCCCGAACGACCTTCGGGAAGTGACAAGGCCCCAAATAACTGCCCAAAATGCGCAATTCTCGCTGCTGGATATCGTATGGGCGCACAGCGCACTCTGCTTGGGCATTCTCGCCAAAGACGATGATTCTGGCTGCGCGGCCGGCGCAGCGAATCGCAACGTCAAGCGCCGAGCCAAGAGCGTCCACCACAATAGAAGCCCCCCCTCCGGTAAGCTGGCGCACCGACTGGACTACATCATCACACTGTGGATTCAACACAACTGTCGCCCCGTGATGGAGAGCAAAATTGATGCGCCAGGGATTGATCTCGACCATAATCACACGGCCAGCACCCGCCGCATTAAACCACTTCATATAGCTGAGGCCAGCAGGGCCCGCTCCAATGACCACAACGTCCTCCCCTGACAGAAGAGCGGCCTTCTCCACGCCCCCGAGAACGCAGGTCTGTAGTTCAAACAAGCCTGCCGCCTCGGCAGTTAGCGATTTCGGGATCGGGTATAGGGCTCTTGCCGGCGCCATGGCATACTCGGCAAAACCTCCGTCGATGGCCCCCCCAATGCTGACTACGTTTGGGCACAGGTTAGGGTATCCTTCTAAGCAAGCATCACAGTACCCACATGGGATGTCAGGCATGGCTACCACGCGATCGCCGAGCGCCAAGTGCTGAACGCCTGCACCCAAAGAAACGATTTCGCCGACATACTCATGGCCCAACACCACCCCATGCCGCGCTTCCAATATCGGCGGGACACTGAGAAAACGCAGATCGGTGCCGCATACGCCACAAGCCTCGACCTTGACCAAAACGTCGTCATGCGCCTTGGGGGAGGGCACATCGCGCTCGACCACGGAGAGCAGTCCCTCCCCGGCAAAGATGGCAGCGTGCATGCGCTGCGGAATGCTCATGATTCCTTCTCCTTAATTGACAAGAATGAGATGGCTAGAGAAAACCCTTTCAGATTTTGACCAACTGCTTGCTATGCGCCGACTGATAGATCGCCTCGATAATCTTCATGGTCGCTAGGCCTTCGACACCTCCCGGCCGCGGTTCCTTGCCGGATCGAATGCAGTCCGCAAGGTACTCAATCTGGCGTTGGTACATCAAAGGGCCACATTGTTCCTTACGCTCTGAGAAGGAAGGGGAAAACGAACCCCGTGCATCCGCCAAAGGTAGATGCAGAACCGATGGGAATAGCCTTCCATAGCCACGCGTGCCCCACACTTCATGGGCTCCCTCCGGAGCATCTTGAAACGGCTGCCAGGCAGTAGCGACAATAGTGGAATAGGCGCCGTTGTCCCAATGCACCAGCAACGTGGCATCATCCTCGACCTCATAGGTAGAAAACCTCGTGCCCATGGTGGCATAAACGCTGACAGCCTGTGGCTCCCCTAACAGAAAGCGAGTCGTGTCGAGCGAGTGAACAGCCATGTCAATCACCACGCCGCCTCCTGCCTTGTCGCACTCGTTAAACCAGCCCACAGGCCCAACACCCGCAGGGTTGGCATGGTAACCCTTGGTTCGGACCACATCGCCCAAGAGACCGTCGGCAATGGCCCGGCGCAGCCAGTTGACCTCAATATCAAAGCGCCACATAAAACCGATCATCAGCCGCCGATCTGCTTCTCGAGCAGCGTCCAAGATCTCTTCAGCCTCGGCAACGTTCATAGCCATCGGTTTTTCCAAGAGCACGTGTTTGCCGGCGCGCAGCATACGAACGGCTTCGTTTTTGTGAAGAAAATTGGGGAGGGTGATGATTACAGCATCAATGTTGGGATCGTCGGCCAGTTCTTCAAAACGGGTGGTCGTCCGGGGAATCTCCCACTCCTTGGCCAGCCGAGCCAGCGATTCAGGTTGCCAGTTGGCTGCCGCCACCAAATCTACCCCTTCAGCCATTTGGCAGGCACGAGCATGGGAGTGTGCAATGATTCCACTCCCTTGAACCGCCATGCGGATCTTGTCCATGCGACGTTCGGCCTCCTGTGTTTTTCAGCCCACGATGTGCTGCTGTGAATAATGTGAGATTGTGGATCGCAGAATTTACTTAAACGTTACCGTTAACGTTTAAGATTATACCATACGCATGTTGTTTTGTCAATGCCGCGATTTGACTCATTAAGAATCTTACCGAAAGGTATTCGTTGACTCACGAGTAA
>CAZNQW010000101.1:0-13525 GCA_964575225.1 uncultured Anaerolineaceae bacterium | reverse complement strand
AGCCAGACCGATTCACGGGTGATCATCGATTCGGTGGGCGCCGACAAGTTGCTGGGGCGGGGCGACATGCTGTTCATGGCACCCGATTCGAGCAAGCTCCAACGCCTGCAGGGCTGTTACGTCTCGGACAAGGAGCTTTCGGGCTTGGTGCGCCACTGGAAGGGGGTGCGCCTGACCCAGGAACCCATCCAGCCGGAGCAGGTGGTCCAGCAGCAGATCTGGCAAGAGATCGAGGCCGAAGAAAAGGCCGTCGCCCAAGGGGATGAACTGCTGCCCAAGGCTGTGGAATTGGTCCAGGAGCATGGGCGGGCCTCGATTTCGATGTTGCAGCGCAAGCTGCGCATCGGTTATTCGCGCGCGGCGCGCCTGATTGACACCATGGAGGAACAGGGCCTGATCGGCCCCGAAACGGGGGGCAGCCGCCCCCGCGAGGTGCTCCAGTTCGAACCGCGCAAGCGCTCCAACGACTCGGACCCAGACGACCTGATCCCCCTGTAAACGGCCTGCCATGATGCGACGCAGGCCGTTTTGAATGGTGATGGATGGCTATGTTGCTTGCATCATTTGTTCATCTCGGGTATAATAGCAGCAGCCCTCCACAAAGGGTGCTACTCCAAAGCCATCAAGGCAGGGACACTTCACATCGCAAGAGAAAGTGAAAGGAGGTGACCAGCCTAGAGTATCAGTTGGGGTCCAAACGATCGGTATTCAGAAAATTGGTATCCAAGGAGGATAAGAAATGCGCAAGTGGGTAATTGCGACGCTCGTCGCACTGATGACATTGTCTTTGTTGGTGGTCGGTTGCGGACCAGCGGACGGAGAGGGCGTCAAGGTCGGCATGGTTTCGGACGTCGGCGGGTTGGATGACGCCAGCTTTAACCAGAACACGTGGGAAGGCCTGGAGCGCGCCCAAGAGGAACTGGGCGTGGAGGCCAAATTCATCGAAAGCCAGGCCCAGGCAGACTATGAGAAAAACATCACCGAATTTGCCGAGCAGGATTACGACCTGATCATCACCGTCGGTTACCTTCTGGGCGACGCTACGGCCAAGATGGCGGAAGTGTACCCGGATACCAAATTTGCCATCGTAGACTATGCCTATGACCCGCCCATCTCCAATGTGGCGGGCATTGTGTTCAACACGGACGAGGCAGCGTTCCCCGTCGGCTACCTGGCCGCAGGCTGGGCCGACTTGCAGGACCCTGAGGACCCTGGCGTAGGCTATGTGGCCGGCATGCAGATCCCGACCGTGGAGATCTTTATCGTGGGCTATGAGAACGGCGTTAAATATTACAACGAACAGAAGGGTAAGAACGTCAAGTTCTCGGGTGTCTATGTCGGCGACTTTGAGGCTGCGGATCAGGGCAAGATCGTGGGCAACTCGCTCATTGACGAGGGTGCCGACGTGATCTTTGGCGTCGGCGGCAAGACCGGCAACGGCGGATTGGCTGCGGCCAAGGAACGCGGCAAGTGGGCTGTCGGCGTGGACGTGGATCAGTACAACACGGTGCCCAATGAGAAGGACATCTTGATCACATCAACCATCAAGCGCCTGGATAATGCCGTCTTTGGTGTGGTCGAGTCGTTGCTCAACGACGAGTTCCCCGGCGGTGGGGCCTATGTCGGTACCCTGGAGAACGGTGGGGTGGGGTTGGCGCCCTATCACGACTTTGAGAACGAGATCCCCGATGAGCTCAAGAAGGAAGTGGAGCAGATCATCGAAGGGATCAAAAAGGGCGAGATCGACACAGGCTGGTAGGCACACCACGAGTGATTCGAGTCTGAAAGGCGGTGCTGGGTGAATCCCGGCACCGCCTGTTAAAAGGAGATCATCCCTCCTGCCGGGGTCAGGCATCGACCCGGCCGATTCACTTGTTTCGATGGAAAGGGTGCGACCATGGCCCCCATTCTCGAAGTGAGAAACGTAACCAAACGGTTTCCCGGCGTGCTGGCCAACGACCAGGTGAGCTTTTCTCTGGACAAGGGGGAGATCCTGGCCTTTTTGGGCGAGAACGGCGCGGGCAAGAGCACCCTGATGAACATCCTCTATGGCCTCTATTCCCAAGATGAGGGCGAGATCGAGGTCAGGGGCTCGCAAGTCCGGATCGAGGAACCCAAAGACGCCATCAATCTCGGCATCGGCATGGTACACCAGCATTTTCAACTGGTGCCGGTCTTTACCGTCGCCGAAAACGTGGTGATGGGCACCGAGCCGACCCGCTTTTCCTTCTCCTGGCGAACCTTGGGCGTGATGTTGGGCTTATCGGCGCTGCTCTTTTTCGTTGGGGGAATTTTTGCCCTGCCGACGTTTGGGCAGTGGCTATTGGCGGCGGTGGAAGGTACCGCAGTCGTCGCGGCTCTCTATGTTCTGGTTCACCTCTTGGGCTTGCTCAGCCGGTCTGGTTTTCGAATCTATGCGCCTCTTGTGGCTGTGGCTGGCATCGTCCTGATGGTGGGTCTGGCCCTGTGGTTGGGTTCCGCTTCCCAAATCCCCTTGCTCGTCGCTCTGGCCCTCCTTTTTGCTCTGGTTTCCTATCCTTCGCTCAAGGTGCTGACGACTGCATTGGATCGGCGCACGGCGGTGCACCAGATTCGCACCCTGTCGGAGCAGTACGGTCTGGCTGTTGACCCCAATGCCCTCATCGGTGACCTGCCGGTGGGAACTCAGCAGCGGGTCGAGATCATCAAGACGCTCTATCGTCAGGCCGAGATCCTGATCCTCGATGAGCCGACGGCTGTGCTCACCCCGCAAGAGACTGAAGAGCTGTTCGAGATCATGCGTGGTTTGGTGAAGCAGGGCAAGTCGATCATCTTTATCAGCCACAAGCTCAAGGAAGTGATGACCATCGCCGACCGGGTCATTGTCCTGCGCAACGGCAAGGTGACTGGCCAGACCACGCCCGCCGAAAGCTCTGAAGAGGATCTGGCCGAAATGATGGTCGGTCGCGAGGTGACGCTGGTGGTCGACAAGGGAACCACTTCGCCGGGCGAGGTGGTGCTGGAAGTATCCGGGTTGCATGCCGAGGATCTGCGCCACCATGCCGTATTGCGGGGGGTGGACCTGTTCGTGAGGGCCGGCGAGGTGCTGGGTGTGGCAGGTGTGCAGGGCAACGGCCAGACCGAGTTGGTCGAGGTGTTGACCGGGCTCCATCCGGCCATGAATGGCACGGTTCGCATCCGAGGTGAGGATGTGACCAACGCCAAGCCACGGCGCATTACCGAGCTGGGGGTGGCGCACATACCCGAAGATCGTCAAAGCGATGGATTGGTGTTGTCGTTCCCCATCACCGACAACTTGATGCTGTGCAACTATTATCAGCCGGTTTTCGCCCAAGGACCTGAGATCCAGTATGATCGAGTGCACGAATACGCCAAGCGCGTCGTCCAAGAGTTTGATGTGCGAACCCCCAGTATCGATCTTCCCGTGCAAAACTTGTCGGGAGGAAACCAACAAAAAGTGATCGTAGCCCGAGAATTCTCACGTCCCATTCAACTCCTCATCGCCGCTCAGCCCACACGAGGCCTGGATGTGGGATCGATCGAGTACATCCACCGCCGCCTGATTGACAAGCGGGATGAAGGCGTGGCGGTGTTGTTGGTGTCGGTGGAGCTGGACGAGATTATGGCGCTGTCGGATCGGATCGCCGTGATGTACGAGGGCAGGATCGTGGGAACTGTGGATGCCGACAAGGTGACCCGCGAGGAGTTGGGGTTGCTGATGGCCGGTTCCCGGCTGGAGAAGGGCGCCCGGCAGGCGGGAGAGGGGGCGTGACCGTTGGCTGAAAAGACTCCAAGCATGGGACAACGAATTGCCGCGCTTCCCCAGTGGGCGCGATGGGGCGCGCTGGCCGCGCTTCTGGCGGTGATCGTTCTGCTCAGCAAGTGGCTGGTGCTGATCTTGTTGGTGGCCCTGGGTTTCTGGCCCATCACCCTGTTGCTATTTCTCGGTGGACTGGCGTTGTTGTCGACTCGGCGGGGCGGTTGGCCCTGGATGAAAGACTGGCTGGCGGCCCGGATCCGCAGCCTGACCGTGCCGGCCTTGTCGGTGCTGACAGCCCTGTTCATCGGCGCCCTGCTGATCATGTTCACCGACCAGGCGCTGTTTCGGGCGATTTCGGAGGGGCGGATTGGCGAGGCCTTTGCTGCGGGCTTTGGCAATCTTTTGAAGGCGTATGGCGCCCTCTATGAGGGGGCACTGGGCCACCCTTTCAAAATCCTGATGGGGTTGGCAGATGGCTTGGCGGAGGGCAGTTTGCAGCCGGTTTTGGGCGCCGTGCGTGGCCCTAGCGATACGCTCGTCCAGTCGGTGCCCTACATTCTGGCCGGGCTGGCTGTGGCCCTGGGCTTTCGGGCGGGCCTGTTTAACATTGGCGCTGAAGGACAGATTGGCATTGGGTGGCTGGTGGCCGTGGTCGTCGGGTTTTCGTTCGCGGGCTTGCCGGCCATAGTTCACCTGCCGCTGGCCGTTCTGGCCGGCGCTGTGGCGGGAGGCTTGTGGGCAGCCATCGCCGGCTTTCTCAAGGCGCGCACCGGCGCTCACGAGGTGATCACCACCATCATGCTCAACTATGTGGTCTATCGCCTGAGCGCCTGGCTGCTCTGCGGTCCTTTGGAATTCACCCAAGGGACCTGCCGCACGCAGGACATTGCGCCAACGGCCTTTCTCCCCCGCTTTTTGGATCACCCGGTGACCTTGCACTGGGGCTTTGTGGTGGCGTTGGTGGCAGCCGCGCTCACCGGCTGGTTTCTCTTTCGCACCACCTGGGGCTTTGAGCTGCGGACCGTGGGGGCCAATCCATCCGCCGCCCGCTATGGCGGCATGAACGTGGGCAAAACCTACGTTCTGGCCATGTTCCTGAGCGGCTGCCTGGCGGGCTTGGCCGGTGTGGTGCAAGGGTTGGGCATCACCCGCAACATTGCCCTGGGCTTTCAGGCAGGCTATGGCTTTGACTCGATCGCGCTGGCCCTGTTGGGCAAGAGCCACCCGGCAGGTGTGGTAGCCGCCAGCCTCCTCTTTGGCATCTTGCGGGCCGGCGCTTCGAGGATGCAGTCGGTTGCGGGCGTGCCTACCGAGATCGTCCAGATTGTCCAGGCGCTGGTGATCATTTTCATCGCCGCTCCCGAGATCATTCGGTCGATCTATCGCATGCGCAAGGCGCGGGAAGAAGGGGCCGAGGTCACGGTCTTTTCTCGGGGATGGGGCGCCTAGCGCGAGGACCGTTGTTCTCCATGCGAACTCTCAGAGTCGAGTTCGTTACCCTGGATTTGAGGGAGACACATGGCAGTTCAAGCACAAACCGTTGGTGTTTCTCGTAGAGCCTCCGGCTTTGGCTGGAAGGAGCTGCTTGCCACGTTTTCGATCTTTCTGGTGGGGGCCCTGTTCTTGGTGCTGGGCGGGGTGAGCACAGGAGCGGGTGACCAGTCGGTTTTCACCGATCGGACGCTGGGGACGCTGCTGGCCCTCCCCTCCCAGGCAACGCTGTATACGATTGGCGCCCTCTGCTTTTTCATCGGTGGGCTGCGGTTCTTCCGTCGCCTCACCTCTTGGCGCTCGATGCTGAATTGGGCGGTGGTTCTGCTTTCGGCCTTTGCATTTTTGGTGTGGATTACCAGCGGCACCAGCATGAACCTGCCGGGGATGGTCCAGGCGACGTTGGTGGCGGCGACGCCGCTGACCTTGGGGGCCATGGCCGGTATCTTTTGCGAACGGTCGGGCATCATCAACATTGCCATTGAGGGGATGATGCTCGCCGGTGCGTTTGCGGCGGTGGCCTTTGCCAGCGTCTTTGACAACCTGTGGATGGGCCTCTTGATGGCCAGCGTCATGGGCGGGCTCATGGCTGCGCTCCACGCCTTGCTGTCGATCCGATACAAGGTCGACCAGATTATCTCGGGCACCGTGATCAACATTCTGGCGGCGGGCGCGACCCGCTTTTTGAACCTCCGTCTGCTGGAACCGGCGGGCATGAGCACACCCGGATCCTTTGCCTTGATCCGGATCCCGGTGCTGGCCGACATCCCCATTATCGGCCCCATCCTGTTCGAGAACCAGCCCACCGTCTTTATCATGCTGATTCTCCTGGTGGTGGTCAACCTCGTCATCTTTGCTGCCCCTTGGGGACTGCGCATGCGGGCCTGCGGCGAGCATCCGCGCGCGGCCGATACGGTGGGCGTGCACGTGAACCAGATGCGCTATGTGAGCGTGATCCTGGGGGGATTGATTGCGGGCATTGGCGGCGCCTATTTTTCGCTGGGTGTGGTGGGCACCTTTGAAGACGGCATGACCCGCGGACAGGGCTTTGTGGCCCTGGCAGCCATGATCTTTGGCAACTGGAACCCAGGCGGGGCCTTTTTGGCCGCGCTCCTCTTTGGCTTTGCCGATGCGCTCCAGGTGAAAATGCAGATCATCCAGCCGGTTCTGCCCTTTATCAACGTCCCGATCCCTCCCGAATTCCTGCAGATGGCGCCCTATATCCTGACCATCATTGTGGTGGCTGGGGTGGTGGGCCGGGCCATTGCACCTGCGGCAGAGGGCAAGCCCTACGAGAAACAATGAGCGAACCTCTATCCTCTTTTGTGCCCAATTCACCGGCGCCGACCGCGCCCGACGACGCCTTTTTCGCCGAAATTGTCCAAGACTCGAGTCGCCTGCGTGCCTTTTTAGATTCGCGCTACGGGCGATGGGACACCGCCGAGAATTCGCCCTGGGAACGGGTCGATGCCGCGCTGGCCCATCGCCAACCCGACCGGGTGCCCTTTGACTTTTGGGCCGTGCCCGAAGTGTGGGACAAACTGCGCGCCGCCCTGGAGGCCGACGACGGCAAGGTGCTGCGCCTGCTGGGGATCGACTGCCGGATGGTAGCCCCGTGTTATGTGGGTCCCAAGGCGCGCATCCTGCCCGATGGAACCAAGATCGACGCCTGGGGCACCCATCGCCGTTCGGTGACCAACGAGTTTAGCACTTACGAAGAGTATGCCAGCCATCCCCTGGCCCAAGCCGAGACGGTTTCGGACGTGTTGAATTGGGATTGGGCAAGCGCCGACGATTGGGACGTCTCGGGCATGCGGGAGCAATGCGAACGGTGGAACGCAGATACCCGCCATCACCTTCGCTACGAGGTGGGTGGCATCTTTGAGTGGTCGTGGGCCCTCCGCGGCTTTGAGCGCTTTTTGCTCGACCTGGTGGAAAGGCCCGAGGTGGCCTGCGCCATCATGGATCGGTTCACCGATGTCTATATCGAAAACACCTTGCGGGTCATTGATGCAGCGGGCGGCCGATTGGATATGGTTTACACCTACGACGATGTGGGCACGCAGCGCGGGTTGTTGCTTTCGCCGCGCATGTGGCGCACCTATATCCTACCGCGCCACCAGAGGCTGAACGCCGCCATCTGCGCGGCCCGCTACCCGGTCAAGATCATGTACCATTCCTGCGGCGCCGTCTACCCGCTTATCGGTCCCTTTGTCGACGAGATGGGCATTGACGTGTTGAACCCCTTGCAACCGCGCGCGACAGGCATGGACATGGCCCGGATCAAGGCCGAGTTCGGAGATCGGCTTTCGTTCCACGGAGGGGTTGATATCCAGCACACGCTCCCTCATGGCAGCCCGACAGAAGTCTCGAATGAGGTGCGCGAGCGCTGCGTGGTGTTGGGGACCGGCGGGGGATACATTTGCACCTCGGCCCACTATATCCAGGCCGACACCCCCCTTGAGAACATTGTGGCTCTGTACACCACGCCCCGGGAGTTGGCGCCCGGCTAGAGCGAGATTCCACTCTTTAAATGCCAAACGGCGCAGGGAACACTCCTGCGCCGTTTGGATCCACCTGGTTCGGCAGGTCAGGGGGACGACAGCCGAAAGTCGATGGTCAGCTCTTGGCCGGCCCTGGCTTCGACCATGTGGCTGGTCAGTTGCCGGCCCACGGCTGTGACCTCAAAAACATAGTCGCCCGGCTCTAACAGAACGGTGTACAGACCATCGTTGTCGGCATCGATGGTCTTGACGACTGCGCCCTTGGTGAATGCACTGAGCGTCTCCGCGCCCTTAACTTGTTCCAGTTCATAGATGGCGATCTGTGCGCCCGGCACCGGCTGATTGTCGGCACCGGTAATGGCGCCCTCTACGGTGGCGGGTTGATTGCCGCAAGCTCCCAATCCCCCAATGCCCAAGAGAAAAGCTGCGATCAGGATACAGAACGTGCCTCGTGTGCTCATGGCCTTCTCCCCCTTGCCCTCGCGCCCGCTCATTCTCCTTCGGCGAGCAGAACAAAGCCAATGTCGCCTGCCCGAACCGTGACGGGCTTGACCACCGACCGCTCCCCAATCTGAGCTTTGACCAAATAGTCGCCGGCGGGAACATAGCCGATGGCAAAGTTCTCGCCCAATTGATCGTCGGGGTTGACCTCCGCGTTGGCGTAGGTTTGGATCTGCCGCCACCATCTGTCGGGGGCGGAAGCGCGGAAAAAGGTCACCGGCGTTTCGGGCACCGGCTGGCCCCGCGCGTCCAACACCAACCCGGCGATGGCTCCCTGTCCCGGCTCGGGCTTGAGCCAGAGTACAGGGTTGCGGCTCGTCTCGTAGCGATTTTCACCCAGCCTCACCTCCAGGTGGAGGTGATTGCCAATGGCCACGCCGGTCATGCCCACCAATCCCAGCACGTCGCCGGGTTGCAGGTGTTGCCCCACCTGGACGTGTACCTGTGATAGGTGTCCATACAGGACATAGACCGACTGGCCTTGGAAGGGTTGATCCAGCTCTTGGACCACCAGATTCCCGTAAAAATCGGGCTTTTTGCCATAGATGGTTTGCAGATCGTCGCCGGCCACGACGACGGCGCCCGCCGCTGCTGCCAGCACCGGTGTGCCCACCTCGTTCACATAGTCCACGCCATGGTGCAGGTGGTAGCGACCGCCGCCTGTGGCCCCATAGGGAAAGTAGGTGCCGGGGTACCGATCGCCCTCGCTGTCGGGGCCAATCGGCTTTTCCAGCCAGAGATGGGAGGATGCCGGGGCCGGGGTGGGCGTGACCAGGGTCGGCGTGGGCGAGGGCCGCGGGGTGTGGGTGGGTGTTGGGGTGGCGGTGGGGGTGTGCGTGGGCGTCGGCGTAAAGGTCGGCGTGGGGGTCAGGGTGGGTGTGGGCGTCAGGGTAGCGGTAGGCGTAGGCGTGGACGTGCCCAGCACCTGCGGTTGGGCCGCCAGGGGTGAACCGCCCAGCGAGAGGACCAAAACCAGACCCAGGACCACCGCCAGGGCGGCGGTGGCACCGGATCGGGTTGCTGCAACTCTTTCAGACATAGGAGATCGCTGCTTTTCGAGTAGAGTGATCCGATCTGGAGCCTTTAGGGCGCCCAGGAGATCCGCTCATAGTTCCAGGCATACGCGCCGCTGCCATAGCCGCCGCCCAGGTCGAACAGCTTGCGCTGATTGCTGCCGTCGGCGCTCATGGCCCAGATGGCCCAGCCGCCCTCCCGGTTGGATACAAAGGCAATCGATTTACCATCGGGCGACCAGGTGGGCAACCCATCCTGGGCACCGTTGTTAGTCAGCCGCTTGAGCCCGCTACCGTCCATGTTGACGGCATAGACCTCCCAGTTGCCATCGCGGGAGGACATGAACGCCACCCGTTGCCCATGCGCCGCGGGTGCCGTATCACTGTCATGGTTGGTCAGCCGGTGATAGGTTCCACCGCCTGCGCCTACCCAATAGAGGCTGCACGCCCCGCCGCCCGTGAGAAAGTCGCAGCCGTGATAGACCACGCGGCCATCGGCCGTCCAGTAGGGGAATTCACCCCGAATCTCGGTGGTGCCCACCTTGATCCAGTCCTGTTGCTTGCCAAACATGTCGTGGACGATGCCCAGGCGAATGGCGCCATCCCCCCACGAAGCCGACGAGTAGGCAACAATGGCTCCATCAGGCGACCAACTGGGGTACGAGTCTTCGGCATAGTTGCTGACGGTGACCTTGTTTCCGCCGCTGGAGTCCATGGTGACCAGGTGTTCAAAGTTGGGCGCTCCGTCGCCGTTCACAGCCAAGAGATTGCCATCGGGACGGAACTGGGGTTGGCGGAACCCCTCGCCCAGCATGTTGCGGCCGGTGCCGTCGGTGCGGCTCACGTACAGCTCGTACTTGAGATTGTAGGGATTCCACACAGTAAAAGCGATTTTGCCACTTAACGCCACGGGCTGGGCGGTTGGAACCGCTGTTGGCCTGGGCGTGGCGGTCACCGTGGGCGTGCCCGAGGTGGCTGCGATGGTTGGCGTCGCCGTGGCCCGGGTTGTCGGTGTGGCTGTCACTCGGGAGGTCGCCGTGGCTGTGGTTCGCGCCGTCGGCGTGCCGGTAGGCATGGATGTGGGAGACTGGGGAGTGGTTCCCGGCACCGGAATGACAAGGACCTGTCCCGGGCGGATGAGCGTCGCGTCGGTGATGCCGTTGGCTCGGGCCAGGGCCTCGACGCTGACGCCAAAGGCCAGCGCGATGTCAAACAACGTGTCGCCCTGTTTGACGGTGTAGGTTTGCCCCGAAGGGGGCGCTTCTGTGGCCGTCACCTGGGCCAGGCTTGTGGATTGAGGCGTCACGCCGGTGGCGCGGGTGGCAATCACCAACGGCGTCCAGGTGGGGGTCGGCGTTAAGGTCGGTACTGTCACTGGAGTATCCGTCGCCGCCGGTGTGTCGGTGGTATTTGGGGTTTCGGTTGCGTCGGGCGTATCGGTGGGGAGGGGCGTCGGGGTGGGCGTGGGGGTGCGGCTGGGAGTGGGTGTAAAGGTCGGCGTGTAGGTGGCTGTAGCCGGACGGGGGGTATAGGTGCGCACCAGGCTGACGCGGGTGGGTTGGGGTGTCACCGGTACGGCTTCATCCCAACCACGGAGCAAAAAGACCCAGGCCGCCACCCCGCCGCCGATGAGGCAGCCCGCCAGCAGCAACGCGGCAATAGCTGCCATCACCGAACGAGGGAGGGCAAAAGAAGTCAGTCCCCTCGGTTCGGGGCAGGGCGCCCCAGCAGGTGAGACCGTCGAGGCCGCCGTTGGTGCAGGGGCCACCGGTTCGGGTTGGGGAGGCGCGGGTGCGTCCTTCGGTGGATCGGCCATGACCCACCGCTGGCCATCGTGAACCAGCCAGCGGCCGGTACGAGCGCTCAACATCCAGCGCCGGCCCTCTTGGTCGATCACCCGTAGTTGGTCTACCTGGGTGAGAAAATCGTCTTCGTTCAACTCACCGCGAAACAGTTTATCTTCCAGTTCGCGATAGCGGTTTTCCGCCTCAGCAAAATGCATAGTTCAACCCTTCGACATCTACCTTGGGCGGGCAGCAGCGCATTATAGCACAGTTTTCCGTGCTGTCCAAACAGGGGTTCGGGAGGAAATGGCTCCCGCTGCGACAGGTGAGAATCAATTCCAGAGGGTTTCGACCACCGCAAAGTAGGATTTGAGTGCTTGTTTGGTCTCTTCCTTGGCCACCACCGTGTCGAGCAAATGCCAGTCGGCGCTGTCGAGCTTTTGCTTGGGCGGTCGCCTGTACCGCAGCACCTGGAGGGCATCTTTGAAGAAATGGGCCGCCAGCTCTACATCATCGTGCATGGCCCAGGCAATGCCGGTCAGGATCAGAAGGCGCACAGACGTGCTCTGGGGCAGGGCCTTTTGCAGCCAGGCCAGAGCAGGGTTTGGGGTACCCAGGCGTAAAAGAGATTCTACCCAGGCATCCTGCCCATACTCGACCTCGTCGGGGTTTTGTTGGGCCACTTCTTGCCAGTATTTTTTGGCCTGGGTGGAATTGCCGGTCATGCTGGCGACGATGCCTCGCTGGAAGCCGGCCTGCAAGGCGTTCTCATCGCGGTCGATATAGCGCCGGGCGTCGTTGTAGCGGCCCACGTTGGTGAACATGGTATATACTTCGCGGACGCTTTTGGCAGCCTCGGGCCAATGGCCCACAGCCCTTTCCCAGGCATCCGCCGCCTCGTCCAATTTGCCCCAGTCCCGATACAGCCAAAACTCTTCAAAACAGATCCGGGCTTGCATTTCCGCATCTGTCGGATCTGCCGAGGCCACAGCGTGCTCCATGGCCGATTGGGCCGGGTTCAGCCGTCCTTCGATCCGGTTTTCGCGGGCCAGGATCAGCCATCGGGCCGGATCGTGAGGGCTTTCCTCGGCCAATGCTTTCAACTCAGCCAGGCCGGTTTCCACTTCGCCCTTGGAGACGCGCAAGATGGCCAGGTCGCTGCGCCATTTTGGGGCTTCGTCCGGGTGGGTTTCCAGGAGGACCTGCTCGACCTCGATGGCCTCGGCGAACCGCCCTTCGCCATGAAGGAGGCCGGTCAGCTCCAGCCGGGCCTGGCGGTGCATGTCCGCCAGCTCGGGCCTGCGAGCCAGCACCTGCTGGCTGAGCCTGCCCAGCTTGTCGGTGACGCGCCGGTAGAGGGCGATGGTACCGGCCAGATCGCCGGCACGGTACGCGGCCTGGGCGCGGCTGAGAAGGCCTTCATAACTGTCGGGCAAGGGCTGTTGAGATTCAGTCATAGGTTAGCTTTCCAATTCGGCAGTTTTGGATTTCTTTTTGCCCCGTCGGACGTGATGCACCACATAGTAGCCCAGGCCGAAAACGATGACAATGGCGATGGGAATGTCAAAGGGGCGCATGATGGCCCTCAACTCCTCCCAATGCTCGCCAAAGTAAAAGCCGCCCAGGGTCAGCAGCCCGCACCAGATGAACGAGCCGACAAAGCTAAAGGCGAAAAAACGCCCAAAATTCATGCGCACGACGCCGGCCGGGAAGCTGATGAAGGTGCGCACAATGGGCAGCAAGCGGGAGATAAAGGCAGCCCAATCTCCCCAGCGACCAAACCAACGGTCTGCCTTTTCCAGGTCCTCTTCGCTGACCATGATATACTTGCCGTAGCGTTCCACCAGCGGACGACCGCCCCACGCGCCCAGGGCATAGGAGAGGATGGAACCCAGATTGCAGCCGACCGCGCCCCACAGACCACCCAGCAGAAACGCCTGCTGCGCCGAGCCGCCCTGGGCCTGGACCAGCATCCAGCCGGCAAGGGGCATGGTGACCTCACTGGGGATGGGGATGTTGGCACTTTCCAGCGCCATGATGATCACCACCCCAAACCAATCGATGGTCTGAAACAGGTTGGTAAGAAACTCAACCAGTTGATGTTCCAGTGCTTCCAAGGTTCTACCCCCAAAAGATATAGGAGGCCATTATAGCATCGGGCAAGGGGCTTGGCAAGTTGGTCATTCAGGACGGTTTTGGTGCAGCCGCCCACGAGAACGGTGCCGTGCCGACATGGGCGGCGGATATCAAATCGGATTGACTGGCCGACTTGGCAACAAGTGAGCGCGCAGCGCGCAACAGGGCTGTTGCATTGTCTCTTGACCGATGTGATTTGGTTGGGCTCCGCGCCCCGTCCTCGGGGCGCGGTGGTCTGCCAGGTGTGCAGGCCGCCCCCGAGACGGGGGCGGCGAGCTCCAAACTAGATTGACTGGCCGACTTTGCAGCAGCCCTACAGCGCGCAAGCACCTCCAT
>CAZNQW010000100.1:5562-13584 GCA_964575225.1 uncultured Anaerolineaceae bacterium | reverse complement strand
CTTTCGACGTGGGCCACGCCAGGACCAGGCAGGCAACGCCGGCGACCATGATCAACGCCCGCCACAGAGGGTAAAAGACGGCCATCAGGGTGGGTCCGCTGGCAAAGCCCGGATCTTGGGCCGCCCTTTCCATCAGACCTTCCAGCATGGGATCCAGCGTCGACTGGACCAGGAAAGGCGCGACAGCGATCATGAACAGGCCAGCAGCCACGAGCAGGATCGCCATCATCTGGCGGTTTGTTTTTGACGTCTCGTTCATTGGGTACTCTCCTTTGAGCCTTGTGATAGGGGGCAAAAGCCTGCTCTCAGTATAACAGACAAGAGCCCCGTTGTCATTGACTTTTGTCAGATTCACAGCCTCATAACTTTTTTCGGGCGCTGGTTCGCCTTTCTGGGACAGATCATTCAGACAACTTGGAATGAGGTGCAGGAGATTGCGATCCGTGGTCCACCTTTCTGGTTGATGAGTGATAGCCTGGATTGTACCATAAAGGGGTATTCTGGCCGAAAACTCTCATCCGGCTAAAGACTAGGCCGCCGAGTTGGTATAGCCCTTTCGGGAAAGATTCCAGAGGGAGAAGCGACGAAGGATTGCTTCAGTGCCGGAACCGTCTTTCTTCTGCAGATGCAGCAAAAGAGTCTGTCAGTTGGCGCCTGACAGACCCTATGGCAAAGTGTCAATCTACATCAGCTCGCGAGTACAGATTTGATTGACCAAGTTCCGTGGGAAAAAGCGATTCTGTTGCATGGGGTTTGCGAAGGACCACGCCTGCGGCAGGACTGCACTTTTCTCCCGTCCCTCAAGCAGCACCAGGGCTTGAGGGACGAACGGCTGTTCGCCGATGGTAACCGTGCTGCAATCCAACAAGAACAGGCCGCGACGTGATCTAGATCCTGGCCAAAAGGGTGAGCCCCTCGCAGTTACTGGGCGACCCACGCATCATCCGGACCTCTGGTGATCGCAAAATGCCCCAACCGGCGAGAACCCAACTCGATAACCAAAGATGGCGCAGAAGTAGTCATAGGTCTGCTGAAAGCCAACAGCCCAGCCGTCCTTGGTCAGGGTTGCGAAGGAATATGGCCCTCGGTTGCTTGGCAGGGGCTGCAGAGACTCCTTTGTTGATGTACCGCTGAACCGTGCTCTTGGCGGCCTGGCTGCCCAGCCTCAACAATTCCCGCTTCTCCTGCCGAGTTGCACGAACCCACCTGCTTACACGTAGCTCTGGTAGCGTGGTACGTACATCTGCGCCTCAATGTACGCCGGGAGATCGTCTGGTTCCGGCTCTGCCGCGAGCCCGCGCTGGTAGGCAACCTTGGCTACAGCCACAGCAATTGCTGCCGACACTTGCCGAATCGATCCTATGGGTGGATAGATCAGGCCTTGGGCCAGGTCCGCTTCGGACACTTGATCGGCCAATGCTCTGGCGGCGGCAAAGAACATCTCATCGATAACCCGCCGGGCGCCGCAGGCAAGGGCACCCAGACCGACGCCCGGAAAGATGTAGGCATTGTTGCCCTGACCCGGCACGTAGGTCTTTTCGCCGAGGGTCACAGGGGCAAATGGGCTGCCACTGGCAAAGATGGCGCGTCCCTCCGTCCAGGTATAGGCCTGCTGGGCCGTGCACTCGGCCTTGGAGGTGGGATTCGAAAGAGCAAACACGATCGGCCTGTGATTCTGTTGCGCCATCGCCTGCAGCACAGCCTGGTTGAACGTACCCGGCTGCCCCGATACGCCGATGAGAGCCGTGGGCTGCAACGCCTCGATGGCTGCCAACAGGTTGGGGAGCGGCGCATGATCGTGGGCGTAGGCCAGCTTGTGCTCGGCCAACTCGGTGCGGCTGCGAACGACCAGCCCCTTGGAATCCACCAGCCAGCAGCGACCTCGCGCCTCATCCTCTGACAGACCTTCATCTATCATGGCCCCGGCGATCATGTCGGCGATGCCAATGGCAGCCTCGCCCGCCCCTTGGAACAGGATCTTTTGGTCCGACAGCTTGGCGCCCACGATCCGCAGGGCAGAATACAAACCGGCAAGAGCCATACTGCCGGTACCTTGGACATCGTCGTTGAAGGTACAAACTCGGTCCCGGTACTTGCGCAGCAGGCGGAAGGCGTTGATGTTGGCAAAGTCTTCGAACTGGATCAGGACGTTGGGGAAGCGCGCCTGGGCGGCCTCCATGAACTCGTCCACGAACGCGTCGTATGCTTCGCCCCGCAAGCGGCGTTGGCGAAGGCCTATGTACAGCGGGTCGTTCAGCAGTCGCTCATTTTCGGTGCCCACGTCGAGGGTGACCGGCAGGCACAGCGATGGATGCACGCCGGCGCAAGCGGTGTAGAGCGAGAGCTTGCCGACTGGGATGCCCATGCCATCGGCGCCCAGATCACCCAGGCCCAGAATCCGCTCTCCGTCTGTAACGACGATGATGCGCACATCCTCATTGGGCCAGTTGCGCAGGACGTCTGCTACTTGGCCCCGATCGTCAGCCGATAGGAACATCCCACGGGGCCTGCGGAAGATATGCCCGTATTCCTGGCAAGCCTGACCCACGGTAGGAGTGTAGATGATGGGCAGCATCTTTTCCATATTATCGATGACAACGCGGTAGAACAGCGTCTCATTGCGGTCCTGAAGGGAAAGCATGTGAATGTACTTTTCGAGGTCGGTCGGCTTGCGGTCAAAGTTTTCCAGCACTTTTCGAGCTTGCTGGTCCTGGGTCTGCACATGTGCCGGCAGGAGCCCGCGCAGCCCAAGAGCCTCTCGCTCTTTTTGGCTGAAGGCCGTGCCCTTGTTCAAAGCAGGATGGTGCAAGAGATCGACACCCCGCGGGGAGCCCGCCGCCGCATATTGGATCTTGGGATCCACAGATTGATCGGACATTTCGTTCCTCCTGATTCGTCTTCTCGTGATGGTATCCCACACTCTCCCGTTTGGAGGGTGACAACTCTAGTGTATCACGATCTGCCTCCGGCTCCAAACTGTGACAACACGATGCCTACATGCCCTGCGAAGGCGTTCGAGACACAGCCTCGGCTAGGATGCCGCTTGAATCGAGCCTGTTAGGTGTCGTCCAAGCCTGCCCAACCATTGGTGCCGCTGTAGTAAGCGCCCAGCTCGGGGGCGAGTTGAGCGGCGCGCGCCTACCGGCCTTGACGGCATAGACCTGAACCTCGCGCTAGGTGGCCCGATTGGCCAGGGCAGCCACCAGCATTAGGGGGGCGAGGATCTTGATGTGGCTGGATTGCTTACGATCCGCCGGCCCGTTCCGTCAGCAGCTCGATTACGTCATCCAGCAGCACGTCGCTCTTGCTTGCGCCGCTGCTCCGCCCACCGCCCACCGGCGTGCCCAGGGCTTCGGCGGTGGCCCGGGCGGCTTCCCGCTCCTCAGGGGGCAGGTCCTTGAGGGCTTGACTCTGGGGTGTGACCCCTGGCTCCGGCGTCTTGACCACGCTGGCGCCGATTTCCACATAGTAGGCCTGAAGATCGGCGTTGGTCAGTTGCATGGCGGCGAGGGCTGCAACCTGGTCCTCTTTCAACGAGGCGAGGATCTGGTTTTGCACCGCTTCCGTCTCCTCGGGGGCCGATGTCGAGCTGGCAGTCAGCACCTTGAGTGTCTGGAACAGAGGAAGTAGCGTGCTGGCATGGTCGGGAGTCAGGGCCTGCGCGGTGCCTTCCAGTCGCAGAATACCCAGGGCCAGTTGGTTGCGCAGGCTGGTGGCATCGTCGTACTCTTGGCTCAGGGTCACCGGATCTCCCGATTCAGCCACGGTTGGTGCGACGGCGGCAGCGCCATCCGTCGTCGCCTCACCGCCCCCGCAGGCCGCCAGCAGAATAACCAGTGTGAAAAGCGTCGAAAGGTACAACCATTTGTTCATTGTCTTTCCTCGCAAAAGATCACCTGCTTTCCAACAGGGTGATTACGGCATCAATCAGCGCCCGGCTGGTCCCACTACCGGCGCTACCGCTCCCATCTCGTTCCGCCTGGCGAGTAGCGCGTTCGTCCTCTGACAAGTCCCGACCGCTGCCTCGCTGTCCAGCGCCGAGCCCACTTCCCTGGGCCATGTTCAGGCCGTTGCTCTGTGCCCAGGCTTGCATGTCGGCCTGGGTGAGCCGCATGGCGCCGATAGCGGACAGTTGCTCAGCACTCATGGTCGACTCGATCTGTGCCAACAGGGCATCGATCTCGGCCTGTGCTGAAGCGCCGCTGTCCATGGTGCCTCGCAGTGCCTGCCACAAGAGCAGCAGGTCGGCAGACTGCGCATCTGTCACAGGCCAATCCGTCTCTTGGAGCCGGAGAGTGCCCAGCGCCAGTTGGTTGCGCACTGCCAGCGCGCCCTCGTACGAGACATCCAGATTCGACGCCGCCGCCTCGACAGCCGCGACCGGTGCCTGGGCCCCGCCCGTGCTGCCGCAGCCTGCCAGCAACAGGGCGGCTATCAATAGACCCATCACGCAGGTTCCCATGGTTGATTTCATCCTATCACCTTGTCCAAAACTGTATTATTCGCGGCGCAGCGCCACGATCGGGTCCAATTGGGCAGCCTTGGTCGCTGGATAGTAGCCGAAAAAGATGCCCACCACCGCAGCCGCGCCAAAGGCCAGCGGCACCGAAGCAGGGACGATGACCGTGCGCATGGTCCCCAGCCGGCCAAAGATCTCTGCGCCGCCAATGCCCAGCAGCACCCCCACCAGCCCGCCTACCAGGCTCAGGATGACCGCTTCGATCAGGAACTGGAGCAGCACGTCCTGGGGGCGCGCGCCGAGTGCCTGGCGCAGGCCGATCTCTCTCGTGCGCTCGGTCACCGACACCAGCATGATGTTCATGATGCCGATGCCGCCCACCAGCAGCGACACACCGGCCACCCAGCCCAGCAGATTGCGAAAGGCTTCGGTCGTCGCTTGCTGGGTGGAGATAATATCCTGCTGGGTCTGCACAGTAAAGTCGGGTTGGGCCGGGTCCACATCGTGGCGCTCGATCAACAAAACCTTTACCTGGTTGATGACGCTGTCCATCGCCTCCTGGCTTTCAGCCTTGATGTAGATGGTGCGCACCCGCTCGTTGGCCATGCGGGAGGGGTTGAATTTCTGAAACATCACGGTAATGGGGACGTAAACCCGCCCGTCATAGTCCGCGTCGGCTACCATCCCCTTTTCCTCCATCACGCCCAGGACGGTCATTCTGGTCGAGCCGACGGTAACCGTTTGACCGATGGGGCTTTCATCTCCAAACAGATCGCGGGCGATGCCATGGCCCAAGATGACCAGCTTGACTTTGCGATCGTTTTCCTCATCGCTGAAAAAGCGCCCGCCGCTCAATCCATAGTCTCGCACGGTGGGGAAATCTGCCGTAACGCCCAGGACTGTGATCCCCTCCAGGCTGCCGCTGCCCCCGCTGACATCCTGCACCGACTGGAACTCGGCCGAGGTGCCGTCAATATTGCGCACCGTTTCCACGATGGCCTCATAGTCTTCGTAGACCAGGGTCTGCGAAGCGCCCGGTACGCCGCGCACCGGGCTGACGATGATCAGATTGGCGCCCAGGGCATTAATCTGCTCGGCGATGGTCGCCTCGGCCCCTGCGCTCACGGCCAGCATCACGATCACCGATGCCACGCCAATGATCACCCCCAGCGTCGTCAAGAACGACCGCGCTTTGTTGAGCACCAACCCTTCCAGGGCGACGCCAACTGTCTCTCCCAAGTTCATTGAGGCTCCCTTCTGTCCAGGCAACTGTGGGGACTATCGTCGTCATCCGAGACAATCCGGCCATCGCGCATACACACCACCCGCTGGGCGTGGCTGGCAATATCGGGCTCGTGGGTGACCATGACGATGGTTGCGCCTTCTTTGTGCAGCCGGCCCAAAAGGTCCATGATCTCGTCGCTGGATCCGGTGTCCAGGTTGCCGGTTGGCTCATCCGCCAGGATAATGGCCGGTCGGTTGATCAGCGCCCGGGCAATCGCTACCCGCTGCTGCTGCCCGCCCGACAGTTCGTTGGGCCGGTGGTGCAGCCGGTCGCTCAGGCCCACGGCATCCAGAGCGACTGAGGCCCGTTCGTATCGCTCTTCCGCGTTGGGCCGTTCCTCTACATTGTAGAGCAGAGGCAGCATCACGTTCTTGACGGCGCTCAAGCGAGGCAGAAGGTTGTACGATTGGAACACAAAGCCTATGGCCTGGTTGCGGACTTTTGCCAGCTCGGTCCTGGTCAGCAGGCTCACGTCCTCCCCATCGAGATGGTATTCCCCGTCGCTTGGCCGGTCTAGACAACCCAGGATGTTCATGAGCGTGGATTTGCCCGAGCCTGACGGCCCCATGAGGGCGACGAACTCGCCTTGTTCTACTTGCAGGCTCACTCCGTCCAGCGCCCGCACCTCGGCGTCGCCGCTGCCATAGACGCGCGTCAGATCGTGGGTCTCGATGACCATTCTCCTATCATCCATTGCGTTTTCCTTGGCTCGCTTTCAGGCCTATTCCGCCTCGACCTCGACGGTGCCGGTGCTCACTACCTCGCCCTTTTCCAGACCCGACAGGACTTCAGCGTTGGCAAAGTCCTTCAGCCCGATCTCGACGGGACGCAGCGCGAGCTCGCCATCGGATCCCACGACAAACACGGTGTACTGACCCGGTGCCACCTCCCGCAGCGATTGTACCGGCACCAGCAGCGCATCTTGGGCCTGCCCGGCAATGATCTCTATCTCGGCGGTCATGCCTGACAGGAGGTTGACGGCGTGGCTCGACAGATCGACGCTGGCCCAGGCCTGAACAGCGGGCGTGCCGTCCACTGTGACCAGGGCGGGGTCGACGCGCACCACCTGGCCGGCAAAGGTCAGGTCAGGCAATGCCTCAAAGACAATCTCCACCGGGTTGCCCGGTGCGAGGCTGATCAGGTCCGTCTCTTCCACCCAGAAGCGCACCAGCGGCGCTGCCAGGTCGGCCAGCGTGACGAGGGGCGCCGTGCCTGCTGCCTCGCTCGCGTCGGCATTCAAAGCAACGACTGTGCCGGCCATAGGTGCCAACAACCGGGTCTCTTCCAACTGGCGTTGGGCATTCTCTAAACTGTAGCCGGCCAGTGTAACACCCAACTCCGCCGCCTCCAGATCCTCGGCTGAGGTACCCGCCAACAGGGCTTCTAGCTGGGCCTGGGCCTGGACTATCTTGGCCTCGGACGCTGCCTTGGCCTCAGGATCGGGGTCGGCCCGCAGGCCCTGCAACTGCGCGTCGGATTGCGCTACCTTGGCGCGGGCGGCGGCGATGGCGTCGGAGGTGGGGCCGGCTACCGCCTCTTGGTATTCGGCCTTGGCCTTTTCATAGTTGGTCGTCGCCTGCCACAGCTCGGCGGCCTCCTTTGTGGCCCCCGCATTATCTCGGCCAGCGATCCTGTCATAAGCAGCCTGCGCGGCGCGCAGGTTGATCTCGGCCAGGGTCAGGTTGGCCTTGGCAATCTCTACCTTTTCGGGGTCGGGGCCAGCCTGCAACAGGGCCAGAGCGTCTTGGGCGCTTTTCAGATTCTCCTGGGCAGCCAAGACCTCGGCCTCGGTCGCCGGGGCCAGCAGCTTGCTCAGGTCGGCTTGGGCTGAGGCCAGGGTGGCCTGCGCGCCGGCCAGAGCCACCGGATCGACCGCGCCCGTCAACTCGGCCCGTTTGAGCTCGGCCAGGCGCAAGTTCGCTTCGGCCTGGGCCACCTGGGCTCGAGCGTCAGCGTCTTCAAGGCGGGCCAGCAGATCGCCGGGCGCCACATGATCGCCGACTTGGACCGCTATCTCGGCCAGGACTCCGCTGCTGCGAAAACCGAGGTTCAACTCGCGGGCCGGCAACAGATTGCCACTGCCGCTGGCCGTGATGGTGATGTCGCCCACCCGCACTCTGGAGGTCTGCAACGCCGGCTCGGATGGCTCATCGGCCGCTGTGTATTGGCTCCAATAGTACCAGCCGGCCGTGATGCCCACTGCGACCAGGAACAATAGGACCCATGGCCATCGCCGTCGCTTTGCTTTTTTGGACTGTCTCATCCATTTGCCTCCCTG
>CAZNQW010000100.1:0-5462 GCA_964575225.1 uncultured Anaerolineaceae bacterium | reverse complement strand
TACTGCGGACATACGACTGATCACCAGCAAGATCAGTATAGTCGCAACTCGTGAAAAAGCTGTGAAGGAGTTGTGAAATTGGCAGTAACGGACATTCTCGCAGCGTGCGAGTTTTCGTCCCCACATCACCGGCAGTAGGAGTTGACAGTAGAACCGGACCTGGCTATACTTTCCTTAGATTTTAAGTAGGTGCTTAATTATCGTGGGTGATATGCGAGAGTTGGCCCGCTTTTTCCGAGCGCTCGGGGATGAGACCCGATTGCGGTTGGTGTCCCTCTTGACCCAACAGGAATCGGGCCACGCCCTATGCGTGGGACGGCTGGCCCGCGAGCTAGGAGTGACGCCTTCGGCCGTATCCCAGCACCTGCGCGTGCTCAAGGATTTGGGGTTGGTGCACCCCGAGCGGCGCGGCTATCGCCTCCACTACTTCCTCGACTCGGAACGTCTGGCCATTTATCAGCAATTTGTGCGCGAGCAACTCGGCGAGGATTTCGTCATCCGCGAAAGAGAACAACTGGCGCAGAGTGGATGTGAGGACCCTGTGCTGTCGTGATTCAGGAACGGCGTGCTGCCACCCTGAGTACCAGCGCGATCCAAGAGTGCACACCGGAGCAGATCCAGGGACGCCACGGTGAGGGGGCGGAACCCTGTTGCGAGGGTAGGGCAGCGGCAAAGTAGCCCTCGCATCATCGGACTGGACAATCAGAAGGCCCGTCTGGACCTTCTGGTTTTGTCCTCTTTGGAGGTGGTGGTGGGAGAACAGAAAGCAAAAGAGGACCGATCTGGCGAGGTCACGATCGACAAACCTGACCAGAACGCGGAGATCAAGTCGCGCCAGCACGCCAGCCCGGGTGGTGGTCAACCCGGCCTAGGTAGTGGCCAACGCAGCCCAGGTGGTGACCAAGGCGGCCCAGGCAGTGGCCAACCCGGCTCAGGTGGTGGCCAAGGCGGCCCAGGCAGTGGCCAAGGCGGACCGGGCAGTGGCCAACCCGGCTCAGGTGGCGGCCAAGGCGGTGGAAAGCCTGGCCCAGGCGGCGGCAAGAGCGGACCAGGTGGTGGCAAACCCGGCCCCTCTGGCCCGGTATGGCCCATTCTGCGCCGGCTGCTGGGCTACATGCGGCCCCATGCCCTTGTCCTCACCGGTGTCATCCTGGCGGCCCTGGTCACCTCGGTCGCCGAGCTGGCCCCACCCTGGATCATCCGTCTGGCAGTCGATCGTTTCATCCTGGCGGGACAGGCGGAGCAGATCTGGTGGGCGGCGGGCGGGCTTTTGGCCCTGTCGCTGGTGCAGGGGGGCATCGATTTTCTGCGGCTCTACCTGACTGCCTACACAGGCCAGCGCATCGTCTTTGAGATCCGCAACGCGATCTTTGAGCACCTCAGCCGCCTTTCCTTCTCCTTCTACGATCGGGCGCGTACCGGGGACCTGATGTCGCGAGTCACGGCCGACGTGGACGTGCTCAACAACTTTTTCGGACGGGCGGCGGTCATTATCCTGACCAACCTGTTGACCCTGCTTGGTATCCTGGTCGTGCTGCTGATCTGGGACTGGCGGCTGGGCTTGGTCTACCTGGGCTTGCTGCCCCTCATCGCCCTCGGCATGTGGGCCTACGCCCGGCGCGTGCGCCCGGCCTGGATGCGCGTCCAGCGCCAGCTCGCGGCGCTGACCGGCACGCTGCAGGAGAGTTTGGCCGGTATCCTGGTCGTCAAGCTCTTTGGTCGCGAAGCGTTCGAACAGAAACGGGCCGACCGCCAGAGCCATTCGGTGCTGCAAGCCAACATCGAGACGGCGCGCATTTCCTCCTTGTGGATGCCTTACGCCAGCGTGGTGATGGGCGTGGGCACGGGCCTGGTGCTCTGGGTCGGCGGCCAAAACGTGATCGCTGGCATCATCTCGCTCGGCACGCTCATCGGTTTCACTACCTACATCCAGATGCTGCTGCGCCCCATCCGCCAAACGGGCATGATGCTCAACATCGTGATGCAGGCGCTGGCCGCGGCCGAGCGGGTGTTTGAAGTGCTCGATACCCAACCGGATGTCCGGGACGCGCCGGGTGCAACTCCCCTGCCGTCCATCAAGGGGTATGTGCGGTTCGAAGACGTGAGCTTTCGTTACAAAGGCAGCCCTGACGACGCCCATGCCCTGCGCAACGTGGATCTGGAGGCGGCGCCGGGCGAGATGGTGGCGTTGGTAGGACCGTCTGGTGCCGGCAAGAGCACCCTGGTGCACCTCCTTCCCCGATTCTACGACGCACAGGAGGGACGGATCACCCTCGATGGCCACGATATCACCCAGGTGACCGTCCAGAGTCTGCGCGACGCCATTGGCATCGCCCTGCAGACGGTGTTTCTCTTTGATGCCTCCATCGGCGAGAACATTGCCTATGGCCACCCCCAAGCCACCCAACGAGAGATTGAGTGGGCCGCGGACGTGGTGCAGATGCACGACTTTATCGAATCCCTGCCCCTGGGCTATGGCACCCCCGTCGGTGAGCGGGGCGTGCGACTATCCGGCGGGCAAAAGCAGCGAATCGCTCTGGCGCGAGTGTTGCTCACCGACCCTCGTATCCTGATCTTGGACGAGCCCACCTCCAGCGTCGACGCCGACACCGAGCGGCGGATGCAGCAGGCACTACAGGAGGTGCGCGCCGGACGGACCACCTTTGTCATCGCTCACCGGCTGTGGACGGTGCAGCAAGCCGACCAGATCCTGGTGCTGCGCGATGGCCAGATCGTCGAGCGGGCACGCTCTACGCCACAGCAGTCGGCCCATGAGACACTGCTGGCAGCCGGCGGATTCTACAGCCAGGTGTACGAGCTGCAATTCCACGCCGAGACACTGACTCCAGGAGAGCCAGCAGCAGGCCAAGCCGCCGCGGCGGAAGGAGGGGTGCGATGAGCATTCGTGGCGGATTCATGACCCGTATGCAAGGGCAGGAAGAACGCTTCCGCTTGTCACAGATGGACCGGCAGGCGCTGGTGATGCTGTGGGGCTACATGCGCGGCTACAAGGGCCGGCTGGCCCTGGCTGTGCTGGCGACGCTGGCCGTAACGGCCACGACGCTGGCCATGCCCTACCTGACCAAGGTGGCTGTCGACACGACCATCGCCCAGGGTGACGTGCGCGGCCTGACCCTGATCGCGCTGCTGTACCTCGCCCTCAACGGCGTGTTCTGGCTGGCCAGCTATTGGCAAGGGTACATCTCGACCTGGGTGGGGCAGCACGTCGTACACGCCATCCGGCGCGATCTCTATGCCCACGTGCTGCGGCAGCCGGTTGCATTTCACGAGCAGGAGCGGGTGGGACAGATATCGTCGCGCCTGACCCACGACGTAAACGCCCTGGCCGAGGTCGCCTCCAGCGGCGCGCTCAACCTGGTCAACGACCTGCTGACACTGGTGGGCATCATCGTTATCATGGCCCTGCTCAACGTACGCCTGACGCTGGTCACACTGGTCGCGATCCCGGTGGTGATGCTGAGCATGGGCTACCTGGGCAAACAAATGAGGCTCGCCTACCAGCAGGTGCAGCAGGCACTGGCCGAGGTGAACGCCGGCGTGGAGCAGGGCGTCGCCGGCATGCGCGTGGTGCAATCCCTCGCCCGCGAGTCGTTTACCGTGGAGCAGTTCGAGAGCCTGAGTCTGCGCAACATGAAGGCCAACCTGCGGGTATCCCTGCTCTTTGCTGCCGTGTTCCCAACCATGACTGTGACCAACATGCTGGGCATCGCGTTGGTCCTGGGCTATGGCGGCGCCCTGGTCATCCAGGGTGCAACCACCATCGGCGTGCTATTGGCCTTTCTGGGCTATGTCTATCGCTTTTTCGGTCCGCTGCGCGAGCTGAGCCTGGTCTACAACACCTTCCAGGCGGGGGCCGCCTCCCTGGACCGTATCGCCGACTATATGGCCCGCCAGCCGGCGGTGGTTGAGCCTGCGCAGCCCCAGCAGCCGGGCGACGGCTTCCAGGGGCGCATTGCCTTCGAACAGGTGACCTTTGGCTACGGCAAAGAGCCCGTGCTGCGCGACGTAGACCTGGTCGTGGATGCCGGCGAGACCATCGCCTTGGTGGGACCGACAGGCGCCGGCAAGAGCACCGTCGCCCGGCTTTTGGCCCGGCTCTACGACGTTGACGAGGGCGCCGTGCAGATCGACGGTGTGGACGTGCGCCAGTTGGCATCGGCCGACCTGCGCCGGCTGGTGACCCTTGTACCCCAAGATGTGTTCCTGTTTGCCGATACCATCCGCGAGAATATCCGCTACGGGAAGCCAGACGCCAGCGACCAGGAGGTCGAGGCCGCCGCCCGGCGCGCCCAGGCCCACACCTTTATCACCGCGCTGCCCCACGGATACGACAGCCAGGTGGGGGAGCTGGGCGTCACCCTGTCAGGCGGGCAGCGGCAACTGGTCGCCTTTGCCCGCGCCCTGCTGGCCGATCCCAAGATCCTGATCCTGGACGAGGCGACGGCCAACGTGGACGCCTACACCGAGTCCCGCATCCAGCAGGCGCTGGACGAGATCCGGCGGGACCGCACGACCCTGATCATCGCCCATCGCTTCTCGACGCTGCGCAAGGCCGACCGGATCGTGGTGGTGGAGGATGGGCAGATCGTGGGCCAGGGAACGCACGAGTCCCTGATCGAGAGCAACCCGACGTACCAGCGCCTTTATCGGCGCCAGTGGGCAGACAAAGACCTCGGCCGGGCAGCAGCAGAACCGTGAGCCGAAAGATCTGGTAGTAAAAACGGACCCTATCTGCACCGCAGAATCCCGAGAAACAGCACGCCGATTTTGGATTCAACCTACTCTGGTTGAGCCTCGTCAATACCGCGCTGCTTCACAAGTTCATGGACCTCGCACCCACTTTTATCGCGAGGCCTTGACGATAGGCTTTCAGCAGGACAAAGAAGCGGGACTTGCCAATGCCCATTAGGTCTTTCCAATCGGTGCAAGGGGGCTGGCCCTGGTAGTATCTCTGGAAGAGCACCCTGACTTGTTCATCGGGTAAGCGCTTATGGATCTGTGGCAAAGCTTCCTCCTGTGGGGATGGCAGAAGCTTACCATGCCATACGCTCTTGTGCAGAGCTATGGTGTACACTTTTCGGCTTGAAACTGTCCACTTTTCAACTTTAAATCACAAGTCAAATCGTCTGGTTGACAAACCCCCTCGGATGTTGTATAATCACGAAAAGGTGTTTTATAATTTCCGCAGCTCCACTCTACAGAAATAGCTGGAGGTACCAGTTCGTAGACTTGGCGCAAAGACTTGTGAGCCGATGGACGAGAGTACACACACAGACAGCTCATTGCAACGGTCGAAAAAGGTTGCACGGAGCGACCCATATGTTGGTTTCACGCGAGCACTAACTTGCCGGGCGCTCATTTGTAAAATCCATCGCATTCGGACTTCGCCTGCAACAGCACAAAATGGAAGATGGTGGCAGGACCAAGCAGAGAGGGTAGCA
>CAZNQW010000099.1:9930-13685 GCA_964575225.1 uncultured Anaerolineaceae bacterium | reverse complement strand
ACACCCTATCCTACACTCTTTCCCTACACGACGCTCTTCCGATCTGATGGGGCCAAAGCGAGCGTGTATGGTACAGTGGGCTATGCGGCCCCCGAGCTGTATCGCGGCCACTCGGAATCCCGGTCGGACGTCTTTTCGCTGGCGGCCACTGCCTACCATCTGCTCACCGATGACGACCCCCGGGACCATCCGTTCCAATATCCCGAATTGGACTCGCTGCCGGTCGATTTGACTGCCCTTTTGCAGCGGGCGCTGGCCGAGCCGATTGACGAGCGACCTACGGCGGCCGAGTGGCGCCAACAGCTGGAGGCCTACCTGGGAGGGCAGACGGCCCCGCTGCGAACCCTGCCTTTTCCCGATGGGGACGAGGCCGATGAGCGCGACGAGCTACTGGCTTTGGCCATCAAACATTGGCACTATGCCGCTGGCCTCTTGCAGGATGGCACCCTGGCCACCTGGCTCAGCCGGACGTTGCACGATCCGGTGGCGGCCCAGGCCGCCGAAGTGGCGTTGCGCCAGTGGCCAGGCAACCCCGACGCCGCGCTGGATGCTTTTGTGCGCAAGTTGGCGCCTGGCGCCCTTCCCCCTGGGAAGCTGGCGTTGCGCACCCCGCGATTGCAGCTTTCGGATGTCTCATCAGGCGGGACTACCCCGGCGACGATTCAGATCGCCAACACAGGAAAGGGCTATCTGCGCGGCGAGATGCTGAGCACCCAGCCTTGGCTTCGGGTGGGAAGCACCTTTGCCTGCCCGCCGGGGGAGGCCTGCCCGGTGGAGGTCGAGATTGAGGGCAGCGCCTTGACGCCCGGTCCATCGTATCTGGGGGCCGTGACCCTGCTACCGGAGGGTGGTATGCCGGAGGTAGTGGCGGTGCAGGTGCAGGTTGCAGGCAAGGCCGGACGCGGGGCCACACGAGCGGGCAATGGGTCGACCCTGGATGTGAACCCGCGGCAGATCAACCTGGGGGCGGTATCGTCCGGTTCGTTGAACACGGTGACCGGCCGGTTGACAGTGACCAACAAGGGATCCAAAAAGGTGCGGGTGCGCGTCGAGGGCGCGCCTGGCTGGTTGCAGGTCAAACCGGAAACGTTTGGGATGGGTCCGGGAGACCGTCAGGTGGTCAAACTGGTGGGCCGGGTGTACAAGCTCCAGGGGCTCAAGCCCGAGGCCAGTCTGAGCCTGAACATCGATGGGAAAGCCGACCAACGGGTGGATGTCCGCATGCAGGTCAAGCGCCGTGGATTCTTTGGCTAACCGGGATTTGTCATCTGAGCCGATCGTTTTTAGTAACACAGTTCGTAACGTGCGACGGGTATCCTTCGAGGGGAATGTTTGGTTGATCCATGGTTTCCCGGGGTGCGTCAAGGCGCCTCAGTAGCCATTGGACGGGGCAGTCCATATTCAACAGGGAAAGGAGAAAAACCGTGAATTGGCTCAGTTTCTTTATCGGGGTTCTGGTTGGCTGGATTGTAGAGTGGTTGATTGACCTCTTCTACTGGCGTCGAAAGTGGCAAGCGGTGTTGGAGGAGAAAGAGGCGTGTCAGATTAATCTGGAGCGAGCACGGGCGCAAATCCGGCTCCTGGAAGCGGAGAACCGAGACCTGGAGAGCTGGTATAAGCAGACGTCCGGTACAGCTCTCACCTTCGAGAGAGCAAGTGCCTCTCCTCAAGAGGGAGGGCTGGCGGTTGACCTGGAGGTGCCGGAGGTGGCGCTGCGGGGCACCGACCTGGACATTGATTTGGAGGCGCCTGAGGTCCAAGAGCCCGAGTGGAGCCTGGAGGGCTTTGTGGACGGCCTGAAGGCCCGCTTCCCTGACATCGATCTGGATGCGTCCATCGATCGCTTGAAGGCCAAGGTCCCGGACCTGGACCTAAAAGGGGCCATCGATGGCCTCAAGGTCGACTTTCCCGATCTGGACATCGACGGCGCGTTTGAGGAACTGAAGGCCAAGCTACCCGATTTGGGGGTAGGTGCTGCCCTCGGCGGCTTGACGGAAAAGCTGCCGGATATCGACCTGGAGGCGCCGGAGGTGGCGTTGCGGGGCACCGACTTGGACGTCGACCTGGAGGCGCCGGAAGTAACATTGCCGGACTCCGACCTGGACGCGGCCCTGAAGGCACCCAAGGTGACGTTGTCCGACGCCGACCTGGACATCGATTTGGAGGCGCCTGAGGTCCAAGAGCCCGAGTGGAGCCTGGAGGGCTTTGTGGACGGCCTGAAGGCCCGCTTCCCTGACATCGATCTGGATGCGTCCATCGATCGCTTGAAGGCCAAGGTCCCGGACCTGGACCTAAAAGGGGCCATCGATGGCCTCAAGGTCGACTTTCCCGATCTGGACATCGACGGCGCGTTTGAGGAACTGAAGGCCAAGCTACCCGATTTGGGGGTAGGTGCTGCCCTCGGCGGCTTGACGGAAAAGCTGTCGGACATCGACCTGGAGGCGCCAGAGGTGGCGCTGCCCGACGCCGACCTGGACATCGACCTGGAGGCGCCGGAGGTGGCGTTGCCGGACCCTGACCTGGACATCGAATTGGAGGTGCCGGAGGTGGCGTTGTGGGGCACCGATCTGGACATCGACCTGGAGGTGCCGGAGGTCCAAGAGCCTGAGTGGGGCCTGGAGGGCTTTGTGGGCGGCCTGAAGGCGCGCTTCCCTGACATCGATCTGGATGGGTCCATCGATCGCTTGAAGGCCAAGATCCCGAACCTGGACATGAAGGGGGCTATTGACGGCCTCAAGGTCGACTTTCCCGATCTGGACATTGACGGGGCGTTTGAGGAACTGAAAGCCAAACTGCCTGGCCTGAAGACCGACATGGTCACAGATGCCCCTCAGGTGGATTGGCCCGATCGCGCTGCGGCTGTGCCGGGTGCGCCTGCCTTTGGGTTTGAACGCGACAATCTGAAGCGGATCGAAGGGATCGGGCCCAAGATCGCCCGGCTTCTGGAGGACCATGGCATCCGCACCTTTGCTCAGTTGGCGGCTGCCAGCACGGATCACCTGAGGGCGATTCTCGAGGCCGCGGGTCCAAACTATCGGTTGGCCGATCCAACGACCTGGACGGAGCAGGCCCGACTGGCTGCCGATGGTGCCTGGGACGAATTCCAGGCCTTGCAGGACCGGCTCGTGGGCGGTCGCAAGGCTCAGCACCCGGACAAGTAACGGGGAAAAGAGGCCAGCGAACATGATTTCCCAAGAGTCACGCACGAAAAACTATGACCTGTTCAAAGGTGCCGTCGCCCTCGGCTTGTTGATTATCATCATTATTCTCCTCTTGCAGGGACGGGATGGGACGGTCGCGGAAAAGCAGCCCGCTGCCGATGCGCCGACGATGCCCGCGCCCACAGCCGAGCCAACGGCACAGCCGACGGCCATGGACTGGGCTTTGCCTGTTTTGAACGCCCCGCAATTTACCGCCGACGGTGCTCTGAACTTGTCGGGCACGGGCGAGCCGGGGGCCACGGTTGAGTTGTGGGCCGGGGACGTCAAACTGGGGAGCGTACCGGTGGGTGCCGACGGGACCTGGTCGTGGGAAGGGGAGCTGGACCCCGGCGACTATGCCCTCACGGCCCGCACCGTCGATGCAGCAGGCAAGATGCTGAACGAATCGGCCTCCCTAAGCCTGAATGTGCCCCAGCCCGAGGTGGAGATGGCCCTGCCCGAGATCAACGTGCCCGAGCTGACCGATGGCACACTGAGTCTGTCGGGCACGGGCGAGCCGGGGGCCACGGTTGAGTTGTGGGCCGGGGACGTCAA
>CAZNQW010000099.1:0-9830 GCA_964575225.1 uncultured Anaerolineaceae bacterium | reverse complement strand
CTATGCCCTCACGGCCCGCACCGTCGATGCAGCAGGCAAGATGCTGAACGAATCGACTGCCCTCAGCCTGAATGTGCCGCAGCCTGAGGTCGCGGCTGCACCTGTGGCGCCCACGATGGCCGAACCCCAGATCTCGGCCCAAGGGGTGGTCACGCTCACGGGCACGGCTGAGCCTGGCACCACGGTCGAGGTTGTAGCTGATGGTGTGGTGGTAGGCACTGCGTTGGTCGACGAGGATGGCACCTGGACCCTGGCGTACCAAGCCGAAGCAGGTACCCACGAACTGACGGCGCGCAGCCAGGCTCAACCCGAACTGGCGAGCGCGAGCGTGCCCATCGACGTGTCGACCCCGGCACCTGGCACTGCTGAGACGGTTAGTCCGGAGGAATCGGGTGAGGGCGAAGGGTATGTAGTCCAGCCTGGAGACTCGTTGAGCGCGCTGGCGGCGCGATTCTACGATAACGGGCAGCTTTGGCGGCTGATTTTCGACGCCACCAACGCCAAAGCCGCAGAGGATCCCACCTTCCAGGTCATCGAGAATCCCAACTTTATCCGGCCTGGGTGGAAGCTGTGGATTCCGGCCCAGTAGATCGGGATTGATCTGCGAGGAAACAACGTATCAAGACATGAGGAGCGACCCAGTCGCAATCGGTTTTGCGTGAATCCCCGCGCTGCCGGCGCACAAGCGCCGGCAGCAGCGGATGCTGGGGGGGGTATGACAATCTGGCTCTCAGTGGCCGGGCTGACTGACGTTGGTCGCGAACGGGCTTTGAACGAAGATCGGTTCTACTACCGGGTGGTCCAGTCTTCTGACGAGGGACCCATGGGCCTGTTTGTTGTGGCCGACGGCATGGGCGGCCACTTGGGCGGCGAACTGGCCAGCCAATGGGCCGTCAACACCCTCAAGCGCGATCTGGCGCCTCTGTTTCGTCCCCAAGACTCGTCGGTCACGCGCCGCTTGGATGCCGAAGCCCTGGCTTCGGTGGGCAGCGGGGTCACCGTGCGTCTGGAAGAAACCGATCTGGCCCGTATGTTGGAGCATGCCATTGAGCGGGCCAACCAAGTGTTGTTGGGCTATGCCCGCAAGCACCCTGGCACTGCCGGGGATATGGGCTCCACCCTGACTCTGGCCGTGGTCGAGGATCGCCGCGCCACCGTGGCCCACGTGGGCGATAGCCGGGCGTATCTCTTGCGGGAGGGCGACCTTCAGCAATTGACCGAAGATCACTCGGTGCCCGGCGCCTTGCTGCGTCAGGGGCGTATTACGGCTCAAGAGGCCCACGACCATCCCCACCGCAGCGTTCTGTACCGTTGCCTGGGGCTCCAGCCCGGCGTCCAGGTGGACCTGGTTCCGTCGGTTGACCTGATGCCTGATGACCTGCTCCTCCTGTGTTCCGATGGGTTGTGGGATATGGTCTATCCAGAAGACCGGCTGACCGCCCTTTTGGCGGATGGGGCCACACCCCAGGCCACCTGTCGTCGTCTGGTAGATGCGGCCAACGAGGCGGGCGGCGAGGACAATATCACAGTCCTGCTGGTCCGCGTGGAGGAGGCCTGATGTCCAATTGTCCTCAATGTGGCGCGCCCACCAAAGCAGACGCGAGATTCTGCATCAAGTGCGGGGTGCGGCTGGCTGCCGCGGGACTCGACCCGGCCCCGGTTACCCGTTCGTTGGAGGTGGGTGCCCAGCTTCAGGGCGGGCGCTATCAGATCATCGGCCAATTGGGGCAGGGCGGCATGGGCGCTGTGTACCTGGCCCGCGATATGGAGCTGTTTGGCCGGTTGTGTGTGGTCAAACAGATGCGCCCCTTCTTTGCCACCCAGAGCGAACGCCGCAAGGCCGAGGCCGATTTCCAGCGCGAAGCTGAGGTGCTGGTGCGCCTCAACCAACCGGGGCACCCCCGCATCCCCGAAGTGTACGGTTACTTTGTCGAGGGGATGGATCAGTTCCTGGTCATGAAGTATATCGAGGGGGAGAGCCTGGAACGGAGGCTGGAGCGGCTCAAGCGCCCCCTTTCCGAAACTGAGGTGATCCGCTGTGCACGCGATGTGGCCAACGCTCTGGTCTATCTGCACAGTCGCGGCCCCCAGCCGGTCATTCACCGGGACATCAAACCGGCCAATATCATCCTGGATCCCGAAGACCGGATCTGGCTGGTGGACTTTGGGCTGGCCCGCGCCGCGGTAAGCAAGGGGGCGCGGGTGATGATGGCCGGCGGCAAGACTGTGGCGGCGGGCACGCCGGGCTACACACCGCTGGAGCAGTGGCAACTTCAGCCCACACCCCGCTCCGACATCTATGCCCTGGGCGCCACGATGCACCACCTGCTCACGGCGCGCGATCCGCGCGACCGATTCTCCTCCTTCCCCGAGTTGGACCTGGAGCTGTTGCGGTCCTTTGCCACGTTCGAGTCCCTGTCGGAGGTCCGGCCCGATCTGAGCCCCGCGTTGGTGGCCTTGGTGGGACGCTGCCTGGACCCCGATCCCAACCGCCGGCCCTCGGCTCAGCAGGTCGAGATAGAATTGGGTCGGTTGGCACCCACTGGCAGCCGCTTCTTTGACACCGTCAAGCGCTGGAGTCCCACCCTGGGCGAGATCCTGGGCACTGCCTTGGCCACTTTTGTGCGGGCGGTCTTGGGGCGCGGCGAGCCGGGAGCGCGCGGTGCCTCCTCATCTTCCCCGTTCATAGGCAGCAGCGATCGGGCTGCTACCCACCGCCCGGCAGTGACCTGCCTGTATTGCCGCGGGCAAGGGGTAACGAGGGGGGGGCGTACCTGTCCTATTTGCCGTGGCACCGGGTATTGGTGAGCACGGTCCGCATTTCTGTACCACACCCATAGACCCCGTTTTTTCTTTTCGCTCGCTTGGTGTATAATGCCCTTGTCACCCAACCGTCAAGGAAGACGGCAAGCCTCTGCCAAGGAAAAGAGGCAAGGAGGAGGAAATGGATCTCAGGCTTTCGGAAGAACACAGGCTGATCCGAGACATGGCGCGGGATTTTGCCGCCAAAGAGATTGCACCCATTGCCGCCGAGATCGATGAAACCGGTTCCTTTCCGAGGGAAACCGTGGCCAAAATGGGCGAGTTGGGTTTCATGGGCATCGAAATCCCGGAGGAGTGGGGCGGCACCGGTCTGGACACCTTGAGCTATGTGCTGGCCATCATCGAGATTTCGAAGGTATGCGCCTCCCATGGGGTCATCATGTCGGTCAACAACTCGCTGGTGTGTCATGGCATCGAGGAGTTTGGCACCGACAGGCAGAAGGAGGCGTTTCTGATTCCCCTGGCCTCTGGCGAAAAGCTGGGCGCCTATTCGTTGACCGAATCTCCGGCAGGGTCGGATCCGGCCAACATGCGATGTACGGCCGAATATGATGCGGAGAATGACGAATATGTCATCAATGGACTCAAAGCCTGGGTGACCAGTGGACCGGTGGCCGACTATATCGTGCTCTTTGCCATGACGGACAAGAGCAAGGGCTCGCGGGGGATCTCGGCCTTTGTCGTGGACACCACCTTGCCCGGGTTTTCTCCCGGAAAAGTGGAACCAAAATTGGGTATTCGAGCGTCTCATACATCAGAGCTGATCTTTGAAAACTATCGACTGCCGGCCTGGCATCGCTTGGGTGACGAGGGCATGGGGTTCAAGATCGCCCTTTCGATTCTGGATGCCGGGCGGGTTGGCATTGCGGCTCAGGCCGTGGGCATTGCCGAAGCGGCTTTTGAGGCCGCCCGTGACTATGCCAAGGAGCGCGAGCAGTTTGGCCAGCCGATCGCCGAGTTCCAGGGCATCCAGTGGATGCTGGCCGATATGAAGACTCGATTGGAGGCGGCTCGACTGCTGACCTACCAGGCGGCGATGGCCAAGGAAGAGGCGCACAAGACCCATGGCCGCTATTCGGTCGAAGCGGCCATGGCCAAATTGTACGCCTCAGAGATGGCCATGTGGGTGACGACGAAAGCGGTGCAGATCTTTGGCGGCAACGGCTACAGCAAGGAATACCCTGTGGAGCGCCATTTCCGCGACGCCAAAATCACCGAGATCTATGAGGGCACCAGTGAGATTCAGCGCTTGGTCATCGCCCGAAACCTGTTGGCAGCCACCTGACAACCGATTCTGATGCTTGATTTGGGAATTGTCATTGTAAATTATAACGTGCGCGATCTGCTGCGGGATTGCCTGCTGTCGGTGCTCGACAGCCAGGGCTCGTTCAGCTTTGAGGTCTGCGTGGTGGACAATGCCTCGCACGACGGCAGCGCCGAGATGGTCGCGGCCGAGTTTCCCCAGGTGCGCCTGATCCGAGCTGAGAACCGAGGCTATGCGGCCGGCAACAACTTGGGCTTGCAGGCCTTTGGCTTTTCGACGCCAGCGGGTGCGAGGGACGATGCGCCGCACTATGTGCTGTTGTTAAACCCAGACACGGTGCTGTCTCCTTCGGCTCTGGGCGATATGTTCGCCTTTATGGAGGCGCATCCCCAGGCCGGGGCGGCGGGTCCGCGGCTGGTGCGCGAGGATGGCAGCCTGGATCGGGCCTGTCGCCGCAGCTTTCCGACGCCGGAGGTGGCCTTTTACCGCCTTTCGGGCCTGAGCCGCCTCTTTCCCCGCAGCCCCCGCTTTGGCCGGTACAACCTGACCTATCTGCCGCCTGACCGAGTCACCGAGGTGGATTCGGTGGTCGGCGCCTTTATGCTCCTTCGGGCTGAAGCGCTGGCCCAGGTGGGGCTTTTGGACGAGCAGTTTTTCATGTACGCCGAGGACCTCGATCTTTGCTATCGCCTGAAACAGCAGGGCTGGCAGGTGTGGTACAATGCCCAGGTCACCGTTCTGCATTACAAAGGCCAGTCCAGCCGTCAGCGGAGCGCATTTGCCAACCTGCAGTTTTATCGGACGATGCGCCAATTTCACGACAAGCATTTTCGCCAGGACACCTTCTTTCTGATGAATTGGCTCATCTATGCGGCGGTTTGGGGCATGGAGCGTTGGGCCCTCTTGCGCGATCGCCTGCGCCCCGAAGAACAGCGGGGCGTCGCTTCGGCGTTGCCGGTTCAGGGCAAGGGAGGGGGATGATGAGACGTCGAGCTGACGCATTCTTTACCTTTCTGTTGGCGGTGCACGATGCGGCCATGGTGGCCCTCGCTTTCTACATCGCTTATTGGCTTCGCAACGTGGTAGCCGTTCCGCCTCCGGTCAACATTGCGCCCCTGAGCGATTACCTGGTGATGATGGTGGTCCAGGTGATCACGATGGTGGTGGTCTATTTCTTTGCCCGGCTGTATGATCTGAAGCGGACGATGCCTCGGCTGGACGAGTTCTACCGCCTGTTTGCAGCGACCTCCATTGGGGCCATTATCACCATTGCCCTGACCACGTTTTTGTTCAAGAACAGCACCCTGGAGTTGGATTTTCCCCGGGTGATGGTGGTGTATGCCTGGCTGTTGACGGTGGTGATGGTGGCTGCCGGTCGCACGGTACTGATGTGGGTCCGTTCCCTGCTGCGAAGTCGGGGGATTTGGGTCGATCGGCTGTTGATCGTGGGCACGGGCGACGTAGGGCGCATGATCCTCCAGAAAATCCGCCAGATGCCGCGCCTGGGATACAAGGTGATGGGCTTTGTCGATGGCGACACCGAGGCCGTGTCCGAGATCATGGGGGTGCCGGTGTTGGGCGGCGTCGAAGACATCCCGGCCCTCATCGAGCAGTACGAGATCGAAGAGGTGATCATCGGCCGGCCCGAGTTGAGCCATCAGGAGTTGCTGACGATCATTGCCCTGTGTGAGCGGGGGCGGGTAGGCATCAAGGTGTTCCCGGATCTGTTCCAGATCATTGCCACCGAGTTGAGCATTGGCGACTTGGGCGGCCTGCCGCTTCTGTCGGTGCGCGATGTGGCCCTTCGTGGTTGGAAGCTGACCCTCAAGCGGGCGGTGGATCTGGTGGGCAGCGCCTTTGGCCTGGTGGTGCTGTCGCCCGTGTTGATGCTGATGGCGGCGCTGATCAAACTCGACTCCAAAGGACCGGTGTTTTATGCCCAGGAGCGCATGGGCCTGGACGCCAAACCGTTTTGGTGCCTCAAGTTCCGCTCCATGCGCATGGATGCCGAATCCAATGGGCCGGGTTGGACGGTGGAAGGCGACCCGCGCGTCACGCGTCTGGGTCGATTCATCCGCCGCATGTCCATCGACGAACTGCCCCAGTTTATCAATGTATTTTTGGGGGACATGAGTTTGGTGGGTCCGCGGCCCGAGCGACCGGTCTATGTCGACCAGTTCCGGCGCAGCATTCCCCGCTACATGGACCGCCATCGGGAAAAGGCCGGCATGACCGGTTGGGCCCAGGTCAACGGCCTTCGGGGCGATACATCCATTGCCGAGCGAACCAAGTACGATCTGTGGTACATTGAGAACTGGTCGCTGTGGCTGGATTTCAAGATTATTCTCCGCACGGTGTTCAGCCTCCTGAGTGATCGACACGCCTATTAGGACAACCTGCTCCGCAGTGGTTCCTCTCCCCCTGCCGACTGCCAGAGATCAGACTCTGGCAGTCGGCAGGGGGTTCTGCCAATTCTCCCCTGGTTCCCTTCTTGACAGACGGCGCGGTTCGTGGTACTATTCTCCAAGGTGGTGGTTAGCACTCGATGGCCTCGAGTGCTAACTTTGGGAAGGGATAGGTTGAATCGCGTGCAGGGCAGGCTGTACTAAATAAGTTATGAATGAATTGACATCACGCCAACAACTGATTCTGGCTCTGGTCATCCGCGAGTATATCTCGGGGGCTCAGCCTGTTGGCTCCAAGACGATCCAAAACTATGGGTTGGGCGTTAGCTCGGCCACGATTCGCAACGACATGGCCGCGTTGGAGGAAGCGGGCTATTTGATCCAACCGCACACGTCGGCCGGTCGCGTGCCCACCGAGGTGGGCTATCGCTATTTCGTGGAGCGGCTGATGCAAGAGTCGCATTTGCCCGTGGATGAGCAGCGTTTGATCCGCCACCAATTTCATCAGGTGGGGGTCGATCTGGAGCAGTGGATGCGCCTGGCTGCGTCGGTGCTGGCTCGGGCATCCCACTCGGCGGCGGTAGTAACCAGCCTTAAAACAGAGCAGGCCCGGCTGCGACATCTGGAGCTTATTTCGATCCACGATTCGCTGGCGATGTTGATCGTCGTGTTGGAAGGCGGCATGGTACGGCAGCAGGTGCTGCCTTTGGACGAGGCGATGAGTCAGGACACCCTGCGGCAGGTGACCAACCGCTTGAACGATCTGTGTGCCGGGGCGTCGGTGCAGCGCATTCGGACGGTCACCCACCAGGGCGGCGCATTTGAACAGCGGGTTCTTGAAGTGGTGGCCAACCTTTTGAAGCAGGTGGACGAGCAGTCTGGTCTGTACCTGTACCGGGATGGGCTGCTGAATATCCTTCATCAACCCGAGTTCGCGGTGGCCGAAAGTGCCCGCAACGTGGTGCAGTTGTTTGAGGATCGAACCTTGCTGGAGGACCTGCTGACCGATATGCTCCAAGTGGGCGGCGTCCAGGTCATTATTGGTGGCGAGGGTCGTTGGAACGAACTCAGAGAGTGCAGTCTGGTGGTGTCTCCCTACGGGGTGAGCGGTGAGGCTATCGGCGCCCTGGGCGTGATGGGCCCGATGCGCATGCCCTACAGCCGTGCCATCTCTACGGTGCGGTATGTGGCCGGGTTGATGAGCGATCTGTTCGGCGACCTGTATGGCGAGTCTGAGGAATCGTAGATAGAGGAGGAGTGCAAAGGTGAAGAGCGATCGAGCCCGCCCATCCGGCGGCGCTGAACAGAAACCAAAGACCGTGGGCGCCCAAGAGGCTCCCGCAGAGTTTGACGAGAAGAACCAAGCCGAGGAGATTCTGGAGGAGGAAGGGGTTGACGAACAAGTGGCCCTCCGCGCTGAATTGGAGGAAGCCAGGGCCAAGGAGGCTGAATATCTGGACGGTTGGCAGCGAGCCTTGGCCGAGCTGGCCAACGCCCGCAAGCGCTTTGACCGCGACCGAGATCAGGCCTACACCCATGCCAAGGTGGGCATGTTGCTGCAGATCATCCCGGTGATTGATGATTTTGAGCGAGCTTTCGAGTCGATGCCCGAGAATCAGGCTGTGCGGGACTGGGCCGAGGGTGTTCGGCTCATCTACCAAAAGTTTTCCCGGCTGTTGGCTCAGGAAGGCATTGAGCCCATCGACGCGGTGGGCGCCCCCTTTGATCCCTGTCTGCACGAAGCGGTCACCCACGAACCCTCGGACACTGTGCCGGCGGGGGAGGTGATCGGCTGCCTGCAAAAGGGGTACCGGTTGGGCGACCGGGTGTTGCGGCCCAGCATGGTCCGCGTGTCGGCTGGCCCCTTGCCGGCGCCCGAATCGAAATCGAGCGACGCGGCGGCTTGTGAATCAGAGGAAACAAACGCGGCATAGGACACCTGTGCCGATGCTACCATAAAGGAGAAAAAGTCATGGCGAAAATCATTGGAATTGATTTGGGCACGACCAACTCGGTGTGTGCCGTGATGGAAGGCGGCGAACCGACGGTCATCTCTAGCTCGGAGGGAGGGCGGTTGTTCCCCTCTGTAGTGGCGGTGAACCCCAAGACGAGCGAGCGGATGGTGGGCCAGGTGGCCCGGCGCCAGGCCATCACCAACCCGGAAAATACCATCTTTTCCATCAAACGGTTGATGGGGCGCAAGTACTCGGACGCCGAAGTGGCCAAGGCCCGCAAGATCCTGCCCTACAAGATCGTAGAGCAAACCAACGGCGATGCCTGGGTCGAGATGGGGGGCAAGAGCTACTCGCCACCCGAGATCTCGGCCATGATTCTGCAAAAGATCAAGCAGGACGCCGAGGCCTATCTGGGCGAGTCGATCACCGAAGCGGTCATTACGGTGCCGGCGTACTTTAACGATAGCCAGCGGCAAGCGACCAAGGATGCCGGCAAGATCGCCGGGTTGAACGTGCTGCGCATCATCAACGAGCCGACCGCATCGTCCCTGGCCTACGGGTTGGGCAAGAAGGTCGATCAAAAGATCGCCGTCTATGACCTGGGGGGCGGAACCTTTGATATCAGTATCCTGGACGTGGGGGACGATGTCTTTGAAGTGCTGTCGACCAACGGCGATACCTTCTTGGGCGGCGACGACTTTGACCAGCGGGTGATCAACTGGGTGGCCGATGAATTTCTGAAGGAACAGGGGATCGATTTGCGCCAAGATCGGATGGCCCTGCAACGGCTGAAAGAGGCCGCCGAAAAGGCCAAGATCGAACTGTCGACGACCATGCAGACCGAGATCAACCTGCCCTTTATCACTGCCGACGCCAGCGGACCCAAGCATTTGCAGATGACGCTGAGCCGAGCCAAGCTGGAGCAGTTGGTCGATGACCTGATCCAAAAGTCGATCGGCCCCTGCCAGCAAGCCATGAAGGATGCCAAGCTGACCCAGTCGGATATCGGCGAAGTGATTCTGGTGGGGGGCATGACCCGCATGCCTGCCATTCAGGAAGCGGTTCGCAAATTCTTTGGCCGTGAGCCCCACCGCGGGGTGAACCCCGATGAGGTGGTGGCCCTGGGGGCGGCGATCCAGGCCGGCGTGCTCGGCGGTGAGGTAAAGGATGTGTTGCTGCTCGACGTCACCCCGCTGACGCTGAGCATCGAGACGCTGGGTCGGGTAGCCACGCCTCTGATCGAACGCAACACCACCATCCCGACCAAAAAGAGCCAGATCTTTTCCACGGCGGCCGATGGCCAAACCAGCGTCGAAATTCACGTGTTGCAGGGCGAGCGCCCCATGGCCGCCGACAACAAGACGCTGGGCAAGTTCATCCTGG
>CAZNQW010000098.1:0-13712 GCA_964575225.1 uncultured Anaerolineaceae bacterium | reverse complement strand
CTGGTACTCTGCCAACCCTACGAGGAGTGTTTATTATGGACGTATTGCTGCTAAAGGATGTGGATCAATTGGGCAAGGCGGGCGAAATCAAAAAGGTGTCCGATGGCTATGCCCGCAATTTCCTCTACCCCCATGGCCTGGCCGTGGCCGCCACGCCGGGCGCCATCAAGCAGGCCCAGGCCCTGCGCGAAGCCGAGTCCAAACGCAAGGCCAAGGAACTGAACGAGGCTCAGTCTTTGGCCCAAAAGCTCGACGGCCTGACGGTGACGTTCGAGGCCCGCGCCGGCGAAGCGGACCGATTGTACGGGTCCATCACCAATTCGCACATTGCCGAAGCCATCCAGGAACAGGCCGGGATTCAGGTGGACCGCCGCAAAATTGAATTGGAAGAGCCGATCAAAGAGCTGGGCAGCCATGCCGTGAGTATCCGCCTGGCCGCATCGGCAGTGGCCAAGATCACGGTGGTTGTCCAACGCGAGGAATAGGCCCCAAGGTTCCGGAGATCGGGCCGGTTGGGCCGGCTCATTGAATCTGTCGGCTGCGAGGCTGCCACTCCCATGGCAGCCTCCTTTTTTTCCTGACGGGAGCATTCATGATGGAGCCTGTAGAACGCCCCTCGCGGCCATGCCGGCGATGGGCGAGGGTAAAGACGGGGACGCTATCCCCCGTGCAACGGCAAATGGGATGGGACTGTACGGGCGGGTGTGCGTCGCAGGCGACGCGCGAAACCCGCCCCTACAACAGGCACTTTGCGTCAAATCGGGTTGAATGACCGACCTAACAAGCCCTGACCCGCTGGCAAAACCGCTGGACATTTGGCTGCATCTCAAGTATAATGGCGGGCAGAAGCGGGATTCTCTGTAGTTCATGGCAGATATTGGCCTGGATCTCAACCCCAGACAAGGAATGTCGGAGTCGCGCATGTTAGCCCAAGTCACCAGCTTTGCCCTCATCGGCCTGGATAGCACCCGAGTCGACGTAGAAGTAGACATCAGCCGCGGCCTGCCTTCTCAAACCATCGTAGGACTGCCCGACGCCGCCGTGCGCGAATCGGCCGAGCGCGTGCGGGCCGCCATCACCAACTCGGGTCTGGTCTATCCGCGGGCCCGGTTGACGGTAAACCTGGCGCCGGCCGACCTGCGCAAAGAGGGGCCCGCCTACGATCTGCCCATGGCCGTGGGCATCCTCGTGGCCTCGGAACAGGTGGGCGCCGATCTGGCCGAATCGGGACTGATCGGCGAACTCTCGTTGGACGGCCACGTGCGGGGCGTCACCGGCGTGCTGCCCATGGCCGTCGGCGCCCGGGAGCAGGGCCTGCACACCCTCTATGTGCCCGAGGCCAACGCCGCCGAAGCCGGTCTGGTGGAAGGGCTGGAGATCATCCCCGTCGCCAGCCTGGCCAGCCTGGTAGGCCACCTGCATGGCTATGCGCCCATTCCGCCCTACGAGCACACGGGCCTGGAGGACGACGCTCCGGTCTACCCGGTTGATTTCCGCGATGTCAAGGGGCAGGAGCACGTCAAGCGCGCCCTGGAGGTCGCCGCGGCGGGAGCCCACAACTCGCTGATGACCGGGCCGCCCGGCTCGGGCAAGACGCTGCTGGCGCGGGCGGTGCCCTCGATTTTGCCGCGCATGGCCTTTGAAGAGTCGCTGACCGTCACCAAGATCTATTCCATTTCAGGGATGCTGCCCGACGACACGCCCCTGGTCCGCCATCGTCCCTTCCGCGCGCCCCACCACACCATCAGCTACGCCGGGCTGGTGGGCGGCGGGCAGGTGCCCCGGCCCGGTGAGATTTCGCTGGCCCACCGGGGCGTGCTCTTTTTGGACGAGTTGCCCGAATTCGGCACCAAGCTGTTGGAGATGCTGCGCCAACCCCTCGAGGACAAGCATCTGACCATCTCCCGCAGCTCGGGCTCGCTGACCTTTCCGGCCAATTTCATGCTGATTGCCGCCCAGAATCCCTGCCCCTGCGGCTACTATGGCGACCCGGTGAGAGAGTGCACGTGTAGCGCAGTCATGGTCAGTCGCTACCAAAAGCGGGTGTCGGGCCCCCTACTGGACCGCATCGACATCCACATCGAGGTCCCCCGGGTCGAGTACGAAAAGCTGTCGGACGAACGGCTGGGTGAGCCCTCGGCGGCCATCCGCGAGCGAGTCGAGGCCGCCCGGGAGCGGCAGCGCCGCCGCTTTGCCGGAACCCATCTGCTATCCAACGCCGACATGGGCCCAGCGGAGGTGCGCGACTTGTGCCGCGTCGACGAGGCGGGCAAGGGTCTGCTGCGGGCGGCGATGCAGCAGCTTCACATGAGCGCCCGGGCGTACCATCGCATCCTCAAGCTGGCGCGGACCATCGCCGACCTGGCGGGCAGCGACGAGATCCAGACCGCCCACCTGGCAGAGGCCATCCAGTATCGGCCGAGAAGACAGTCGTAGTAAGGTTAGGTGCCGCTGAAGTTGCGGATTCGGTCATGGCGACTGGGATGGCCCGCGATCCAGTATAGACCCAGGAGGCAGTTCTAGAGTTGCATGAGCGTATTCAGCATCAGGGCATGATGGATTTTCCCGAGAATACTATACACTCTGACCTTAAGCGATGCGTATGCCAGCCGGGCTCCAACCTCAAGAACGCATTTCGGGGTTGTGCACATGCCTGTCCAACCTGCGCCGTGAGCAAGAGAGGTATGAATGGCCGCAAACTACCTTGAAGAACTTATCGCAGAGTGGTATGAGTACCAGGGCTTTTTTGTTCGCCGGAATGTGTTGGTTGGAAAGCGAGCCAGGGGTGGGTATGAATGCGAACTCGATGTCGTGGCTTTCCAACCTAAGGACAAAAAGCTCGTGCACATTGAGCCGTCTATGGACGCCGATAGCTGGGAGATCCGGGAGAGGCGGTTTAGGAAGAAGTTCGAGGCGGGGGAAAAATACATTCCTGACCTGTTTGTAGGGATGGATCTGCCCGGAAGAATCGACCAGATCGCTCTACTCGGCTTCGCTAGCAAACAGACTCACCAGACTCTGGGAGGCGGTAGAATAATGCTTGTGAGGGAGCTGCTGGAGGAGATTTTCCAGGATTTCATAACCAAACACATCAATTCTAGTGCCATACCGGAGCACGCACCCATTTTGCGTAGCTTTCAGTTTGTGAGTGACTATAGAGATGTCATGATGAGCGTGTGGACCAAATTGGGTTGAGGGTGACGAGCATTCAACTTGTTCCCACGCTCCGCGTGGGAAGATCTGGCCAGCGCTCCGCGCCGTTCAGGACCTGCAGCACGCGGAGCGGAGCGCCGGGCTGTCAAAACTGGCAGGTGAGGGACAGGAGGAACCGTGCCCCGAAGCCGATACAAGATCTATGACCCACAGTACCCTCACTTCCTGACCTGCACGATCGTCAACTGGCTGCCGCTCTTTGGCAGCCCGCCGATTGCCGATTTTGTTCTCGAGTCCTGGCGCTTTCTGCAAAACCAGGGCCGGATAGTGCTATACGCCTACGTGATCATGGAGAACCATGTGCACCTGATCGCGGCTGCCGATGATCTGAGCAAGGAAATCGGGGATTTCAAGTCGTTTACGGCCCGGCAGATCGTCGACTGGCTCCAGGCGCGTGACGCGCAGCGGGTACTTGGCCAACTTGCGAGGGAGAAGCTAGCCCACAAAACGGACCGCATGTATCAAGTGTGGCAGGAGGGAAGCCACCCAGAGATGATCCAGGGCGAACCGATGATGCGCCAGAAAATCACCTACGTTCACGAAAACCCGGTGAAAAGGGGGTATGTGGACGAGGCAGTTCACTGGCGCTATTCGAGCGCGAGGAATTATGCCGGGCTGCCGGGATTGATCGAGGTGACATGCACATGGTAACCGGACCGCTGGCAGGCGAGAAGTGACGTGAGGATGGCCGTGCCGCACAAACAAGTAGTGATGGCGCAGAGCGCCCAACAGAGGTTCCCACGCAGAGCGTGGGAACAAGGAGAAAAGAAGCCGCATGGTGTGCTGGGTGCCCCATGACCAGGCTGCACCGCTTTTTGCCGCTGCTCTATGTCCTGCTGCTGGCCGGCCTGCTGATCGGCCCCCTGTGGACCCTGCCGGGCATCCCCAATTCGGCCGACGGCATCCTGCACCTCCATCGCACGGCCGCCGTGGCCCGCTCCTTTTCCCAGGGCGAGTTCTGGCCCCGCTGGCTGCCTGACGTGTACCAGGGCCTAGGCGCCCCCACCCTCCACTACTATAGTCCGCTGTTCTACCTGTCGGTCGCCTTTATTCACAGGCTGGGCCTGCCACTGGATGTTTCGGCCAAGGTTCTGATCTCCGGCCTTTTCGTCCTCTCGGGACTGGCCACCTATGCCTGGCTGCGGCGCCTGTTCGGCCGATTTGCCGCCCTGGCGGGCGTGCCCCTGTACCTGGGCCAGGCCTCCCTCTTTCGCGAGTACTATGTCCAGGGCGACTATCCCCAGATGGTGGCTGTTTTTCTGCTGCCGGTGGTGATGTGGGCCTTTACCCGACTCTACCTGGACGACGGCTCTCGCTCCGGCTGGCCCTATCGATTGCTGGCCTCCCTGAGCCTGGCAGCGATGATCGTCGCCCACAACATCACGGCGATGTTGGGCGCCGGGTTGTTGGTGTTGTACGGCCTGGGGATGGCCCTCTCGCAGCGCAACGGCGCAGCCTGGCTGCGCCTGGTGTGGGCCGCCGCGTTGGGATTGGGACTGAGCGCCTTTTTCTGGCTGCCCTCGGTGGCCGACATGGGCCTGGTGCAGGCCGACAGCCTCACCCAGGGCATGTTCGACTATCGCCAGAACTTTGTGCCCCCCCTTGATCTGTTGGCAGCGCCGCCCCTGCTCGACAGCCGGGCGGCCAATCCGCCCTTCCCACACCTTTTGGGCTGGGCGGCCTGGCTGGCGCTGGCTGTGGGCGTCGTCACCCTCATCGTTCGTCGGACAGGCCGCGCCTGGCTGGCCATTGGCCTGGGCATCGCCACCGTCTGCGTGGCCCTCACCCAGCAGTGGACGGCACCGGTGTGGGAGTGGGTGCCCCTCTTTCCCTTGGTGTTGTTCCCCAGCCGCTTCCTGGGACCGGCGGCCCTGGGTGTGGCCCTGGCCGCGGCCGCGTCCACCGCCGCCTATCGGGAAAAGGCCCGGCTGCCCCTGGCTGTGGGTTCGCTGGTAGCCGTCGCCCTGACGGCCAGTGTCTTTATGTTTCCGCCGGGGCCTTTTCTGTCCATGCCTGCCCTATCGGTGGCCGATACCCATGCCTACGAGCGCCAGGCGCAGGTGTGGGGACTGACCAGCGCCAGCCCCTTTTTGCCGCGCTGGGCCCAAATGCCCGGCGATCACGCCGGCCTGGTCGCGGAGGCCGATCTACCCGGCGGCGCCCAATGGACCTGGTCGACGCCCCATCGGGCGGCGCTCCGGCCTGCCGCCGGGACGCAGCTACCGGCCGGGAGGCTGGTGTTGCCGGTGCACTATTTTCCGGCCTGGCAGGCCACCGTCGATGGCGCCGTCCAGCCCATCGAGCCAACGGACGATGGCCGCATCGCCCTCGAGTTGGCGGAACCGGCCGGGGAAGTGGCTCTCCGCTGGGTGGGGACGGTCTGGCAAAAGGCCGGGGCCTGGATCAGCCGCGGGGCGCTGCTGCTGGTGTTGGCCTGGGTGGGTTGGCAGGCCCGGCGCGGCAAGCCGGGAGGGGAGGGTGGAACGCCCAATGGCCACACTTGGGACAAACGCTGGCTGGCGCCTCTGGCCCTGCTGCTGGTCTTGATTCTGGCCCGCGAGGGAATCCGCCAGTCGAACCCCAGCCTGTTCCAGCGCCGCTCGCCGCCCGATGGGGTGATCGGCATCGGTCACCCCATGAACGAGACGCTGGGCGGCGAGGGGCAGCCCGAGGTGACGCTGCTGGGCTGGGACCTGCTGTCCGGCTCGCGCCAGGCGGGCGCCACGCTGCGCCTGCGCCTCTATTGGCAGGTCCCGGAACCGATCGACGAGAGCTTGCACAGCTTTCTGCACCTCTATACGCCCGCGCAAAAGAAAAGCTGGGCCGGCGTGCAGAACTGGAATCCGGGCCACATCTCCACCCGCGTCTGGAAGCGCATCCTGTACTATGTGGACGAGTTGACCCTGGATCTGCCCGAGGACCTGCCGCCCGCGGCCTATACCTTGGCCATCGGCCTGGTCGACGACGACGGGAATCGGCTGGCGGTGACGGGCAACCCCGACGGTCTGTTGCTTTTGGACGAGGTGTCGGTCGAGCCAACCCGGTCCGGGTTCTTTCAACCTGTGCGTCCCTCGGTGACGGCGGGGGCCGAGTTCGGGTCCGATCTGCATCTCCAGGGCTACGATCTGCTGCCCGATCCCGGCGGCCCCATCCTGCGCCTGTTCTGGGAGGTGGAGGGCACGCCCGCTGCGGACCTCAAGACTTTTGTCCACCTGGTGGACGAGCAGGGAACCCTGGCGGCCCAGTTCGACAGTCCGCCTCTCCAGGGGATGCTGTCTACAACCCAATGGCCTGCCGGAGCGCTGTTGATCGACCGCCAAAAGTTGGTGCTGCCCGAGAACCTGCCCAGCGGTCCCTACCGGCTGCTGGTGGGCCTCTACGACCCCGAGACCTCCGCCCGCCTGGAAGCCCGCCCCGGCGGTGGCATGGCGGAGCACTTCCAGCCGGATGCGCTGGTCATCCCCTTTTTCGTGCCATAGCGCGGTTTCTGCGCGCCGTCGGAGGCGATCCGGTCCCGGTCGCGGAGGCAGAGGCAAAATCGCTCTTGATGCGAGTGCGATGGCGATGGGAGTTTTTCCAGGAGGGAACCATGAGCGACCATGTGTATGTTCGGTTGGCCCGCCACCTCGATGACCTGCCGGGCGGATTCCCGGCTACGGAAAGCGGCGTCGAGATGCGAATCCTGCGCCGGCTCTTTACCCCGGAAGAAGCCGCCCTGGCCGTCCATTTAAGCTTGCTGGCCGAGGAGCCGCGGGTGATTGCCCGGCGGGCCAAAATGCCGGTCGCGCGGGTGGCCGGTCAACTGGAAGCGATGGCCCAAAAGGGCCTTGTCTACCGGACCCAACAGGAAGGCCATATCCCTCGCTATATGGCTGCCCAGTTTGTGGTCGGCATCTGGGAGTATCAAGTCAACCGTCTGGAGGCGGAGCTCATTCGCGACTTTGAGGAGTATTTGCCGGCGCTGATCGCGGCCGACGGTTGGGGTCAAGTTCCCCAACTACGCACAATCCCCGTGGCCGAGAGCATCGACAGCCGGCAGACGGTGCTGGCCTATGAGCGGGCCGAGGAGCTGGTGCGCGCCCAGACCCGATTTGCGGTGGCTCCCTGTATCTGTCGCCAGGAGCAGCGGATGTTAGGTGAGGGTTGCGACAAACCTCTGGAGACCTGTCTCGTGTTTGGCATGGCCGCCGATTTCTATGTGCACACGGGAAAGGGCAGAGCCATCAGCCAACAGGAGGCGCTGGAGCTTTTGAATCTGGCCAACGAGGCCGGTTTGGTCCTGCAACCTGGAAACGCCAAGGAGCCTCTGAATATTTGCGCTTGCTGTGGCTGCTGCTGTGGCGTGCTGCGGGGCGCCAAGCACCACCCCCAGCCGGCGAGCCTGTTTTTCCACCTTTTGTGGCCACTGCCGACCGGGACACCTGTGCGGGTTGTGGTTTGTGCCTGACCCGCTGCCAGATGGAGGCCCTTGAGCTGGTTGACTCGCGGATTGTTGTGTACGCCGATCGGTGTATCGGCTGTGGGCTGTGCGTCACTACCTGTCCGACTGACTCCTTGAGCCTGGTGCGCAAGCCGGAAGAAGAACAGCGGCCCGTGCCCAAGGACATTGTGGCGGCCACAATCCAACTCGCTCAGGCGCGGGGCAAGATGACTCCCGCTGACATGGTCAAAATGGTGGTCCGGTCCCAGGTGGATAGGGCGCTGGCGCCCCGTCGATCAGAATGACTTGACGGCACCATCGAGCTATTTCCCAGATCCGTAATGCCATTGCCCATAGGCTCATTTCCAACTCTACCCGATGAAGGCGTGTTCTGCCAAGCCTGCGCTGTGAAGGAACTGGCCGCGGCAGCTCGGACCCAGGCAGATCGCCCGGTCGAGGTTCTGATCTCCGAGTGGCGCACGTCCGTCGATCTGAACTCGGCCCGCCTCGAGGCGTCGAAACCTGTCCCTGCCCAGGAACGTGCGGGTGGTTCCGATAGCCAGCCGTAGGGCGGGCGGAGGTTGCGCGTCGGCGGGGCGTGGTTGACCGAATCGCCCCTTGCAGGTACAATGGGGAGCATGACAAAAGAACAGATTCGCATCGATCGACGTCGCTTTCTCAAGGGCGCCGGGGCCGCGGCGTTGGCGGCCTTTCTGTCCCGGTGCGGCGCTCCGACCGAGACGCCCACCTCGATCCCGTCCACCCAGACCCCGCGCCCGGTGGCGGATCCCACCGCGACGCCTACCTCCTCTCCGACAGCGAGCGCCACCCCGACCAACAGCGCCTTCCAATCGCCCTTTCAATCGCCCTTGGAGTCACCGCTGGTGCCGACGGCCACCGAAGTGCCGCCGCCCACGGCGACGCGACCCCCTACCCCAACACCCACGCCGACCGCCACGCCCTTTCCGCCCGGACCTCCGACCAAGCTGGGCCTGTTTGTGGCCTGGTACCACCCCCAGATCATGGATTTGGTAGCCACGGGCAACGTGGCTTTGATCAAGACCCTCGAGTTCGATCCGACGTTCCTGGCCGACATCAAAGCCCGCTCGCCCGAAACCCTGATTGTGGGGCGGGTGACACTGGGCCAGGTCGATCTCAACCAGGGCGACCTCAAACCGGCGGCGCGACAAGCCGTAGACGCCATGCTGCCCCTGGCCCTGGACGGCCGGCGGGCCGGGCTGATCGACGCATGGGAGGGTTTTAACGAACCGGTGCCCGGCAGTCCCGAGCAGATGGTCCGCTTGGCCGAGCTGGAGGTCGAGCGGGTGCGGCTCCTGGCCGAAAAGGGCCTGCGGGCCGTGGTGGGCAATTTCGGGGCCGGGCAGCCCCCTATGGAATGGTGGCCCCAGTTTCGCCCGGCCCTGGAAGCTGCCCAGGCCCACAACGGCTATCTGGGCCTGCACGAGTATTCGGCCCCCACCATCTGGTTCAACACCAACCGCAACCCGCTGGATTTCGGCGCGGCTTTGGCCGACGAAGGCTGGCTGACGCTTCGCTACCGCAAGGTCTATCGCCAGTACCTGCAACCGTGGGGGCTCGATCTGCCGCTGCTGCTCACCGAAGTCGGTGTGGACGGCCTGGTGACCGACCGGCCGGGCCCGGCCGGTCGCGGTTGGCGGGACTTTGCCGACCATTGGGACGAGTTGGGCATGGGGCGGGATACGGCGGGCAACTATATCGAGCAGTTGGCCTGGTACGACAGCCAGCTCCAGCAGGATGACTATGTGCGTGGGGCGGCCATTTTCGCCATGACCGCCTTTGAAGAATGGAACACGTATCAGCTTCAGGGTGAGGCAGCCGCCGTCCTGCAGCAGTACCTCTCCGTCCACCCCGCCCCCTAGAGGCCACGAATTTCACGAATCGCACGAATTCAGCGCCAGCTCCCGTGGCCCCCGCCCCTGTTCGTCACCCCCGTGAAAACGGGGGTCCATGGATTCATGCGCGGCATGCCGATCCCCTACCGCGGGCAGGATAGCCGGGCCACGAATTTCACGAATTATTCGGCATCCCCAAAGCACATTGTAGAGGCAAGGCATGCCCAGGTCATTGCCTATTGGGTGGCCTTCTCGGTCGGCGGCGCTGAGCGTTGATTGGGCCGGCCACATGGAGATCGACCGAGTCGCGACGTCTCGTACGAAACCGAATTTCGACCGGGCAACGCCTCAAATGCGGGGGGCCGGGGGCCGCAGGTCCCCGGCGCGGGGTGTGGGGGTGCGCGGGCACCCCCACAAATACGCTGCGCTGCAGGAAGGTACGCATCTCGGGGCCATGGGCCCTGCGGGCAGGGGCCGTGCAGGCGCGGCATGCCGCACCCCTACTGTGGGCAGGACGGTATGGCGGCCACCCATTCAAGGGGAGGGCCGAACCTCACAGGGGGTGGGCCACATACTCTCCCTGACAGGGCGGGCCGGGCGCGGCCCACATCACGCCTGCCGTGATGTCCATCACCAGCGAAGCGATGGTGGCGCCGCGCTCGTGGGGTGGGTCCTCCGGGTCCTCGTGGGCGCAGACCGAGTCGGGAAAGTTGACGTGGTCGCGCAGAATGGCTTGCAGGGTCTCTACGGTGACCTGCCCCAGTTCCTTCCGCAGCAGCTTCCTGGCACGGTTCAGCCGCACATTAGAACTGGAATAGGTGCCCGCCTCCTCCAGGGCTTGCATTTTGGGCGAGAGATAGTGGTTAGTGTGGACCATCCAGCCGTCGTCGCCGTAGCAAATGTCGTGGGTGGTAGCCGAGGTTTCGACGTGGTATAGCTCGCCATGGGGATCGACCAGCGTGTACGCATAGCCCCCTGCGCGCAGCTTGGGCACGCAGGCCCGAATCGCCTTGCCAATGGTGTTGCTGCCCAGAACGGCCCGCGAGCAGAGCAATCGGGGCACGCCCACACGGCCATCGGTGGGGTAGACCGAGTTGATGGCGACCCCGATGCCGGCGGCGTTAAAGCCGATGTTGACCAGGAGCGGCCCGTAGGTCATGCCCAGGAAGGCCGGGCCGTCGTCGGGATGGGCGCGGACCAGGTAGACGTTGCCCCGGTCGACGCTGCTCCAATCCTCGTTGTGGGCCAGCAGCACGTGGCCGTCGGCTGTGTGCTCGGGGCCGACCGACAGGACGGTGCAGCCCCAGACCTGATCCTCGACCTCGAGAAGACCCTCGTAGCAATTGATGGTCCATGCCTCCTGAAAAGGCACCTCGGCCCCTTCGGCCAGGCCGCGCAGTTCCTCCACAAAGGTGGGAAAGCTCCCTTCGGCGTAGGGCAGGAACTTGCGCGCCTCGCGTTGGGCCTCCTCCCAGGTCAAGTTCGTCGCCATAGGGATCAGGTCGCGGTAGCGGTTCAGCGCGCGCAGGATTTTGGTCCGGGCGGCCTTGCCCTGCTGCCGGCCTCGCTGGCGGGGACCTCCCCGGATCTCGATCACGGGCAGTGGTTCAATGTTCATAGGAATTCCTGCCTTTCGGAAACTGGACCCGAGTCCTGTTGGCTCGGGTTTTTCACAACCCCAGCGGCGTGGACGCCCAACATACCCCTGCTTGGATTCTACCACGATTGTTGCAGGGTGGGCAAATTGGCGGCCTGAACCTGAACGGCCGAACGGGTGTTGTGCATCAATTCCAGCTCGCGCGGGATCGCCAGATCCCGCGCCCTTTACAGCGACCAATGCCCAGAGTTAACGATCCGGGCCGAGCGGGTAGGGGGCGGTGAGCAAAAAAGCAGCGCAAGCAAGCCTGCGCATTTCATACAGGGCCGGGGTGCCCGCGAGGGATGCTCCATGCCTTCAACGCAAGCAGATTGGGCCAGGCCTACCAAGGCCGACCGAGATGGGATGGCTCCGGCGCAACCGGATCTCGACCGGGCAACGCCTGAAATGCGGGGTCCAGGGGCCCGCAGGGCCCCGGCGCGGGGGTGTGGGGGTGCGCGGGCATCCCCACAAATGCGCTGCGGTGGAAGAAGGTAGGCCGTGCACAGGCTTGGGCCTTGCGGGTGGAGGACTGGCGGGGGTGACGGGTGACCTATCGAACCTCGCTTGCGCTTGCCTGTGCAGGCAGGCGGGGGTGACGGGGCTATTTGCAACCATGCAGGAATTTCCACCGGCTTGCACAATCCCCGGATCGGAATGCTTGACCGGACCGACCATCTGTGCTACTATTCATCAGGAATCATCGTCAAGGAGAGAGACAGTATGGCGCAACAGATCCCCGTGATCGAGGTAAAAGGCACCCACCGAGAGGTGGGCCAACAGATCGGCGAGCAGATGCGGTCGGTGTGGCAGGCCATGGTAGCCCGAATGCCCAACGACCTACCCGGCGGCGTGGGTTGGGCCGTCCTGGTCAAACAATCCGAACTCTATCTGGCCCACACCCGGCAGGCGTACCCCCAGTACATCGACGAGCTGGAGGGAATGGCCGAGGGCTCGGGGGTGCCCCTGGCCGATCTGTTTGCGAGCATGTGCGAGGAGCTGTGGGAGCCCCAGGCGTGGAAGGGGGGCTGCTCCGACATGGCGGCGCGGGGCGCCGCCACGGTCGATGGTTCGACGCTGCTGGCCCACACCAACGATCTCTCCCCCTCTGCCGAGGAAAACCTGGTGATCCTCAAGGTCCAGGCCGGGGGCGAGCCCGAATTTCTGGCGGTCTCGCCCGGGGGATTGGGCGCCAGCGCAGGCTATAACGCGGCGGGCATCAGCCTGACGGGCAACCAGGTGTCGTGCAACGATATTCGGCCTGGGGTTCCCCGCCAACTGATCGTGCGGGCCATCCTGGGGGCCCGCCGCTTGGAGGAGGCCATGAATGCCTGCCTGCTGCCCAACCGAGCCTCCAACTATAACAACATCATCGCCGATGCCCATGGCGAGGTCTATTCGATGGAGGGCTCGGCCACCGATTGCGAGCCGATCTACATCGAGGGGGACATTTTGGCCCACACCAACCACTTTGTCACCCCAGCCATGCGTCCCTTTGAGGCCGATCGTAACGACATCGGCGGCTCGGTCATCCGCTACAACCGGGCCATGCGATTGCTGCGCGAACACTTTGGCCAGCTTTCGCCTGAGATGTTCCAGACACTATTGGCCGACCACGCCAACTATCCAGGCTCCCTGTGCAAGCATGGCCTGGAAAGCGTGACCGTCTTCTCGATCATCATCAGCCTCGAGCAGCGGCGATCGTGGATTGGGCGCGGGCGACCCTGCCAGACGACCTGGTACGAATACCAGTTGGAGCCGTGGCAGCCCCCCGAGGATTGGCCCCGTTAGGTTGGGCTATTCGGGCAAAAAGTACTTTTCAGGGTCCACCCATTGTCCATTTCGGGTGATGGAAAAGTGCAGATGCGGCCCGGTCGAATTGCCAGTGTTGCCGCTGTCGCCGATGCGCTGCCCGGCCAAAACCGTCTCGCCTTCCACCACGTGGGTGGCGTTCAGGTGGGCATAGTAGGTTTTGAATTGGCCGCCGTGCTGAAGCCAGATGGAGCGCCCGCCGGCGGTGGTCCAGCGACAGCGGATGACGGTGCCTTTGGCCCATGCCCGCACCTCGGTGCCCATGGGGCAGGCCAGATCGATCCCCGGCGCCGTGCTGGGCGGCTTGCGGTTCTGGTGGGCCCGAAAGTTGCTGGTGATCCGATAGCGCCTGGGCAAGGGATAGGCCGGGCCGGCATCCCCTGGGGTGGGCGATGAGGGAGCCGGAGGCGGTTCGGGCTCGGGAGCAGGAGTCGGTTCAGGAGTCGGTTCAGGCTCGGGGGCGGGTGTCGGTTCAGGCGTCGGCTCCGGCTCTGGGAGAAGCGCCGGTTCGGGCTCGGGGGCTGGCGATGGACTCGGCGCCTCGGGTTGGGGAGCGGGCTGTACCGGTTCCGGATCGGGCGTTTTGGGGATGGTTGGGTTCGGGGGCGTGTCCGGTTCCCTTCCTCCTTGCCCGCTGCCAGTGCCTGCCGGTTCGGGGGCCGGGGTCGGCCCTTGGGGCGCGCCAAAGGGCTGCTTGAATCACTCTTCTTGTTTGCGGAACCACTCGCGGATCTCTTCCAGCGTCGCCAACCCGAGG
>CAZNQW010000097.1:9415-13727 GCA_964575225.1 uncultured Anaerolineaceae bacterium | reverse complement strand
AGATGGAATCTCGTGACTGGAGTTCAGACGTGTGCTCTTCCGATCTCAGGCAGAACCCATGGACCCCCGCGTTTGCTGGGGTGACGTCTCGTTTGCGGGGGTGACGTCTCGGGCGGCGGGGGTGATGTCTCGGGCGGCGGGGGCGACGTGGCGGGCGATGGCCTGGGCCGACGCCCGGGACCGCCTAGCGCAGCAGGGCCTCCAGATCGTCCGGCGATACCCGCGAGGTGAGGTCCAGGCTCAGGGGCGTGACCGACACCACGCGGTCGATGCGCAGGGCGTGGACGTCGGAATCGGGCTCTAACGTATCCTGGTCGATGGCCACTTCATAGGGCAGGCGGATCTTTTCCGAGAGCTGCTTGCGGCCCGTGGGCAGCGCGTGGAAATAGTTCTGGCGTGACTGGCGGGTGACGCGCCAGGGGGTGTCGGGCGTGGCGCCGGCGGGCACCTCGACCTTGAGCAGGTCCACGTCAAAGGGCATCGGTCGGGCCAGCATCCGGGCGGCGAACAGGCGGGCAAAGTGGGTGGCGGCGCTGAAATCCACCTCTTCGGAGTGGTTATAGTGGTATTGGGGCTCGGTCTCCAGGCTGACCGCCAGGGCCGGGATGCCCATATCGGCGGCCTGGATGGCGGCGCCCACCGTGCCCGAGGCGGTCACGTTGGTGCCGACGTTCTCGCCAAAGTTGATGCCCGAAAGGCACAGGGCGGGCCGGCGCTCCACCAATTCGACCATGGCATAGAGCACCGATTGGGCCGGCGACCCGTGGATGCCATAGGCCGGGACGGGTTGGCCGTCCACCCGATAATCGACGGCGTGGATGGCGCCATCGTGAAAGGAGGGCAGGCTGCGGCCCGCGCCGCTCTGTTGGGCGCAGGGGGAGGTCACCAGCACCTCGCCCAGCGGTAGCGCGGCGCGCACAGCGGCTCGCAGTCCGGGCGATTCGATTCCATCGTCGCAGGTAATCAGGATCAAGGGGCGTTCGTTTGACATAACTCTGGATGACTCCTTCATGTGGGTAATCTGGGGCGCGGCATGCCGCGCCTCTACCAGGCCGCTGGCCCGCCCATCTCTGCTCGCGGCCGGATCGCTAGATCTCCGGTGAGCGTTTGGCTGGCGTCCTACGACGGCCGGGGACCGACCACCGCCTCGGCTTCCACCTCTACCAGATACTCGTCGCCCACCAGCCCGGCCTGCACCAGGGTGTTGGCCGGCTGGATCTCGCCGAACCGCCGGCCGTGGGCCCGGGCCACCGCTTCCCAATCGGCCAGGCGGCGCACATATACTCGCGTCCGCACCACATCCTCCAATCGCCCGCCCAGCGATTGAATCGCGCCCTCGATCTTGTCGACGGCAAAATGGAACTGGGCCGCCGCATCTGACCCGCCGATGGCCCGGTCGCGGTGGGTGGCCGTGGTACCCGATACCAGGATCCGGTCGCCACTGCGCACGGCCCGGCTGTATCCGGCCATCTTTTCCCATTCGGTGCCGCTGACCACCTGACTGCGCCCCTCGCCCCGCGCCTGCACCGGAAAGGGGGCGGGCAGCGAGTCGAGGTGGTGGCTGAGATCTCCCGAGGCGGTGAGGAAGGGCGGCTTGCGATATTCGTCGCCGCAATCGCCGGGGACGGGAGTCATTTTCGACAGGGCCGCCTCGATCTCGGCGCGGCTGGTTTCGTCCAGCGAGAACTCGAACAGGCGCTGGTTGTCGGCGATGTGCTCGCTCTGGCCCAGGCGCGCCCCCACGATCACCCCGGCTACGGCCGGCTGTTCGAGGATGGTCCGCGTGGCGACGTTGGCCATCGACACCCCATGGCGCCGGGCCACCCTGTCGAGGGTGTGCAGCAACTCCTGGAACCGATCCCATCCCCCGGCCACCTCGATATAGCGCCGGTACTTCATCTGCGACCAGGTGTCGAGGCTGTCCAGCCCCGGGTCCGGCTGGCCCAGCCAGCGCTCGGTCAGAAACCCCCCGGCCACAGTGCCAAAGGCCAGCAACTTGATGCCGTGCTTCAGGCAGAACTCGCTCATCGGGCCGCGGGCGCGCTGGTCCAACAGCGAAAAGCAGACCTGATTGGACACGATCTCGATGCCGCTGTGGACGGCAACGCTCAGGTGGGCCGTGTCAAAGTTGGTCAACCCCAGGTGGCGGATCAGCCCTTCCTCTTTGAGTTCCTGAAGCCAGAAGAGACAGTCCAGCCAGCTTGGATCGGCATAGTACCAGGTGTGGAATTGCAGCAGGTCCAGGCGGTCGACCTGCAGCCGGTCGAGGGAGACCTGGACGGCCTCGCGGACGTCCTCTTTGGTGATCACGCCCGGTTTGGGCACCCATTTGGTCAGCGTCTGCAACGAGGCGCCGGGGCCGAGGCGGCGGCGGCACAGGCCGGCGATCACTTCGGCCGAGCCATAGTGGTCCGCCATGTCAAAGGTTGTAAAGCCGGCTTCGACATAGGGCGCCATGGCGGCCGCGGCGGCCTCCAGATCCACGACGCGGTCGTCGCGTTCCATGTCGGCAATCTGCCACAGACCCGTCAATACGCGCGAAATGGTAAAATCCGCTGCCAGGGCAATTCGTGGGATGGTCATGGTTGGGTTTCCTCTCGGTACAAATTGGGCCGGGCCTATTATGCAAGCGCAAGGGCGATTTGTCAAGCAGGCGTCGCGGTGCCGCCATGGCCCTGTATAAGTCCTTGTGTACCAAGCCATAGCGCTCTCAAGCGGTGCGTCACCCTCGCGGAAGCGGGGGTCCAATTGTTTACGACATAGTATGGATGCCCGCGTTCGCGGGCATGACGGCGCGAGCGTCGCCCCCGCCCCATACGTCGCCCGCGCCTGCCTGCGCAGGCAGGCGAACGCGGGGGCCCATCGATTCAGGAGCGGCCTGCCGTACCCACATTCTTGTACGGGCGGGTCTGAGACCCGCCCCTACCCACCCGGGCGACGAGTTCCTATGTCTAGTGGGGGCCCTGCCTTGGCAATTGGCCTGCCTTGGCAGGGCCCATGCTGCCGCGCCCCGACATGCGCAGGCCGTCCTACCAGGTGCCCCTGCCGACTTGCCGAATTCCGCGGCTGTGGTAGAATAGCGCCCGGCAAAGCGGCCCCCGCGGTCGCTTTTTCATGTGCCAGGCGGATGCCTCAGGAGGACGCAAGTGAGAATTGGAATTATCGGGCTGCCCAACAGCACCAAAACGACGATATTTAACGCCCTGACCCACAGCCAGGTGGAAACGACCGCCTTTAGTTCGGGCAAGGTCGAGACTCACGAGGCCACAGTCCGCGTGCCCGATCCCCGGGTGGATCGGCTAGCCGAGATGTTCCGGCCGCGCAAGGTCACCCATGCCCAGATCGTGTACAACGACATCGCTGGCCTGCGCGTCGGCATCGGCCAGGAAGGCGGCCTGAGCGGGCCGCTGCTGAACGCCGTCAGCCAGAACGACGCCTTTTTGCACGTGGTCCGTACTTTTCAGGACGAGAATGTGGCCCACCCCAACGGCGACGTCGATCCCGCCCGCGACCTGGCGGCGATGGACTTTGAGCTGCTGTTCTCCGATCTGATGATCGTCGAGCGCAGCCTGGAGCGGGTGGGCCAGCGCTTGGCCAAGAAAAAGATATACGCCGAGCGCCCCGGCGACGAGGTTCAGCAGGAGTTGCTCCTCCGGCTCAAGACGGCGCTGGAACAGGAAACGCCCGTACGCGACCTCGACCTGACGCCCGAAGAGCAGACCCTGACCCGCGGCTACCAGTTCCTGACCGCCAAGCCGGTGCTGGTGGTGTTGAACGTGGGCGATGGCGGCAGCCTGGATCCTGCCGATCACCTCGTCTACGAGCACAAGCACTCGGCCCTGATCTGCCTGCGCGGCGGCCTGGAGATGGAGATTGCCCAACTCGACGCCGAAGAGCAAGCCCTCTTTTTGCAGGAATATGGCATTCCCGAGCCGGGACTGAACCGCATGATCCGGCAGAGCTACCAACTGCTGGGCCTCCATTCCTTCTTTACCGTGGGCGAAGATGAAGTGCGAAGTTGGACCATCCCGGTGGGAGCCACGGCGCTCGAGGCGGCCGGCGCCATCCACAGCGATCTGGCCCGCGGCTTTATCCGCGCCGAAGAGATTGGCTACGACGATCTGGTGGCCGCCGGGTCGTTGGACGCGGCCCGCAAAAAGGGCGTGATGCGCCTCCAAGGCCGGGACTATGTGGTCAAGGATGGGGACGTGCTGTCCATCCGCTTTAACGTCTGATCGCAGCGCAGCCCACCCGCGCCCGCCGGTGACTTGAGGCCTCCGAGGTCGAAACGACCTCGGAGGCCTTTTGGCTA
>CAZNQW010000097.1:0-9405 GCA_964575225.1 uncultured Anaerolineaceae bacterium | reverse complement strand
AACGTGGCCATCTCCCGGGCGCAATGCCTCGCGGTGGTCGTCGCCGACCCCCGCTTGGCCGAGACACCAGCCAAGTCCCTCGACGAGAAGTAGCTCATCAATCTGTTCTGCAATGTGGTTGACTCTCGGGCGACGCATGCGCCGCCCAGCGCCGTCCCCGATTAAGGCCTACATTCCCCACGAGCCTCTCCGAGCCCCGAGAGCGGGGGCGGCGAGCCATAAAGGGAAATCCAGACGTTGCATCGGCCCCTAAACCAAATGAACTGGGTTGTTGACAAAGGTTTAGGATTCTTGTATACTGTTTTTGGTGAATTCTTTTATCAGATCGCGTGGGTGCATATCGTGATACATGCTGATCCTTACGCGTTCGTCCTAGTTGGCTGCTCGCTGGTCTCCCTCACGGTGGCTGCATACGCCTGGCGGCGGCGCCCTTCCCCGGGGGCCTTGCCTGCCGCGCTGTTTATGCTGGCTGCCGCCGAGTGGACGCTGGCCTATGCCCTGGAACTGACCTTTGTCGATCCCTCGGTCAAGCTGTTCTGGGCCAAGGCCCAGTATCTGGGCATTACGGTGGTGGGCCCCCTGCTTTTGATCATCGTTCTCGAGTATCTCGATATGAGGGGTCTGTTCAATCGAGGCCTATTGGTCGCCCTTTTTATCGTCCCTGCGGTCACCCTGATCCTGGCGTGGATCAATGAGGCCCATGGCTGGATCTGGTCCCGTGTTGAGCTGGTCGGTGCTCCGCCCAACGCCCAATTCACCTTTCAATATGGCCCTGTGTTCTGGGCCCATGCAGCCTATTCGTATGCCTGTATCCTGATCGCCACGGCGCTCCTCATCCGAGCCCTCCACCGGGTGTCCCAGCTCTATCGGCCCCAGATTGTCATTGTCCTGATCAGTATTGTCGCGCCTTGGGCCGCCAACATAATGCGCCTGGCCCAACGGAACCCGTCGGGCTATTTGGATCTGACCCCCTTTACCTTTGCCACCAGCGGGCTGATCATCATCTGGGGCCTGTTCCGTTACCGATTGTTTGACCTTCGGCGGGTGGCCCGCTACACGGTGCTCGACCACATCGCTGACGGCGTGATCGTGATGGAGGAACACCGATGCATCGTCGATCTGAATCCGGCGGCGGCCCGTATCCTCGGCCTTTCGGCATCGGAAGCGGTAGGCAAACCGGCGGCCGAGGTTTTGGCCCGCTGGCCCGAGATTGTCCAGCATCTCGAGGATCTCCGGGTTCCTGCGGTAGAGATGGCCATTCAAGACGAGAATACCGGGCAGATGTACGACTGGACGCGGTCGTGGCTGCAGGACCGCAAAGGGCGCATTGTGGGCCAAGTGGTGGTCCTGCGCGATACCACCACCTTGCGCAAAACCCAACAGACCCTTCAGGAGCAGAACATCGAGTTGCGCAAGCTTTCGCAGGCCGTGGAGCAGAGCAGTGACTCGGTCATTATCACCGACCTGGAGGGCCGGATCGAGTATGTCAACCGGGGATTCGAAGAAAACACCGGCTATTCCCGGCAGGAGGTGTTGGGCCAACTTCTCCACGTGTTGCGGCCTGGAAACATCCAGGAGGTTTCGCCCCGAGAGATCTTGCAGGCCCTGACGACAGGACGGGTGTGGCATGGCGAATGCCTGGACCGGCGCAAGGATGGCGCTCAGTTGTGGGAAGAGATTACCCTCTCTCCCGTCGTCAACCGCGAGGGCGCCATCGCCCACTATGTCGCCATTCAAAAGGATATCACCGATCGCAAACGTACCCGGGATACCCTGACCAAACTGCTGGAGCTGAGCCGGGTGTTGACCACCACACGGCAGGTGGACGAAGCCCTCGCCCAAGCCATCGCCTCGGCCGTAGACATCTTGCCGACGGCCGACCGGGGCACGGTCCAATGGCTCGGCGCCGACAGAGAGACGTTGTTCACAGTGGCCACCAGCGACCAAGCGCATCTGACCCGCACCTTGCCCGTCTTTCGCCGCGGCCAAGGAATCGCCGGACTCGCCCTCCAGCAGAAGCGGCTCATCAACGTGCCTGACGTGGCAAGGGATAATCGATTTGTCACCGCCGATCTACCCACCTTGTACCACTCGCTGTTGGTGGTCCCCCTCATGGTCCGCGGGGAAGTGCTCGGCACCCTTTCCCTCAGCAGTGGCCAGGTGGATGCTTTCTCTGCGACTGATGAGGCCCTGGCCCAATTGATGGCCGATCAGATTGCCGCTCTGCTGGAGAACGCCTACGAGTTCTCGGCCCGCCTGCGCGTGGAAGAAGATCTTAAGAAATCTTCGGAACGACTGCGCATTTTGCACGAGATCGATCAGGCGATCCTTGCGGCTCGGTTGCCCGAAAATATCGCCGTGGCTGCCGTGGGGCGCATCCGCCACCTGATCCCCTGCCAGCGCACCATGGTCATGGTGCGCGATGAGGAGAAGGGGGTCCGGCTACTGGCCGCCGAGTCGACCTCCGATATGGAACCCTGGCCCGATCTGGGCTCCTATCGGGAATTGTTCGACGATCCGACGTTGACCGCGGGACGGGTCCATGGCGCAGCGCACCTTTCAACCCTGCCCCACCGGTCGGCGCTCCAGGAAAAGTTGTGGGAGGCCGGCATCGAATCGTACCTGGTCGTCCCCCTGTTCGTCCAGGACGAATTGGTGGGCACCCTCAGCTTTGAGTCGCACGAGCCGCAGGCGTTTTCGTCCGTCGAGATCGCCATTGCCACCGAAGTGGCCATTCTGCTGGCAGTCGCCATCCGCCAGGCCCAGCTCCACCAACGGGCAATGCAAGAGATTGCCGAACGCAAGCAGGCCGAAGAGGCCTTGCTCCAACACGCGGTGGAACTGGAATCGCAGAACGCTGAACTGAGCGCCTTTGCCCACACCGTGGCCCACGACCTCAAAAACCCGCTCACCACCCTCATTGGCTACGCCGAGATGTTGTAGCAGACCATCACCACCCTGCCAGACGAGGCCATTGTCGAGGGCATGCAGGTGATCACCCGCCACGGCAGGCGAATGGTCACGATCATCGACGACCTGTTGCTCTTGGCCAGTGTGCGCCAGGTGGAAGACATCTGCAAAGAACCACTGGACATGGCTCTTGTTGTCAGACGGGCGCAAGAGCGCCTCGGACTCGAGATCCGCGAGCGGCAGGGGACCCTTGTGTTGCCCGATGAGTGGCCCCAAGCCGTCGGCTATGCGCCCTGGGTCGAGGCCGTGTGGGCCAACTATATCAGCAACGCCCTCAAGTATGGGGGGCATCCCCCGGTCGTGCAATTGGGCGCCGGGCCTGCCGATAACGGAACCGTCCGCTTTTGGGTGCGCGACAACGGGCCGGGCTTGACCCCCGATGAGCAACTGCGCCTGTTCACCCCATTTGAACGGCTCCACACATCTCGGGCAGAGGGACATGGCCTGGGCCTGTCCATTGTGCAGCGCATTGTGTACAAACTGGGGGGCGATGTAGGCATCGAAAGCATGGGCGAACCGGGTGCTGGGAGCCTCTTTTTCTTTACCCTGCCCAGCCACCCGGCTTGAGCCGGCGCCGCGTACCCTTTTCATTTGGGATGGGCTGTACGGGGCGACGGCATCCGTGATGGCGATTGGGCCGTCACCCCCGCGCCAGCCCGTCACGCCGGTACAAACCTCATCCCCAATGCGCGTCACTGGGGCGAGTCTGGTGCCCGACGCCCCCCCACTACAACAAAAAGATGAGGAACGGATGTTCCATAGAAGAAATAGTCTAGGACGCACACCGTAGATGGCCTCATCCCTGGGGATCGATCCAAGATCAGTCCAAAACGCTGTCAGATGGGAACCAATGGCCGATAGCCATCGGTTTCGATTTGTTGTATACTGCAACAGGTAGAAGGGCCACGAAACAGACTGGGTGCCGCGGCCAACTGGTGAGGCATTTGGTGAGGGGTTTGGTGAGGGGTGTCTGTTATGCTGTCCCTTGCATCAAACAACGGGGGAGGCTCAACATGGACAAGCTAGTCAATCTCTGGATTCGCCACAACACACCGCGTAACGCCAAAGTCGTCACACTATTGCTGGTTTTGGCTGCCTTGGCAGCGGCTGCCGGCGCCCCGGGTGCCGGGAGCGGCGCCCCAGGTGGCGGGGGCATCATTATCAACAGCCTTCCCAAGTTCTAAGAGCCTGGAACTCTGGCCTCTTTGAACTGTGCAGGCCGGGTGGATGGCGGTACTCCTGCCCCTTGTGAGGCAGGGCGGTGTGCCACCCGGTGGGAACCCTCTGATTCAGGCGGCTGAGTATCATGATCTTGGCGTGGGCCGTCGTCCTGGGCCTGCTGGTGGCTTGGGCGCGGCACCGGGGTAAGATCGCTGACCATCTGGCTTCGTTGTCTCTGACAGGGGTGTGGCTGGTGCCATTGGCGCTGCTCCTCCAGCTACCGCTCCTCAGCTCTGGAACGGGTCCCGTCGAATCGATTCGCGTTCCTCAGATCCTGTTCCTGAGTTCTCAAGGGTTCCTCCTGCTCTTTGTCGGGCTCAACTGGAGCTCGGCCGGAATCCGGCTCTTTGGACTGGGATTGCTGGCGAACCTGGTGGTCATTGGGCTAAACGGCGGGTTCATGCCCATCACACCCGACACACTGACCGCCATCAACCCGGGCAGCCGGGTCGAACAATGGATACCCGGCCTCCATTACGGAGGCTCCAAAGACATCATCCTCCCACGCGGGGAAACGGCCCTGTGGTTGCTAAGCGATATTTTGGTGCTCCCTCCGCCGTTCCCCTGGACAGCCGCATTTAGCGTGGGCGATCTCTTCATCGGCGCCGGAATTGTCTGGTATCTGCAAGCGCCGGGTGCCGATCAGGATACGGTCACCGGGGGATGACCGTATCCTGAGGGGACAGCACCGTTTGCCAGGTAGGACGTGGGCGACCACGAGAATCATCTCGACAGGAGGGCAGAGACCCATGAAGCACAAGAGCTTGAACCAACTACTGTGCGCTGCCGTGATCAACGGCCGATTCCGAGAGACCCTGCTCCGCGATCCGGCCCAGGCGCTGGCCTCGGGCTATTATGAGCACAGCTTTTCCCTGACCGCCGAAGAACGCGATCTGGTGATGGGCATCCGCGCCCAAAAGCTGGAGGATTTCGCCGAGCAGGTCCACCGCTGGATCTCGGGTAACGCCGGACGGAGTGACTCGGTCCCGACCTACGAGCGGCCGTACGAGCAAGAGTGGGCGCCAGCAGCGGCCCCCGCCTTTGGAGTTTGAGGCCGCACGTCAGGCGGCTTACCCCTGCCTTGTCCGGTCGGGGTGTCGCCGCGGGCCATTGACCATGCCTGCACAGCCCAGTTCCCTCCAAGCCGATTTTGCACCGCCCGCCCTGCCCACGGGCGCGGCGCCCGATCCCCTGCCCCAAGAGCGATCGGGGCGCATCCTTGATCCCCAGGTCGCCGCCGTGGTTCACGAGCTGAGCAACGCCCTTACCATTGTGGACCTGCAATCAAGGCTGTTGCAGCTCAAGGGTTGTGCCGAAGGACCAGCAGCCGAGAGTGTGGCCATCATCCAGGAGCAGGTGGGGCGCATGGGCCGCATGATCGACAGCCTGCGCCATTCGATGGACCCCTTACAGCCGGTGTTGCAGCCCATCGACGTCCACGATCTGCTGCGGCAGACCCTCGATCTGTATCGCAACGAGATGGCCCACGAAGGAATCGATATCCAATTGCGCCTGGCAGCCCCCATGCCTCCCATTATGGCCGACCGGGATCAGCTCCAACAGGTGTTTGTCAACCTGATCAACAACGCCCGGCAGGCCATGGCAGATTCGGGGGTGGGCACGACCCTGACCGTCGAAACCGAAGCGCTGCGCAACTCGACCGGCCGCGTATCGGCGCTGACGATCGGGTTCTCCGACAATGGGCCGGGTATTGCGCCGCAGGTGTTGCCCCGCATTTTTGAGCCCTATTTCACCACCAAGCAAACGGGGACGGGCATGGGGCTGGGATTGCCCATCTGCCAACGCCTGGTGCAGCGCCACGGTGGTCAGATGTGGGCCCAGAACAACGCCACCGGCGGCGCTACGATCACCATTCTTTTGCCCGTGGAAAACGCCCGACCCGACGAGAGAAAGCGCGACGAGCATATCCTGGTGATTGACGACGAAAAGCCCCTGGCCGATTCGCTGCGCGATCTGCTCGAACGGGCCGGGTTCCGGGTGACGGTGGCCTACGAAACCCACGAGGCCCTGGCGTTATTGCAGGAAACCTCCGTGGACCTGATTGTCTCCGATCTCACCATGCCCCAGATGGACGGGCGGCAGTTGTGGCAGGCCATCCACCAACAGAACCCGGATCTGGCCCGGCGGATGATCTTTTCGACGGGCGATAGCAGTCGCCACCGCTACCGAGATTTTCTGCACCAATCGGGTTGCGCCTGGCTGACCAAGCCCTACCATGAGCCGGCCCTCTTGAAAGTCATTGAACGTACCTTGCAGGGCAAAGCCTACCCGACGGCCCCGCTGGCTCGCCCAAGGATGGCATAGCGAACCATGGTCAAGAGCGTGCTGCTGGTGGAAGATGAAGCGGTGCTGCTGTTGAGCCTGACGGCCCTGCTGCAGGAGATGGGTTTTGAGGTCATGGCAGCCATGAACGGCGAGATGGCCCTCGAGATTCTAGAGACCGAATCGCCCGATGCGGTGGTCAGCGATCTCCGCCTGCCCGATATGAGCGGCCTGGACCTGCTCCACCACGTCAAAGAGAACCCTTCCTGGGGAGACCGCCTCTTTGTGCTGGTCACCGGCGCCGTCGACGAGATCTGGCAGGGTGATCACCCCGACATGGGGTTGTGCTGGATGCTGCCCAAACCCTTCAACCCAAAGGAACTGGTCGCCATCCTCCAACATACGAACTAGGGTCCGGACAACAAGACCCGGCAGGTCTGCCGAGACCTGCCAGGTCTGCGCGTTCTCCCTCGCTCCGAGCCCCCGTCTCAGGGGTGCTGTCAGGCGAACATCTTCCGGCGTTTCGCTACGGACTGGGGGTGGGCGGGCCGCTCAGGTCGATGGCGAATTGCGACTGGACGTCAGGACCGTTGCGCTGAAAGGCGCGCACCATGTGGGTAACCTCGGGAGCCAGCGCCTCGGGCGCGTCGCCCTGGCCCAGGGCGATCTCGAGCTGCCAGGCGCCGCCTTGCAGCTCGGCGCAGGTTTCCGCCGGCCACCAGGCCACCGGCTCGCCATCGGACCACAGCTCCGTCAGGATACAGTCACCGTCGGACAGGGTCGTCGAACCGCTCACCACCAGCAAGCCGGTGGAGCTATCGATCTGCACCGACTCGATGATCACCCGATCTTGGTTGGGCACGCCCAGGTCGGCAGCGTACACCACCCGGCCATCCCCGCCATGGTACTCGTACTGGACCCCGTCCGCGGCCAGGACGATCACCACTCCCGGCGTGATGACCTGGGCATAGACCTGCCCCGGTTCGGGCACCCCCAGGCTGGCGTCGGCAAAATCCACCGGATCGACGCGGACCACCGTCACCTGGTCGGCAGGCACCCCCAGGCGCCCGGCCAGATCGGCAACGGCTTGTCCAGCGAGCTCCTCGCTATCAAGCCCCTGTCCCCCATCGATCGGCGCCAGGGTGGGCGTGGCCGACTCGGGATGGGCGGTGCAGCCGCCGATGAGCAGGAGGGCCACCAGGCCCGCTAGTGCCCATTTCCTCCAAAAACGTACTCTCTTTTCTGGTTCCAACTTCCTACTCCTTTCCGGGATCTCTATCGCTCCATAGTCGGTGGGCTGGCCTGGCGGTGGGCAGCGCTGCCAGAAGCTTTTCGGCCGGATCGCCCTTGCAGATAAAGGCATTGGCCCCGGCCGCCAACGCCTCCTTCTGGGCGCCGGGCTGGCTGCTGAGGGCCATCACCTGGAGATGGGGGCGCAGCCGTTCGATCTCCTGGGCCAGATCGGTGGCCTGCAACCCAGGCAGCTCCCAATCGAGCAGGAGCAAATCGGGGCAAGCCGTCTGGAGCCAGGCCAGCAGGCCGGCCCCGTCCTCCACTTCCCCCACGATGGTCCAGCCCCGTTCGTTTTCAAGAAGCAGCCTCAACGCCGAACGCACCTGCGCTTGATCGTCGGCCACCAGGATCTGCATAGAGCCCCCCTTTCACAGAATTTGATGGTTTCACATGGGAGCCGCAGAGTGCGGCCATGAGTCGAGTATACCATTCATGGCCTTGGGGCACATCAGGCAAATGGCCAGTCTTGGGCTGGTCATCTGACCAGGGGGATACACATCCGATCGGATCCGGCGGGAGCCGGGGTGGGCGGCGCTGAGCACGCCCAAGCCGTCACCCTCGCGAACGCGGGGGTCCATGGGCCTCCACTTGCGCCTGCCTGCGCAGACAGCAGGGCTGGATCGCCTGGCGCCACCCAAGCCGCCATTCTGGCGATTTTTTCCCGTTTAGGGTATACTCGCCCCTTCTTTGGGCGCCGGACGGCGGCGCCCGGTCAAGTACGCGATGGGGAGTGTCTCTATGGAATTCATACGCAGTCTGGTCGAATGGACCGTTGGGTGGGCGGCTACCCCCTATGGCGGACTGGCGCTCTTGGTCATTGCCTTTGCCGAGTCCTCCTTTTTCCCGGTGCCGCCGGATGTGTTGCTCATCCCCTTGGCGCTGGCCCGCACCCATTGGGCGCTGTGGTTTTCGGCCATCGCCACTGTGGGATCGGTGCTGGGGGGTCTCCTGGGCTTTTTCATCGGCGACAAAGGGGGGCGTCCCCTGTTGCAGCGCTTTTTCAAGCCGGAAAAGATCGCCCTGGTGCAAGGGTACTACCAAAAGTACGACGTCTGGGCGGTGGGCATGGCCGGTTTCACCCCCATTCCCTACAAGCTCTTTTCGATTTCGGCCGGGGCCTTTGGCCTGGACCTGAAGCGGTTCACCCTGGCGACCATTGCCGGTCGCGGCGGGCGCTTTTTCCTCGTGGGGCTGGCGATCCAGCTCTTTGGCGAGCCGGTCAAAGCGATCCTGGACGAATACTTTGATCTGGCGGTGGTGGCCTTTGCCGTGCTCTTTGTCGGCGGGTTTTATGCCATCAACCTACTGGCCCGGCGTGGCGCCCGCCAGGCCAAAGAGGCTTCGACCGATAAGGCCCAGTCCCTGTACTCCTCGGCCCTGGACCTGGAAGAGTAGGCTCCACCCGCCACGCCGTCACCCTCGCGAACGCGGGGGGCCATGGCAGGTTCGACGGAGCCGGGGGGTTGGGGCTCGGACTGGGTCGCCAGAGCCAGGCCCTTGGTGCGGACCGCCTGCTTATGCGCGGGCAGACCCGCGGCACAAGAGAACTCTCGGCGGGGGTGGCGGACCGGGAAGGCCGTTTGTAGGGGCGCAAGATCGGAAGAGCGTCGTGTAGGGAAAGAGTGTAGGATAGGGTGT
>CAZNQW010000096.1:0-13762 GCA_964575225.1 uncultured Anaerolineaceae bacterium | reverse complement strand
CCCGGCAGCACCTTGCCGATCCCGGCCCTGGCCACCGAGTGCACGGCCAACGACGACAGCACCGAGTGGACCTGCAAGCTGCGCGAAGGCGTCAAGTTCCACGACGGGACCGACTTTAACGCCGACGCTGTCGTCTTTAACTTTGAGCGCTGGCGGTTCACCGACAACCCCTACCACTTCCCCAGCCAGGTGTTCGAGTACTATGAGTATATGTTCGGCGGATTTGACGACGCCGGCATGATCACCAGCGTGGAAGCCGTGGAGAACTACACAGTCAAGTTCACACTCAGTGCCCCACTGGCTCCCTTCCTGGCCAACCTGGCCATGGACATGTTTGCCATCTCTAGCCCAGCAGCCATCGAAAAGTACGGCGAGGACTATGGATTGCCGTCTTCCGGTTGCGTGGGCACTGGCCCCTTCAAGTTCGTCGAGTGGGTGGAGGGTGACCACATCACCGTCGTAGCCAACGACGACTACTGGGGTGGTCGGCCGCCAATCGACGAGATCGTCTGGCGGGTGATCCCCGACGACTCGGCGCGCTTCTTGGCCCTGCAGGCCGGAGACATCCACGGCTTGGAGCAGGCCGTCGTCGAGGACCTGGCGACCGCCGAGGCCGATCCGAATCTCTACGTACTGGCCCGCCCGGCCCTCAACACCGGCTACCTGGCCTTTAACTTCAAGATCCAGGAAATGCAGGACGTGAACTTCCGCAAGGCCGTAGCCCATGCCATCAACCGCGTGGGCCTGGTCGAGAACTTTTACGGGGCCTACGGCGAGGCAGCCACCAACTTCCTACCACCTCTCGTCTGGGGCCACAACGACGCCATCGAGGACTGGGCCTACGATCCTGACCTGGCCAAGCAGTACCTGGCCGAAGCCGGTTTCCCCGATGGGATCAGCGAAGTAACCGTCGCCGAAGACGTGCTTGACGCCGAGGGCAACGTGGTCTTTGCTGCCGGAACCAAAATCCCGCTGCGCCTGTACTACATGCCCGTAACCCGCTTCTACTACCCCAGCCCGAAAGAGATCGGCGAAGGAATGGCTGCCGATCTGGCCAGGGCCGGCATCAACGTCCAATTGGAACTGGCCGGTGACTGGTCGACCTATCTTGGCCTGCGCCGCGATGGCCAGCTTATGGGTCTGTACATGCTCGGATGGGGTGGCGACAACGGCGACCCGGACAACTTCCACAACTACTTCTTTGGCTTTGGCAGCGACGACCGGGTGTCCGACGTCGATCCCTCCGAGTGGGTGAAATCGCCCGATAGCCGAGAAGGTTGGTACAGCAACACGGAGGTTGCCTACCTGTGCTACCAGGCTTCTGTAAACCCCGACCAAGCTGAGCGTGAGGCGCTCTATAAACAAATCGAGCAACTCCTGCACGACGACGTGGCTCGCCTGTGGGTCGCCCACAATAACACGCCCCTGATCTTCTCGGCCAAGGTGAGCGGCTACGTGGCTCAGCCTGTTGGCGCCGACTACTACGAAGGCGTGGTGCTGGCACCCTAGATCCAACTCTGGTCACCTGTTCGCGGGTAAACCCGAAACAGCCGAAAGGACAACCCAGGGGGTGCGGCTGGTATGGCTGCATCCCCTGGCGTTGTAGAGGGAGGTATCCTTGACCCGTTACTTGATCCGTCGCCTCATCTCGGTGATCCCGACCCTGGTGGGGGTGACCATCGTCATCTTTATGTTCCTACGCCTCATCCCGGGCGACCCGGCCGTTGCCATGTTGGGCGAGCATGCGGCTACAGAGAATGTGGAGCGCATCCGCGAGCAACTTGGGTTGAATCGCCCCCTGTTCCTGGACCGGGAAGCCCTGGCTGAAGGCGACCTACCGCAGTTTGTCAACAGTCAGTACTTGCTCTACCTGGGCCGCCTCTTCCAAGGCGACCTGGGCGCCTCGATCCACCGCCGCGTCCCCATCAATGAGACTCTGAAAGAGCGCTTCCCGGCGACGGCCGAATTGGCTCTCATCTCGATCATTATCGGAGCCGTTGTGGGCGTCCTCGCTGGCATTGTCTCCGCCGCCCGGCGCAACTCGATCATCGACACTACGACCATGTTTGGCTCCCTGGCAGGCGTATCGATGCCCATCTATTGGCTCGGACTGATGCTGATCATGCTTTTTGCCGTGGGACTCAAATGGCTGCCCGCCGGTGGTCGACTGGATCCGGCTATCAAGTTAGAGACCATCACTAACCTGTACGTGGTGGATAGCCTACTCACTGGCAACATGGAGGCCCTGAAGGACAGCCTCAAGCACCTCGTTTTGCCGGCCGTGGCCCTGGCCACACACCCAATGTCCATTATCGCCCGCATGACCCGATCCAGCATGCTCGAAGTCCTCCAGCAAGACTATATCCGCACCGCCCACGCCAAGGGGCTGCGGGAGCGAGTGGTTCTCACGCGCCATGCCCTGAAAAACGCCTTCCTGCCGGTCATCACCATCATTGGATTGCAGACCGGCGTGTTGCTGGCAGGCGCCATCCTGACCGAGACCATCTTTTCCTGGCCCGGCATCGGCAAATGGGTCTATGACGCCATCCTGGCACGCGATTACCCCATCGTCCAGGGCGGCACACTGCTCATCGCCATCATCTTTGTAGGGGCCAATCTGTTGGTGGACCTATCCTACGCCTTTCTAGATCCGCGGATCCAGTACGAGTGAGGATTCTATGTCTGATGCACCGTTGACACCCGACTCACAAGAAGATGCAGTCGGCTTTCGCGATTTTGCCATGGGCCGCCATCGGTCGTTGTGGGGCGATGCCTGGCACCGTTTGATTTCCAGCACCACAGGCCGTGTGGGCCTAGTCCTGGTCGTTTTTCTTGTCCTGGGCGCTGTCCTGAGCCACTTTTTCTGGGAATACAATCCCAAAACGGATCTGGATTACGGCCTGAAACTAAAGCCCCCTAACCTGACACCAAACGAAGATGTAGAATCGATCCACATCTTTGGCACCGACAGACTGGGACGGGACGTCTTTCGCCGGGTGGTTCATGGCGGTTGGAACTCGCTACGGGTGGGCCTGGTAGCCGTGGGCATCTCGCTGATCGTAGGTGGCCTCCTGGGGCTAGTGGCCGGCTTTTACGAGAGCATGCCTCTGGGTTCAGTGGCCAAAGGCATCCTTTACGGTAGCATAGGATTGCTCTTTGGCTTAGCGATCGCCTGGTTATCACGACAGACCTATCCAATGTTTCTCTTTCCGGTTCTGGCGGGAATAGCTCTCTATTGGGAGAATCTGTGGCACGGAAAACCGCAGCGCAGCCTGGCATTTGGCCTGGCTGGCTTGATCCTGGGGGGCCTGCCGGGTTTGATCGCCGGCCCATTGAGTGCCTTGGTGTGCAGCCTCGTCGGCCTGGTGGGCGGTCTCGCCCTCTCCATGTCCCTCAGCGGTTCGTTGGTGTCGAACATCATCATGCGCGTGATGGACATCATCCTGGCCTTTCCCGGTATTCTCCTGGCCATCGCCATTGTGGCCATGCTGGGTCCCGGCCTGGACAAAGGCATGATCGCCATCGGCTTTGTCGGAATCCCGGTTTATGCCCGCCTAGTTCGCGCTTCGGTACTGTCGGTCATCCAAAAGGAATATGTCACGGCCGGTTTGTCGGTGGGTGTCGGGCAGGGCCGCATCCTATTCCGGCATATCGTGCCCAATACCCTCTCCCCCATCATCGTCCAATCGACGATGGGCCTGGCCAGCGCCATCCTGTGGGCCGGCGCCCTGGGGTTCCTGGGGCTGGGCGCCATTCCCCCCGAACCCGAGTGGGGGGCCATGCTGGGCGAGAGCTACAAATTTCTGACCTCGGGCGCCTGGTGGGCCGTCGTCTTTCCCGGCCTGGCCATCATGCTCAGCGTCCTCGGCTTTAACCTGCTGGGCGATGGTCTGCGCGACGCCCTCGATCCGCAACTTCAAATGTAATCGGGTTCTGTGCCAGAGCCTGCAGCCTCAAAAAACAAGGAGGGGACCCTATGACAGAGAGAGTGCCGGTCGAACCCCAAACCCCGTCTCTGCCCCAGGCCGTGCGCCGGGTCTGGATCCTGGTGGGCATTACTGCCCTACTCAGCCTGTTGTACGCCCTCCAATTCTTCCTGGGTAGCCCCATCCACCTGGCCGTGGTCAGCGAGATCCACGATCTGGCGCTGAACCCCGACCGCACCGTGGCAGCAGTTGGCGCCCAGGATGGAAACATCTACCTGTGGGAAATACCCGCCCAGATCCGAACCAACGTTCCGCGCGACTTTGACATCGCCCAGGAACCGTTGTGGACGCGGCACCGCCTGAGTGGCCAAAGTGCGCCGGTCATCGAGATCGAGTTTGTCGACGGTGGCTCGAACTTGCTGTCGGTGGACGCCACCGGTGCGATCCGCCGCTCGGACGTGGCAGGGGCGATGAGCGATCGCAACCCCGGTGAGGTGGTCGCCGATCTTTCATTGGACAACCTTCCTCTGGTGGACGCTGCCTTTGGGGCCGATGGCGCCGTGCTGGCTACCGTTGAATCGGACGGCGCGGTGCGCGTATGGGATCTAGCGACGGGTCGGGTTCTCCGCGAGTTTGGAACAGGTGAGGGTCTTCGCCAGGCCGTTGCCCTCGACGCCGGTGGTACCTTGGTGGCAGCCGGCAACGGCGCGACCATTGACGTGTGGCGGGTCGATAGCGGTGAGATCGTACATCAGCTCGTTGGTCGGTGGGAAAACCCCGACGATCCCCGCAACTGGCTGGGACACGAAAAAGAGGTCACCGCCTTGGCCATCAGCTCCGATCTCACCACCCTGGCGTCGGGCAGTGCCGATACCACCATCGTCTTCTGGGATTTGGAAAGTGGTGATGTGTCCGCCGACTCGGAGGGCCACTGGGCCACCGTCACGGTCATGGTCTTTGACGAGGAAGGCCGGAGTCTGCTAACCGGCGGCAAAGACAACAAAACCCGCAATCTGCGCCTTCCAGGAGGCAAAAGCACGGCCATTTTCGAAGGCCACCTCAACACCATTCATGGCGTGGACTTTGGTCCCCAACCCGACACGATCTTTACGGCCAGCGCCGACGGCACGATGCGGGTGTGGGAGACGGCCAACCAAAAGGCCGTTCACATCGAATGGACCCGCTATGGGTTTCAGCCTGGGTGGGGGAGGACGTTGGCCATATGGCTGCTGATCAGCGGCCTTTTGGGCTTGCTGTGCCTGTGGGGGCTGGTCAAACTGCGCATCTGGAGCCACCTGTTCGGCGTGGGCCTCTATCTGTTGGGTCCCATCGTCATCTTGGGCCTGCCATTGTTCGAAGCGCTCACGTACCCCATCGCCGTCGTCAACCGGCTCCAGATCGCTTGGCCGCTGATGGTACTGCTGGCCTGGTATGTGGTGGTGCTGGCTGCCCTGCTGCACGAGCGAGTGGCTCACTTTTACGAATCGCCTCTAAAAGCCCCCTTGGCAGAAAAGCTGGTCATCAGCCAACAGACGGTCAAGACGCGATTTGGCATATTCAGCCTGGCCGTCTGGTTGGGATTGCTGGTCATCGTATACTCGGTGCTCAGGCGCTTTAACCTGGACATCGCCTTCATGGGCCACTATCTCGAGTTCATCATGGCCGGATCGGGGCTGACCGTTGTCGTCTCGGCGGCCTCCATTGTCCTGGCTGTCATCCTGGCCCTGCTCGGCGCGCTGGGCAGGCTGTCAAAAAACCCCATCGCCAACGGCATATCCAGCTTTTACATCTCCCTGATCCGGGGTACGCCATTGCTGGTTCAGATCTTTATCTGGTATCTGGGCTTGCCGCGGTTGGGCCTGATCCTACAACCCATGGTGGCCGGCATTTTGGCGCTCGGTGTGAATTACGGCGCCTACATGACCGAGATCTTTCGGGCCGGCATTCAAGCCATCGGCAAGGGGCAATACGAAGCGGCCGAAGCTCTGGGTATGACCCGCAGCCAGACCTTCCAGCGGATCGTACTGCCCCAGGCCTTCCGTATCGTGATCCCCCCCATCGGCAACGAGTTTATCGCCATGATGAAAGACTCGTCGCTGGTGTCGGTGATGTCGATCTGGGAGCTGACCTATCGAGCCCAAAAGATAGGGCGCCAGAACTTTCGCAACCTGGAGACCTTTCTCATTGCCGCCGCATTCTATTGGATTCTGACGGTCATCTTCCAGTTCCTCCAAGGCAAGCTCGAGGAACACATGGGCCGCAGCGAAAGGAGATAGGCAATGGCCGAACGAGACAGCGTTGCCCAACCGATAGGCTTATCGCCCGTTATCCGAGTCCGGGGCCTGCAGAAATACTTTGGCCCCTTGCACGTCATCAAAGGGGTCGATCTGGACGTCCAACCCAAGGAGGTTGTAGTCATCATCGGCCCTTCGGGCGGCGGCAAGAGCACATTCTTGCGCTGCCTGAACTTTCTGGAAGCGCCTTCGGCCGGCACCATCGAGATCGACGGGGTGGAAATCCGCGCCCGCGAGCCGGCTACCGAACACCGCAAGCACATCCGCGAGATCCGCCAAAAAGCGGGCATGGTCTTTCAGCAGTTTAACCTCTTTCCCCACATGACGGCATTGCAGAACGTCATCGAAGCACCCATCACGGTCAAAGGGCTGTCCAAAGAGGAGGCCATGGCCAAAGCCGAAGAACTCTTGGTCTGGGTGGGACTTTCGGACAAGAGAGACGAGTTCCCCTCGCGCCTATCGGGTGGGCAGCAGCAGCGAGTGGCCATTGCTCGCGCCCTGTGCATGGAGCCCAAAATCATGCTCTTTGACGAGCCCACCTCGGCCCTTGACCCGGAGCTGATCGGGGAGGTGGTGGACGTGATGGAGCGACTGGCCAACGAGGGCATGACCATGGTGGTCGTGACTCACGAGCTGCATTTTGCCCGCGACGTGGCCGACCGCGTCATCCTCATGTCCGACGGAACCTGGGCTGAAATGGGCACGCCCGATGAGCTATTCACCAACCCCAAGGAGGAACGAACCCGCCAATTTCTGGCGCACATTCTGTAAACCTGCTCGCGCACTCGCTCCCCCATCGCCGCGAGAATCGGCCCACGGGGCCGCAAAATACACCAAGACAAGGAGCATTCACCCGTGATTGCAATCACCAACGGTACCCTATTCACCATCACCCAGGGAACCATCGAATCGGGGACGATTCTGGTAGAAGGCGGGCGCATCGTGGCCCTGGGCCAAGGAGTCATTGTCCCCGAAGATGCCGAAGTATATGACGCCAAGGGCAAAATCGTCATGCCTGGCATGATCGACGCCCATTGTCACGTCGGCCTGTGGGCCGAGGGAGTGGGCTGGGACCATTCGGACGGCAACGAGATGACCGATCCAGTGACCCCCCATCTGCGCGCCCTCGATGCCGTGCATCCAGAAGACCCGGCCTTCCAGGAATTGGTGGAAGCCGGTGTGACCACCGTCCTCACCGGACCGGGCAGCGGCAACCTGATCGGCGGCCAATGGGTCTGTCTCAAAACCCAACCCAAGCCTACCATCGACGAGATGATCTTGCTGGAACCGGCCGGCATGAAGATGGCCCTGGGGGAGAACCCCAAGCGGGTGTACGGCACCCAGAAAAAGACACCCTCCACACGCATGGGCAACGCCGCCACCCTGCGCGCCGCGCTGGTCGAAGCCCAGAACTATCTGGACAAGTGGCAGCGCTACGAGGCCGATCGGACAACCTATCAAGCCAAAGTCGAGGCAGGCGACGAAAAAGCCGAGCCCCCCAAGGCGCCCGAAAGGGATCTGAAATTGGAGGCCCTGGGCAAGGTCCTGCGCCGCGAGATGAAGGCGCGGGTTCATGCCCACCGCGCCGACGATATGTTGACCGCCATCCGCATTGCCGAGGAGTTTCACCTCGATCTAACGCTGGAACATGCCACCGAGGGCTACAAAATCGCTGACGTTCTGGCTGCCAAGGGCATCGCCGTCACGGCCGGTCCGATTCTTTTTTCGCGCACCAAGTACGAATTGCGGGGAATGACGCCCAAGAACCCGGGGCTGATGAGCCAGGCAGGCGTCAAGGTAGCCATCCAGACCGACGAGATGTCGGCTGTCCGCTATCTGGCCATCAACGCCGCGCTGGCCGTGCGCGAGGGCATGGCGGAGGAGGATGCCCTCAAAGCCATCACCATCCATCCCGCCGAGATCATCGGCGTCGACAAGCGCGTCGGCAGCCTGGAAGCAGGCAAGGACGCTGACATTGTCGTTTTGAGCGGGCATCCCTTTGACTATCGCAGCGTGACCGAGTTGGTGTTGGTCAACGGACAAGTGGCCTACACGCGGGAGAAAGGTCCGGTCTAATCCGGCACCAGACGGCGGCCGCCTGTTTGACACAAGCCCTCACCTGTCGTAGAATGCAGCCATGAGTGCACATCTGTCCTGGTGGCCGTTCGTGACCGTTTTCGCCGTGGCCTTGATCTTGGCCCTGCTGCTGACCCCCTTGGCCGCTACCTGGGGCCGGCGGCGCGGACTGGTGGACCGCCCCGGCCCGCGGAGAAAGCATCGAGGCGCCATCCCCCGCACTGGGGGGATGGCGCTGTTTGTGGCCTTTGTGGCCGCGGCCTTGCTGGCCCAGTGGCTGCCTGTACCTCGCCAAGACCCCAATGAGCTGATTCGATTTGCGGGCATCCTGTTGGGCGCTGCCTTTTTGTTCGGCGTCAGCTACCTGGACGACCGATTTGAGCTGCGCCCGGGTCCTCAATACCTGGCTCATGCACTTGCATCGATCATTGCCATCCTGTTCCTGGTCTTTATCGAGCGGGTGATGAACCCCTTTACCGACGAACTCTATATCTTTCCTTCCTACGCGCTGGTAGTCATTCTGACGATGCTGTGGATCATGGGGATGATCAACACCATCAATTTTCTGGACGGATTGGATGGATTGGCCGTTGGTGTGGGAGCCATCGTCAGTGGGGTGCTGGCCGTCCACATGTTGCGCGAAGGGCAATACAGTGTGGCCCTGCTGCCGCTGGCCCTGCTGGGCGCGACCATGGGGCTCTTGCCCTACAATTTCCATCCGGCCAAGGTATTTCTGGGCTCTGGCTCCATGGTTTTGGGCTATCTCATCGCCACGTTGGGCATTGCTGCCGGCGCCAAGTTGGCCCTCCTGCTGTTGGTGCTGAGCATCCCCATCGTCGACGTCGCCTGGCTGATCATCGCCCGGCTGCGGGCCGGCCAATCGATCGGCACCGCCGACCGGCGCCACCTGCACTATCGCCTGTTGGACTTGGGTCTCAGCCAGCGCCAGGTGGTGCTCCTCTATTATGTCTACTCTCTCTTGTTGGGCGTCGCAGCATTGCTGATCAGTTCCCGGATACTCAAGCTGATCACGCTGATCCTACTGGGATTGGGCACCCTGGCCCTGCTGGCCTGGCTGGCGCGGCAGACCTTGAGCCGTACTCCTCATCCGCCGGATCCCGAGGAATCCTCCGGTTTGTAAGGGTTTTTACTTGACCGGTAGCCGGTTTGCAGGTAGAATCGAGGATAACTTTCCGGGATGAGGGATACAGTGAACCCAACCGAACTGATCCAACGGGGCCAGGCTGCGGCGCTGGTCGGCAGGCAAGAAGAAGCACGCCAACACCTGCGCCGCGCTGTCGAATTGGACCCGAAAAGTGTAGAAGCCTGGCTTCTGTTGGCAGGTGTGGAAGAGGACCCGTTGCGCAAGGCGGCCTGCTTTGACACCATTCTGGAGATCGACCCGGACCACGTCCAGGCTCGGCTGGGCCTGGAACTGCTGCGCCAAGTGGACGCCCCGTCCGAAAGTGACCCCGCGGAGGAAGATGGCGAGTTCGAGGCGGTGATTGCTGCGGCCTCGCGCCAATTGGACCTGGCGGTGGGGCCGCCCCCTCAGAAGCAAACCCCTCCAGACGACGGCCCGCTGTATTGCGCTAACCATCCCAACGTCGAGACCATGCTCCGCTGCAATCGCTGTGGCAAGCCGATCTGTACCCGCTGCGCCGTGCAGACGCCCGTGGGCTATCGCTGCAAAGAGTGCGTGGGCCAACAGCAGGCCCTTTTCTACTCGGGGGGCGCTCTTGACTACGTCATCGGCGCGGTATTGGGGTTGATCTTGGGCGGCGTCGCCGCCTATCTCATGGCCCTGTTGGGTTTTTGGTTCTTTGCCCTGCTGCTGGGCCCCACCATCGGCATCGCCATCGCCGAGTTGGTGCGCATGGCTGTGCGCCGGCGGCGAAGTCGCTATCTGTGGTTGGCAGTGGGGGGAGGCATGTTTGTCGGTGCCCTGCCGTCGCTGATGTTAGCTCTGGGCTCGCTGTGGACGCTATTGGCACTGGGGCTCTTCCTGGTGCTGGGTATTGGCGCGGCTACCGCTCGCCTGCGGTAAAGGCCGTCGGCCGTCTGTCTAGGCATAGACTCCTCAATAAATCCGATTCAGAACCGAGGCGCAGGTGCTTGCTGAACTAACGATCCAGGATTTCGCCATCATCGAAAGAGTCCAACTGAGCTTCAAGCCAGGCTTGAACGTACTGACGGGTGAAACCGGGGCCGGCAAATCGATCATCATCGACGCCGTGAGCCTGCTGCTGGGGGGCCGGGGAGGCGCTGACTTTGTCCGCGCTGGCGCCGCACGGGCCTCCATCGAGGGCGTCTTTCGGCTGGACGCCGAGAGCCAATCTCAGGTGAACCCCCTGCTGGCCCAAGACGAGCTGGAAGGGGACGATCCGGCTATCCTGCTCCTGGCCCGCGAGATCCGGAGCAACGGACGCAACACCTGCCGCATCAACGGACGGGCGGTATCCCTCAAAATGCTCCAGAGCGTGGGCGAGCGTCTGGTGGATATCCACGGACAAAGCGAGCACCTGTCGCTGATGCGCGTGCGCGAGCACGTCGACCTGCTCGACCGCTACGGAGATCTATGGGCATTGCGGGAGGACTTTGCCAGCCGTGTGCGCCAGATCCGCCGCGTGCGCAGCGATCTGGCGGCCCTGCGCCGCGACGAGCGGGAGCTGGCCCGACGCATTGACCTGCTCACCTATCAGGTAAACGAGATCGACAGCGCCCGACTGGACCCCGACGAAGAGGAAGAACTGGGACGCGAGCGCACCCGCCTGGCCAACGCCGAACAACTGAGCCAGCTCTCGGCCGAGGCCTTTCAGGCTTTGTACGAAGGCAGTGAGGAACAGGCTTCAGCAGTCGACCTGCTGCAGGCGGCAGCACGGGCTTTGGCCGGATTGGCCCGCCTGGACCCTTCGGTCGCGGCGCTGCAAGAGGCGGCCAATGCGGTCAACTATCAAGTCGAAGATCTGGCCGAATCGATCCGCGACTATCGCGACCAAGTGGAATACAACCCCCGACGCCTGATGCAGGTCGAAGAGCGACTGGCCTTGCTCCGCAGCTTGCAGCGAAAATATGGCGACAGCCTGGCCGATGTGCTCGCCTTTGGCGAGCGCGCCCGAGCCGAACTGGCGGCTATCGAGAACAGCGCCGAACGGATCGAGGAACTGGAGGCCGAAGAGCAGATCCTGCTGTTAGAGATTGCTAGGGTAGGCCAATCCCTCTCGGAAAAGCGTCGTGCGGCCGGCGAGCACCTGGCTACGGGCATCGAGGCCGAGTTGGAGGAACTGAACATGCCCGGCGCCCAATTCGGCGTGGATTTGACCAGGCACGAGGATTCCGACGGCGTCCCCGTGGATGGCAAGCCAGTGGCCTTTGATTTGACCGGCCTGGACCGCGTCGAATTTCTGGTGGCACCCAACGTGGGCGAACCGCTCAAACCCTTGGTGCGCATCGCTTCGGGCGGTGAGACGGCACGGTTGATGCTGGCCCTCAAAACGGTGCTGGCCCACGCCGACCGCACGCCAACACTGATTTTTGACGAGATCGACGCCGGGCTTGGCGGGCGTGTGGGTTCGGTGGTGGGACGCAAACTGTGGGGGTTGACGGCAGCCAACGGCGCGACGGCCCGCCGCCACCAGGTTTTGTGCGTGACCCACCTACCCCAATTGGCCGGCTATGGCGATCTGCACCTTCACGTTCGCAAGCAAGTGGTCGGCGAGCGAACGGTCACCGCCGTACGACGCCTGGAAGGCGACGAGCGGGAAAAGGAGATGGCCGAAATGATGGGCGCCGTGACCGAGGTGGCCCTGGCTACCGCGCGCGAGCTGTTGGCCTCCAGCGAGGCGGACAAAGGGTAGGCTTGCCCCCCTTGCGGGCGCCTTTCCTTTTTGGAGTGCAAGCAAACCTGCAATTTTTGCGGCAGCGGCGCTGAGTACAGCGCGCGTCCTGCCAAGGCAGGCACGCACTCCAGAGGAACAGTTGCTCAGCAGCCGAGGGGTGTAACGAGCTTGGCCCGAAATCTTGAAAGGCACCCACTATCACCATCTGAGCAGGGCTGTTGCATTGTCTCTTGACCGATGTGATTTGGTTGGGCTCCGCGCCCCGTCCTCGGGGCGCGGTGGTCTGCCAGGTGTGCAGGCCGCCCCCGAGACGGGGGCGGCGAGCTCCAAACTAGATTGACTGGCCGACTTTGCAACAGCCCTACCATCTGAGGGAATCAGTTGACGGATATCCCCGACTATGTTATACTCGGCCACTGAAACAACAGCCGCCACCCAAAAGCAAGGAGAAACCAACTATGCCAGCCCAAGCACGCGACATCATCCCCAAAATGCCCGCTGCCTTCCGAGCCGACAAAGCCGGTTCCGCCAAAGCCCTCATTCAGTTGGTGCTTAACGGAGACGGAGGGGGCAACTGGGTCATTGACGTATCCGACGGCCAATGCGCCGTGCGCGAGGAAACCCTGCCCAACCCTGACGTGCAGGTCACCATGGACGCAACCCATTTTGTATCGTTGATTCAGGGTCAATTGAATCCGGTACAAGCGTTCATGAGTGGCAAGATCAAAGTCTCGGGGAATGTGGGGCACCTCATGCAAATGATGAATTGGTTTGACCTTAGCTAGCCCAACCAATCGACTCCTCGGATGGGCTAGTACCGGTAAACACATTGAGAGCTAAGGGTGGCCCAACCCTTAGCTCTCAATTAGAAAGGAGGAGAAGAATTCGCTTTTGGCATGGCTCAGGGTGACCTCCCCGGAACACAACCGCCCTTGCGGCGCCTCCAGTTTGGATGGATGCTCGCCCGCCATGAACCATGCCAGTTGCTCAAGAGCATAATAGCACAGGCTGGCCATTTTTGCTGGACGCGTACTATACGATTACCCTACGATAGACTTGATTTTTCCCAATACATCTGGTTTTTTCTTCTATTTTCTGATTGTAATTGTCGTTTTTATCTGTAAACAGACTCAATTCTGGACAGACAGATGCAGCGCGACGAATCATGCGGCGCTGCCGGCATAAGGTCAAGCCCTACTTTGCACCAAAACGCTATTGGCAAGCAGCCGGAAGTATGGTACAATAGCGCTCAAAGGAGACAGGATGGCTGAATCGATCGTACTCGTCCGCCTGGTTCGCAACCTGCGGTACAAATTGACGTATATCAAGATTTTCGAGTCGTACATGGAGCCCAACCCCGGCCCACTGGTCATGGAACTGCTCGCGTCCCTCGTGCAGGCCCAGCAACTGGCAGTGGCGCCCTTGTCCAGCTACCTGCGACGGATGGACGTATCGTCTCAAGACCTGGACCTGGATGACAAGCTCCTGACCCACGCTGCCAGCCGTGACAATATCAAATCACAATTGCGCTTTATCTTTGAGGGTCTGACCCGATCGGTTTCCTGGTACAAAATGCAGGTGGTGGACAAACAGATGACCACCGACCCCGAATTGCGAAAGCTGCTTT
>CAZNQW010000095.1:0-13808 GCA_964575225.1 uncultured Anaerolineaceae bacterium | reverse complement strand
ATCTACACCCTATCCTATACTCTTTCCCTACACGACGCTCTTCCGATCTCCCCACAGGTTTCACCGCGAATCCTGTGAATGGCGGCACGTGGCCGGTGACCGGGGGATGTGTCCCATCGCGGCGGGGTTTTGACTTTTGGGGCAGGCTGTGGTATAAGAGGTGCAGTTGCCCGGTAGGGCAGCGGAAACATGGCCACACAACCCAATAGGGGCCGCGAAGCCCTTGTGCCGGAACGCGCGTTCCGGTGCAAGGGCTTCTCTTTTTGGGGCAAGGGGGCCAATCTACTATCTTTCCGCCGGGGTTAGGATGCGGAGGTCGTTGCGACCGGGGCCGAACTGAGGCGGGAATCATCCAAGGGGTGCTCGATGTCTGGTCGCTATCACATCCAAACCAAGCCCGCTCCGCCCGCTTTTGCCTATCCGGCCAAATTCAGGCTGGCTGAGGGCGACGACTATGTGAAATATGGCCACGCGCCCTTTGACCAGGGCCGCTCGGGAGGCGATCCCCACTGGACGCCCGAGATCATTACCCAGACCTGGTACCAGGCCGAGACGGGCCGGGTGCCCATCTCGGGCGCGGGCTATGGCGGCGCCTTTGCCCGGCCCGGATTCGACAGCATCTGGCTCGACATGTCCGAGATCGTGCGGCCCACCCGCGACGGCATCCACGGTCGTGAGGTTATCTCTACCTCCGTGGTCCTGGGCCGGCGACCGTCGGCCCTGGAGTTCGATGCCCGCGGCGACCTGGTGACCGAGCCGCCGTCCCTCATCGAGCTGCCTCTGCCGGTCCTGATGGATCCGTTGCCCATGCCGCTGACCGGGCAAGGTGGGCCTCGGGCGGTGGTCCAGGCGGCGGCGCGACTGGGCACCCTGGCGCTGGTCCGCCCCGAGGAGTGGTTCGAGGGACTGGCCGAGTTTGCCGGCACGGTGGCGCCGCTTCTCTCGGCCCACGACGAGGCCACGGCGCCCTGGATCGGCGCGGCGCGTTTGATCGAGCTGGACTGCCCGGAGGGGGACGTGGCGGCGGCCCTGCAGGCGGTGGAGAGGATCCGCGCGCTGCACCCTGGGGCCGCGGTGGCCGTCCGCTGGCCCCTGACGGCCCAAGTGGCCGCAGAGGTCGAGGCGCTGGCGCGGGGCGGGGTGAGCATCGTCCACCTGTGCGCCGACGAGTCGGGATGGGGGCCTGAGGAGAACGGGCAGCGCTTTTTGGGCGACGTGCTGACCGAGGTTCACGGCGCCCTGGTGGATGCCTGCCTGCGCGACCAGGTGACTTTGCTGGTCAGTGGGGGAATTGCTGCTGCCGAGCACGTGCCCAAGGCGTTGGTATGCGGCGCCGATGCGGTGGCCGTCGATTTCGTCCTGCAGGCGGCTTTGGGCTGCGCCCTGTGGGCCGACATGCGCCACCCCTGCCCGGCGGAGGATCAAGAGATCGACGTCGAGTGGGGCACGCAGCGGATCGTCAACCTGATGGCGGCCTGGCGCGATCAGTTGCTGGAAGTGTTGGGGGCGATGGGCATGCGCGAGGTGCGGCGCCTGCGCGGCGAGCTGGGGCGCACCATCTTTCAGGCCACTGAGGAGGCCGCCTTCCGCCAGCTTTTTGGCCGGGTGGTCGAGGGCCAATCGGCGGATTTGCAGCCGGTGGTCGGCGACGGCGAGCTGGAGGGCGACCTGCGCTGGCCCACGGAGCTGATCCTCAGCACGTCGGAACAGAGCCGCACGGGCCAACCGCCGACCTCCGGACTCGAGTACAAAGTGGGCCGGTCGGGCGGCGGTTTTGACCGGTTGCGCTTTGCCTTTGAGCTGTCGGTGAGCGAACCGGAGGCCCCGGCAGAGGCTGCCGGACCGGTGGATCTGACGCTGGCGCTCAACCGGCGCGATCCCAGCCGCCCGAGGATTCAGATCCCCCACCCCTGGTATGGCGGGGGGATGTCCTTTGGCTCGGTGAGCCTGCAGACCATGACGGCGCGGGCCTGGGCGGCCCGCTTCTGGGGTTCGTTCACCAGCACGGGCGAAGGGGGGTACCCGGACCCGTTGTTGCCCTACGCCGACCACATGATCACCCAGGTGGCCACCGGCCTGTTCGGCGTACGCGAGGAGACGATCCAGCGGGCGCGGATTGTCGAATTCAAGTACGCGCAGGGGGCCAAGCCGGGCCTGGGCGGCCACTTGTTGGGCAGCAAGGTGACGCCCGACGTGGCCGCTATGCGCGAGGCGGTTCAGGGCAGCAGCCTGTTTTCGCCCTTTCCCTTTCACAGCGTCTACTCGGTCGAAGACCACAAAAAGCACGTCGATTGGATCAAGATGGTCAATCGCCGCGCCCTGGTCTCGGTCAAGGTATCGACGCCGACCGACGTCGATATGGTGGCGGTGGGCAGCTATTTCGCCGGGGCGCACATTGTCCACCTGGACGGCTCCTACGGGGGCACGGGGGCGGCGCCCGAGGTGGCCAAAAAGAACATTGCCATGCCGCTGGAATATGCCATCCCCAAGGTCCACCACTTTTTGGTCGCCGAAGGCATCCGCGACGAGGTGGTACTGATGGCCTCGGGGGGCGTCCGCACGGCCTATGACATTGCCAAGGCCATCGCCCTGGGCGCCGATGGCTGTGTGGTGGGCACGGCCGACCTGATCGCCCTGGGCTGTGTGCGGCTGGGCACCTGCGAACGGGAAAAGGGCTGCCCCTTTGGTATCACCACCACCGACCCCGAAATGGCCAAGCTGATCGACCCCCTGGAAGGGGGGCAGCGCATTGCCAACCTGTACGGTTCGTGGCGGATTCAATTGGAAACGATCTTGCGGCGGCTGGGACTGTCCAGCATTGGCGAACTGAGGGGCCGGACCGATGTGCTGGCTTATCTGGCGTAAGGACAAGGGGAGGCAGAGACGTGAATCGACGACGAGAGGCTGAGCGGCTGATCGCATCGCGGGCGAGTTTGATAGAGGGGCTGCCGGCGCCCTCGGTGCACAAGAGCGCGGCCGAGGGTGGCTGTGGTGTGGTGGGACTGGCGGCGTCGGTGCCGGTGGCGGGCCGCCATTTGATGGCCCCGGCAGCGCAGATGCACAACCGGGGCAATGGCAAGGGCGGCGGTCTGGCTGCGGCGGGCCTTTCGCCGGCCCAGATGCGGGTGTCGCCCGAGACGCTGCGCGATTGCACGCTGTTGCAGGTGGCCTACCTGGATCCCGACGCCCGGGGCGCCGTCGAGGCGGAGGCGATCCTGCCGGCCTACGACGTGGTGCAGGGCTATGCCGCGCCGGCGATGGATGACTATCGGGCCGTGCCCGATCTGGAGATGCGGCCGCCCGACGTGTGGCGCTACTTTGTGCGGGCCAAACCCGGCCTGCTGGAGCGCTTTGCCGCCGAGCACAACCTGGCCGATCTGGGGGCGCGGGCCGTCGAAGACGAGTACGTCTACCGGCAGAGCTTTGGGCTCAACCAGAGCTTTTACGCCAGCCTGGGCGAGCAGCGGGCCTTTGTGCTCTCTCACGGGCGCGATCTGTTGGTGTACAAGATTGTGGGCTATGCCGAGCAAGCTGCCGCCTATTACCGGGTGGAGGATCTCCAGGCCCACGTCTGGATCGCCCACCAACGCTACCCGACCAAGGGGCGGGTGTGGCACCCCGGGGGGGCGCACCCCTTTGTGGGCCTCAACGAGGCGCTGGTGCACAACGGCGACTTTTCCAACTATCATGCCGTGTCGACCTATCTGCGCCAGCGGAACATCGTGCCCTTGTTCCTGACCGACACCGAGGTGAGCGCCCTGCTGTTCGACCTGATGGATCGGGTCTATGGCTATCCGCTGGAGGCGACCATCGAGGCCCTGGCGCCCACCACTGAGCGGGATTTCAGCCTGTTGCCCGCCCACCGGCAGCGGCTGTACCAGGCCATCCAGGATACCCACCTGCACGCCTCGCCCGATGGGCCCTGGTTCTTTATCATCGCCCGCAGCCAGCCCGATCAGGGCGAATGGCAACTGCTGGGCATCACCGACACGTCGATGCTGCGGCCCCAGGTCTTTGCCCTACACGAGGGCAAGGTCCAGGTGGGCCTGGTGGCGTCGGAAAAGCAGGCCATCGACGCCACGTTAGAGAGCCTGGCATCGGAGGATGAGCGGATCTGCCCGGTGGCCGACCTGTACTGGAACGCCCGCGGTGGAAGCCACACCGACGGAGGCGCTTTTTTGTTCTCGGTGCGCGAGACCAACGGCCATCGTTCCGGCGAGTGGTCGCCGGCAGGCAACGGCCACGGCGCCCGGGAGTTGGTGGTAACCGACAAGTTTGGGGCGCAGATCAGCTTGCCGGTCGATCAGTTCCACAACAATCCGAGCACAGCGACCCTCCCCTCTGCCGATCTAGCTTGGCTCGAGTCGCTGCCCTTGACCTGGCTGGTGGCGGGGGCCGAGGGCGTCGATCTGGCCTGGCAGTGGGTGTGCCGCCAACTACAGGCCTGGGACTATGGGGAGGTGAGGGCCTTTTGCCAGCATCTTGGCGGCCTGGCTGACGAGGGCGACGCGGCCTGGACCTTTGCCGTCGAATTGCTGACCCGGCTGCGCGACCGGCCCTGTGACACGGGCGCCAAACGCCGGGCATCGGTGCTGGCATTGGTGGATCGGACGCTGCGCGCGCTGTTCGATGCCGTTCCGACCCTGGACGCTGCGGCGAATGGCGAGCGGCGCCGGGTGACCTGGACGGGCCGGACGGCGCTGCGCCCGCCCCAGGACGGCGAGCGGGTGCTGGTGCTGGACGCGGAAGGTTTTGCGCCCGAGGGCGAGGATGCCGCGGCGCGGCTGCTGGTGACGGCCGTCGAGATGGGCTGGCGGCAGTTCATCACCTACCGCTGGCGCGGCGGTCGATTCTGCGGCTGTGGGTTGGGTCCCGATAGCAGCGGTGTGCGCGTGGACGTGTATGGCTCCAGCGGCGACTATTTGGGGTCGGGTCTGTCGGGAGCCGAGGTGCACGTGCACGGTAGCGCCCAGGATCAGGTGGGCCAGATCCTCAAATCGGGCAAGGTGGTGATCCACGGCGATGTGGGCCAGACCTTTCTATACGGCGCCAAGGGGGGCGAGGCCTATGTGCTGGGCAACGCCGCCGGCCGACCCCTGATCAACGCCGCCGGTCATCCGCGGGTGGTGATCAATGGCACCTGTCTCGATTATCTGGCCGAATCGTTCATGGCCGGCGATCCGCTGCACGGGGGTGGGTTTGTGGTGCTCAACGGCATGATCTTTGACGCCCACGGCTCAATGACGCCCCAGCCGGCGCCCTATCCGGGCGGCAACCTGTTCTCCCTGGCTTCGGGGGGAGCCATCTATGTGCGCGATCCCTACGGCCTGGTGACAGAGGATCAGCTCAACGGCGGCGTGCTATCTCCGTTGAGCGACGACGATTGGGCGCTGATCGAGCCCTACCTGCGCGAAAACGAACGGCTCTTTGGCATATCGGTCGAGGCGCTGCTGACGGTGGCGGGCCGGCGCCGCGATCCCGGGGAGGTCTATCGCAAGGTGGGGGCGGTGCGGCTGAGCGCGTTGAGCTAGTCAGGGCACGGGTTACAGATGTACATAAAAACGCCCCCGATGTCGGGGGCGTTTTGCGTCGTTCAGCGGTTGGGCAGGAGAGGCACGGCAGGCCGTGTTCTTGGAAATTCGCCCGTGGATGGGCCCCTGAAGCGAGAAGGGCCCTTCTCCGATGCTTTCCAATGGGCCGTCCGGTTCGGGCCGCGGGCGCTTATTTCACCTCAAAGGTTACCGACGTCACTTCCTTGCCATTGTCGTCGGTGTCGTGCATGCGCACGTCATACGAGCCTGGCTCCAGCGGCGCGGTAAAGATCAGCTCCCCCGTGGTCCGACCCTCCAGATACTCGTAGGCGAGATCGTGTCGGTCATTTTCGTCTTCGTCGCCGTGGGGTACATCCGAGGGGACGATCCCTACCCAGGCATCCTCGGCATACCAGGATGGCGCCTCAAAGTGGACCACGATTTCGTCTTCGGGTGAGAAGGTTGCCTGGTCCAACCAAAGGCGGGGCTCGCCCGCGTCTTCCGGGATGGCAACGGCAAAAGTCACGGAAGCGGTCTCTTGACCGCCGCCGTCGTTCAGGCGCAGGTCGTAGGAGCCGGACTCCATCGGCGCGGTAAAGGTCAATACCCCGGTCGTCTGGCCGTCCAGATACCAGTACTCGATGTCGTTCTCGTCGTTGATCCCCTCGTCGCCGTGGGGGATCTCGGAGGGGATCAGCCCCACCCAGGCCTGCTCTGGATACCAGGCTGGCGCGTCGAACCGGACCCGGATCGCGTCGTTGGGGGCAAAGGTCGCCTGCTCCAACAGCAATCTGGGTTCGCCGTCTGCGGCAGGAATTTCCACGCGAAAGGTTACCGACGCCACTTCCTGGCCGTTGTCGTCGGTGTCGTGCATGCGCAGGTCGTAGGAGCCCGGCTCCATCGGCGTCGTAAAGGTCAGCACGCCGGTGGTCTGGCCATCGAGATACCAGTAGGCCAGATCGTACTGATCATTTACGTCTTCGTCGCCATGGGGCACCTCGGAAGGAATGAGCCCCACCCACGCCTCGGGCGGGAACGAGGAGGGCGCTGTGAATTGAACCTGGAACTCTTCGTTGGGAGCAAAGGTCGCCTTGACCAGCGCCAGCGCGGCCTCGTCGGGCGCTAGGGCCGTCGTTGGTTGCACGGTCGGTTGGGGTGGGGTCGTTGGCTCAGCCGTCGCGGTGGGCTGGGTCTCCACGGCCGTTTGGGTGGTGGCCGTGGGCTGGGTGTCCACAGATGGCTGAGTAGCCGCGGTGGGTTCGGGTTCTGCCGCGGGTTGGTCGGTTGCGATGGGCGGGGACGTTGGCAGCGAGGGGGCTGCTTCCTGGCTTTCTCCGCCGCATGCCAGGCAGGTGCTCAGCAGCAGGGCCAATACAACGATGAGCTTGGCAACTTTGTGTGTAGACATGGACGCCTCCTTCACACTTGAATCGAGCCAAGATCAGTAGGGCCATTGAATTATAGATCCGGATGCTCGTTTATGCAAAATGCTTACGAGGGCTGTGTGGGCATTCCATGGGTCTGGCTCTTGAGCCGAGCGAGTTGGCCGAGGGGCACTCAGAGCGGCTACACTGGCAGTTACTGGGTTTTGACAGGGCGGCCTGGCCTGTGCTATAATTGTCCCTACTAGAGACCAAAGGCATCGACGGAGACGAGTAGGCCGGCCTCCGCTTCCAGAGAGCTGCCGAGGGTGGAAAGGCAGCAGCCGGAACCGGCCGAAATCCCCTCCCCAGCCGCCCATCGAACCGGCCCCCAGGGGGCCCCAGTAGACTGGGCCGGGCGCTCCCGTTAGCGAGCCCGAGGCTGCCTGCCGCGCTCTGGCGCGGGCCTGGCGGCAAAGAAAGGTGGCACCACGTGGCGACGCCCTCACGTCCTTTCGCGAGGGCGTCGTTTTGTGGCTGAGGCCAGAGGAATCGATTGCCGGAGGTGGAGAATGTTGGACCTGAATCTGATTCGTGAAAAGACCGACCGGGTCAAGGCGGCGATGGCCGATCTGAATGCTGAGGCGCCCATCGACGCCATCGTGACGCTGGATGCCCGGCGCCGTGAGGTGCTGACCGAGGTGGAGGCGCTGCGCGCCGAGCGCAATGCCGCTTCCAAAGAGATCGGCCGCGCCCCCGATCCCATCGCCCGCCAGGCCAAGATCGAGGCCATGCGCTCCGTGGGCGACCGCATCCAGGCCCTGGAGACCGAACTCAAGGACACCGAGGAAGAGCTGAACAACCTGCTGTTGCAGGTGCCCAACCTGCCCGCGTCGGGGCTGGTGGTGGGTCCCGACGACAGCCACAACGTGGTGCGCTGGACCAAGGGCGAGCCCCGCACCTTTGATTTCGAGCCGGTGCCCCATTGGGACCTGGGCCCCACGCTGGATATCGTCGATTTTGAGCGGGGGGTCAAGCTGTCGGGGGCCCGCTTTTACCTGCTCAAGGGGACCGGGGCGCGGTTGCAGCGGGCGCTGATCAGTTGGATGCTGGACGTCCACCGCTCGCGGGGCTATACCGAGATCTATCCGCCCTACATGGTGCGGCGGGAGATGATGGTCGGCGCCGCCCAACTGCCCAAGTTCGAGGAGAATATTTACCACGACGCCGAGGAGGATTACTGGTTCATCGGCACGGCCGAGATTCCCTTGACCAACCTCCACCGCGACGAGCTGTTGCCCGCCGAAGCGCTGCCGCTGAACTATGTGGCCTACACCGCCTGCTTCCGCCGCGAAAAGATGTCGGCGGGCCGCGATGTGCGGGGCATGAAGCGCGTCCACCAGTTCGACAAGGTCGAGATGTACAAACTGGTGGTGCCCGAAACGTCCTACGACGAGCTGGAGCGGATGGTGGTCGACGCCGAGGCCATCTGCCAGGGCTTGCAGATCCCCTACCGGCTGATCGAAATGTGCACCGGCGACCTGGGTTTTCAGGCGGCCAAAAAGTACGACCTGGAGCTGTGGGCGCCGGGCGTGAATGAGTGGCTGGAGGTCAGCTCGGTATCCAACTGCACCGACTTTCAGGCGCGGCGGGCCAACCTGCGGTATCGGCCCGAGCCGGGGGCCAAACCGCGCTACGTCCACACCTTGAACGGGTCGGGGTTGGCGCTGCCGCGGGTGATGATCGCCGTCATGGAGAACTATCAGCAGGCCGATGGCAGCATCGCTGTGCCCGAGGTGCTGCGGCCCTACCTGGGCGGCCTGGACGCCATCCGCTAGTCTTTGTGTGTTGGGGCCTCATTTTTTTGACAAATGGGCGGCAACCTGCTATACTTTTGCTGTAGCGCCGGAGAGGGAGTCCGGTTGCCACGTCTCGGAGGGATGGCCGAGCGGACGATGGCGACGGTCTTGAAAACCGTTGTGGCCTTGCGCCACCGGGGGTTCGAATCCCTCTCCCTCCGCCACAACCGTAGGACCAGGTGGGGAGGTGCCGGAGTGGACGATCGGGGCCGCCTGCTAAGTGGTTGAGGGGTCAAAAGCTCCTCCCAGGGTTCGAATCCCTGCCTCCCCGCCAACCATGCCCTCGTAGCTCAGTGGATTAGAGCGTCTCCCTGCGGAGGAGAAGGCCGCGCGTTCGAATCGCGCCGAGGGTACCATAGAGACGGGCTCCTGCCACCAGCAGGGGCCCGTTTGTTTTTCTGCCCCTGGCCTCGAGGCAGAGATCGCTGGGCTACGAATTGCGCGAATTTCACAAATTCCACGCAATCTCATGAGGCCAGGCGACGGAGGCCGACCGGGTCGGATCGCCTCCCACGCAGCCGGATCTCGACCGGGCTACGCCTTCCATGCGGGGGCCCGAGGGCCAGCGGCCCCCGGGCCGGGGTGTGGGGGCTCGGCCGAGCCCCCACAAATAAGCTGCGGTGAGAAACGCCGGCATATCGAAGGCTTGAACCGTGCGGGCCAGGTACCCTTTGGGCGCCCGCGAGGGGCGCCTCTATCCCCCATACCGCACCAGTGCTCTCTTGTCTTTTCGGCCTGGACGCGATATACTACAGCCGGACCCTGCCGCGGGCGCGCGCTACCTTTGCTCCCAAACCCGTGACCGGCCCGAGCATCCTAACACGAGGAGTTCACCCAGCCCATGACCGACGAACCATCGACCGCACCCGCCCCTTCCGCCGCTGACCTGCTGGCCCAGGCTGAAGCCGAGAGCGTGCGCTATTACCGGCGCAATTCGCTGGCGGGCCTGGTGCACGGCGTCTTTTTCCAGGCTTCGGCAGCCTTTGGCAGCATCCACACCGTGTTGCCCTCCTTTATCGCTCTGCTCACCACCTCGAGCATCGCCGTTGGACTCATGGCAGCCGTCGAAGGGATCGGCGAGATCGTCCCCCAGATGTTCACCGCCTATCTCATCGAGGACCGTCCCCGCAAAAAGCCCTACCTGCTGGCGGTCATCACCGTGCGGTGGGTGTCGTGGGCGCTGATCGCCTACCTGACCTATCAGTGGGGGGTCACGCGGCCCGAGCTGGTGCTGGCTGTGCTGGTGGCGCTGTTCAGCCTCTTTTCCATCGCCGGCGGAATGGGCACCGTGGTTTATGCCGACATTTTTTCCAAGGCCATCCCCGTACGCAAGCGGGGGATTTTTATCGGCTTGCGCCAGATGATCGGCTACCTGATGGCCATTGGCGCCGGCTATGTCGTCAAGTTCATCCTCGATAACCCCGAGCAGTGGCCCTTTCCCGCCAACTATGCGCTCATTTTTCTCCTCAGCGCCGTGCTGCTGTTGATCGCCTTCACCGGCGTTGCGCTGATCTACGAACCGGTCTATCCTGTCCGGCGCCAATCCCACTCTCTGGGCGAGTTGCTGCGCCGCGCCGCCGTCCTGGCGCGAAAGAATGCCAACTTTCGCCGCCTGCTCCTGGCCCGCGCCCTGACCGCCACCGTGCTGGCCCTGGCGCCCTTTTACGTCGGCTATGCCCGCACTGAAGCGGGCATCGATCCCGGCACCATCGGCCTCTATCTATCGGCCCAGATGGCCGGGGGCGCCGTGTCCAACTTGCTGTGGGGCTGGATGGGCGACCGCTATGGCAATCGCACCGTGATCGTCGGCACGGCCGTTATCGGAGGCCTGGCCCCAGCCCTGGCGCTGGCGGCACCGCTTTTGGGCGCCGGGTTGTTTTTGGCCGTCTTTGCCGCCCTGGGCGCCACCATCAGCGGCATGCGTCTGGGGTACAGCAACTTTATCCTGGAGATGGCGCCGGCCGAGTTGCGGCCCACCTGTGTGGCCCTGCAGAACACGCTGTTGACGCCGGTGGCGGCGCTGCCTCTGGTGGTGGGTGCCCTTATCGGGGCAACGTCCTACACCCTGCTGTTGGGAGGCGGGATCGCCTTGATGGCCTTGGCGTTGTTCTTAAGCCTCCGCTTGCTCGATCCCCGCCACAGCACCGAGGGCGCCTGCATCACCTGAGGCAGCAGGGGGCGCCGGTGTGCAGGGGTCTGCCCCCGGATTTGGGCGACGCATGCGTCGCCCCTACGGCGCCTCCAGCGCAGCACAGCGATCACGCGGAGGAAACCTGTACGGGCCGGTTTCAAACCGGCCCGTACACGAGCATGATAGAAGCGGGCTGCTCCCGCCCCCGCCGATGGCTTCGCTCCGCGTCCCGTGGGCAGCTTTGAGTGCGCGTCTGGCACGCACTCCAAAGGAATGGCCTTTCTAGCCGCTTGACCCCCGATCGCTTTTCGGGTAGAATACCTGCAGTCATCGGGCGCAACGCAACGGCGCCCACATCATCCCTTGCCCCAACGGGCTCCCGTGGGCAGCGCTGGAGAGGAGCATCGAAAAAAGACCATGGTCCATTTGCTGATTGTGATTCTGGACGACCTGTCGACCATGCCCCGCATTTTTGCCGCCTGGCGCAAAATTGGCTTGCCGGGGGCCACCATCCTTCAAAGCGCCGGGGCATATCGGGCCACCACCTGGCTCAGCCGGGTGGGTTTGGGCGCCCTGGACCGCCTTTTCGACTCGGAAGAGGTCCGGCGCCGCACACTGCTGATGGCCGTGGAAGATGACGAACTGCTCGAAAAAGCCATCGGCGAGGCCGAGCAAGCGGTGGGTGGATTTGATCGACCCAACAGTGGATTGCTGCTGGTGGTGCCGGTGGTTCAGGTGCGCGGCATCCACAAAGTCCAACCCAAGCCCCAGCCCGAAAAGCTGCCCCCTGCCATCCGGCCCGAGTGGGCGCTCCATCGGGACATGTGCGTGGGCGATGTCATGCAGATTTTGAGGCTGGAAGCAGCCTTGGTGCGCCAGGATGCCCCCCTTGACGAGGTGGCCCGCGTCATCCTCGCCCATCCCCGCGTGCACGTCGTTGCCGTGGTCAACGAGGAAGGCCGGCTGATCGGGGTGTTGAACTTGCACACCGTGGCCGATGGCCTCTTTTTCCACATCATGCCCGAAGAGTTCCTCAGCAAGGTCACCGACCTGGAGGACGTGATGAAATTTGCCGCCCAAAGCGGCATGCGCAGCGCCGAAGATGCGATGCTGCCCCCTGTCTCGGTCAAGTCCACCGACAAGGTTCGAGATGCGTTCAAGCGCATGCACGAACATGACTTGGTGGGACTGCCCGTTGTCGACGACCTCTATCACGTGATCGGCTACATCGACCTTATGGAGCTGATGGCCGCCTGCCTGAATTCCCGGGCTGCCCAAGGGCAGGGGGAGAGTGCATGAGCCCCACCTGGATTGCCGGTACGGTTTTTGTCATCACCTATGCCCTGATCGTCACCGAACGAGTCCATCGGACGGTCGCCGCCCTGTTAGGCGGGGTGGCCATGATCCTGCTGGGGGTGATCTCTCAACACCAAGCCTTCCAGTCTGTGGACTGGAACGTTATCTTTTTGCTGATCGGCATGATGATCCTGGCCAATCTCCTCCGCGAGACCGGCCTCTTTCAGTGGATCGCCCTTCAGGCGGTGCGCATGGGGCGCGGCAATGCCTTTCGCATCTTGATCATCCTGGCCCTGGTGACGGCCATCTCCTCAGCCTTTCTGGACAATGTGACCATCGTCGTTCTGATCGCGCCGGTGACCCTGCTGGTGGCCGCTAGCCTGGGAATGAGCCCGGTGCCCTTTCTTATGGCCGAGATCCTGGCTTCCAATATTGGCGGCACGGCTACCCTCATCGGGGACCCACCCAACATCCTGATCGGCAGCGCCGCCGGCATCGACTTTGCCCGCTTTGCGGCCAACATGGCGCCCATCAGCCTGCTCATCCTGGTGGCCTTTATGGGGCTGTGCTGGTTTTTCTTTCGTCGCGAGATGCAGACCAAACAAACGCACGCCCTGGATGTCGACGCGTTGGAAACCGAGGGACTCATTACGGATCGCACCCTGTTGGCCAAATCTCTGGTGATCATGGGGGGGGTCGTCATCGGATTCCTGTTTAGCGGTCCGCTTCATCTCGAGCCGGCCACCATCGCCCTGGCCGGCGCCACCTTCCTTTTGATCTGGACCCGCACCGATCCCCACGAGGTTCTCCAAGAGGTCGAGTGGACCACCCTCTTTTTCTTTCTGGGCTTGTTCATTACGGTGGAGGCCATCGTCGAGGTGGGCATCATCGAGGCAGCTGCCAAAGCAGCGCTGGAGCTGACCCAGGGGGATGTGGCCCTGACTTCGACCCTTCTGCTCTGGCTTTCGGCAGCGGCGTCGGGCGTAGTGGACAATATTCCCTACACGGCGACCATGATCCCGGTCGTAGAAAGCTTGGGCCGGGTCATGCCGGTCGAGCCGCTGTGGTGGTCGCTGGCTTTAGGGGCCTGCTTGGGCGGCAATGCCACCCTGATCGGTGCCTCGGCCAATGTGGTGGTGGCTACCCTGGCTGAGCGGAGTGGCCATCCCATCGGCTTTCAGGTGTTTTTCCGCTATGGGTTGATTACCACGGGGGTGTCGCTGGTTGTGGCCACCGCCTACGTCTGGTTGCGCTACTTGTAGGCGCCACACGCCCCGGCGCTGCCCGGATTCGCGCATCCCCGCGCTGGCACGCCCCCCACCCCATTCGTCACCCCCGCGTTCGCGGGGTCAGGGAGCGTCGGCCGTGCGGGCAGCCCGGGCTGGGTGTGCCCCCACAACACGCGCCCAGGGGCACCCACGCGGACGATTGGGCTGGGGGTGTGGGGGCTCGGCCGAGCCCCCACAAAGACACTGCGCCGCCAAGGGCACGCCCGTTGTCCCTGCCGTAGGGGCGCGGCATGCAGGCGAGTACCCTAGCGCACAAGCGGGCATCCACAATCTCTCGCAAGGCGCTTGGGCCCCCGCTTCGAGACTGTTGCAATTCCGTCTCCTTGTGGGCAAGATCGGGC
>CAZNQW010000094.1:0-14008 GCA_964575225.1 uncultured Anaerolineaceae bacterium | reverse complement strand
TCCGGCAACCTTTCAGCAGCTACTGGGCTTACGTTGATGCCTATTGGGCGGGTTTGAAACCCGCCCCTACACGAAGGCATGGCGGCACGATCGCCACCGCTGTGACGTCCCAATTCCCTCACCCACGCCCGCCCGTGACCTTCCCCAAGCACGTCACCCCCGTGCAAGCGGGGCCAGGCCTACCGATGCCGACCGGGTCGCACTGCCTCCGACGCAACCGGATTTCGACCGGACAACGCCTTACATGCAGGGATCGGGGCCGCTGGGTCAGCCACGAATTACACGAATTTCACGAATTCGGCGCCAGCACGGTCCACAAAGCGCGGCTAACCTATCCGTTTGACCATTCATGGGTTCTGTGGTACCATTTCGTTGGTCGTGCTAGACGGGGAACTGGCGGTGCCCTGTACCCGCAATCCGCCGTAGCGGGGTTGAATTCCCTCTCGAGGGCTGCGGGCTGGATGGGACTGTCATGTCAAGTGGCGTAGAAGGTTGGGTCCTGCGCGGCAGGAGCTCGCGAACCCCGCCAGGTCCGGGAGGAAGCAACGGTAAACGATCTCTCCTGGGTGTCGCAGGGGTACCTGGCCTGAGCTGGCTGGCAAAGGCAAGCTATCTGGCCTAGTTCGACAGAGGGTGCACGACCAGCACTTGTTGTGAGCTGGAGTGGTGAGCCGCGAAACGGACGGGAGTTTGTCTTTCTCGCCCCAGGCCCTGCACTCCAGCTCACTTGTTATCTGGGCGGGGTGCTACTGGGCAGAGAAAGAGGGTGTGAGTACGAGACCATGAGATCCGATCCGCGTGTGGTGGTCGTGGGAGGGGGGGCCGCCGGGCTAATGGCCGCGGGGCAAGCCGCCCAGGCCGGGGCGCCGGTGCTCCTGTTGGAGCGCATGGGGCGCCTGGGCACCAAGCTACGCATCACCGGCAAAGGCCGCTGCAACTTGACGAACACGGCCGATCTGGACCCCTTCCTGGCCCATTTTTCCTTTCCGGGCGCCAGTGACGAGTCGCGTTTCTTTTTGCGGAACGCCTTTGCCCGCTTTTTCACGCCCGATCTGGTGGCCTTTTTCGAGGGATTGGGCGTCGCCACGGTGGAGGAGCGGGGAGGCCGGGTGTTTCCCGCCAGCAACGATGCCCACGAGGTGGCCGAGGCCCTCGGCCGCTTTGCCCGCGAGCAAGGGGCAGAGATCCGGCTGGGGAGCCGGGTGCGCGACTTGCAGGTCGAACAGGACCAGTTGACGCGGATCGCGCTCGAATCGGGGGAGTACATTCCGTGCGCCGCCGTCATCATCGCCACCGGCGGCGCGTCCTACCCCAAGACCGGGTCCAGCGGCGATGGCTATCGTTTGGCCGAACAGGTAGGGCACAGCCTGGTGCCCATCCGGCCCGCCCTGGTGCCGCTGGTGACCGCCGGTTCGGAGGCCCGAGCGATGATGGGGCTGTCGCTGCGCAACGTCGAGGCGCGGCTGCTGCTGGACGGGCGCGAGTTTGCCCGCGAGTTTGGCGAGATGCTGTTCACCCATTTTGGCGTGTCGGGGCCGATCATCCTGACCCTGAGCGCGCCGGCAGTCATGCGCCTGGGCCAGGGCAAGCTGGAACTGTCCCTCAACCTCAAACCGGCCCTGAGCCCCGAAAAGCTGGAAGCGCGGCTGCAACGGGACCTGGATACCTACGGCAAGCGCGCCTACCGGAACCTGCTCAAAGGATTGTTGCCTCAAAAGATGATCGATGTTATTATAAGCCGGAGCGGCATCCCTCCCGACAAGCCCGCCCATCAGATCACCGCCGCGGAGCGCACAGGGCTGCGGGATCTGCTCCAGGATTTCCGTTTGACCGTGGTGGGTCACCGGCCCCTGGAGGAGGCCATTGTGACCGCCGGAGGGGTCCACACCAAAGAGGTCGATCCGCGCACCATGGCCTCGCGCCTGGTGAAGGGGCTCTATTTCGCCGGAGAGGTGTTGGACGTGCAGGCCGACACCGGCGGCTATAACCTGCAGGCTGCGTTTTCCACCGGCGTAGTGGCGGGACGACATGCCGCTGAAGCGATTCTGGCCGGCCAAACGGGGGGGCGCCGAGCATCCGTGGAAGAGTCGCGTCCCGACAGCGGGGACGACGCTGAGGAATGAATTGGAAATTTCCAAGACTAAGACCCTACCCACCAAACGCATAACCGTGGCCACGATGCCCGGCGGACTTCAGGGCCTACTGGCCCTGGTGGCCGTCGCCGGGATCCTGTGTTTGTTGGGGCTGGGCCTGGCGCGGACCGCCACCCCCCTCGTCGTGGTGATCGATGGCCAGCGGCAAGAACTGCTCACCCACGACACCACCGTCGGGACGGCCCTGCGCCACGCGGGCGTGGATCTCTATCCCGAGGACTTGGTGCAGCCCGGCCTGGATACCCCCCTGCAACCCGGGATGGTGATCCAGGTGCGCCGGGCGCAGCCCTTTGCCGTGCATGCCGACGGCGCCACCTGCCCCCTGCGCTCCCAGGCGACCACCGTAGGCGAGCTATTGGCCGAAGCGGGCATTGCACTCCGCCCGGGCGACGAAATCTGGTTGGACAAACAGCAAGTGGAGCCCGACCATCCGCTGTGGGGAACCGAGCCGTCGACCCGCTCGGTGAGCAGCCGGGGGAGCGCGCGCAGCGCCGCTCCCGAATCGCCCCCTGCCCAGCCCGTGGACGCCCAAGGGGCCCAGAGCGCCCTGTCGATCATCACCCTGCGCCGCGCCGTGGAACTGGCCCTGGTCGACGGAGGGATTACCACCACCCTGCACACGACCCTGAGCACGGTGGGGGAAGTGCTCCAAGCCCAGGAGGTCGAACTCTACCTCGGCGACCGGGTCTCGCCGGCCCCCCAGGAACCCATTCAGTCGGGGTTGGCCATTCGCATCGACCGCTCGTTGCCCGTAGAGATCCGGGCCGACGGGCAGGTGGTCCGCACTCGAACGCTGGCCCAGGATGTGGCCGGTGTGTTGGGGCAGGAAGGGCTGGCTTTGGTCGGCATGGACCGGGTCGAGCCCGAGCTGGATAGCCCCATCCGGTCCCACATGACCATCGAGATCACCCGCGTGCGGCAGGACTATCGGGTCGAATTCGACTCGATCCCCTTTACGACCGAATGGGTCGCCGACTCGGAGGTCGAGATCGACACCATCCGCCTGGTGCGCCAGGGCGAATTGGGCATGACCAAACGTCGCTTTCGCGTGGTCTATGAGAACGGCCAGGAGATCTCTCGCGTCCTCGAAGATGCCTGGGTGGCTCAGGATCCGATCACCAAGACCATGGCCTACGGCACCAAGATCGTCATCCGCACGTTAGAGACACCCGACGGCCCTATCGAGTATTGGCGCAAGATCCGAGCCTATACGGTTTCGTACCGACCGGCATCGTGCGGCAAAGACGCCGATCACCCCCGCTATGGCTACACCCGCCTGGGCTGGAAGCTGGAAAAAGGCGTTGTCGCCGTTGATCCCACCGTCATTCCCCTCCGCACAGTGATGTACGTGCCGGGCTATGGCATGGCCCGCGCCGGCGACACCGGCGGCGGCATCAAGGGCAAGCTGGTGGACCTGGGCTTTAGCGACCACGATTACCAGTCGTGGCATTGGTGGACCGATATCTATCTATTGACGCCGGTGCCGCCCGCCTACCAGATCCGGTGGATCCTGCCCGATTATCCCCGGTTCCCCGACCGAAAGCGGTAGGCGCTGGGCCGAGACGTGAGCGCCGCTATACAGAATCCTGGGAGAACGCTGTGACACAGTCGGTGGCCGCCCTGCTGCGCGCCCACGGCCTGAGGCCGAACAAGAAACTGGGTCAGAATTTCCTGGCCGATCCGGCGGCCCTGGGGCGCATTGTGGCCGCCGCGGATTTGGGGCCCGACGACGTGGTGATCGAGGTCGGCGCCGGCCTGGGCACCCTGACCCGGCCATTGGCCCAGGCCGCCGGTCGGGTGATCGCCGTCGAATTGGACCGGGGGATGGTGCCGATCCTTCAGGAACAGATCGGCGATTGGCCCAACGTCGAAATCGTGCAGGGCGACATCCTCCGCATGCCGAACCCGGCGCTCCCGGCTCCCCACTTTAAGGTGGTGGCCAACCTGCCCTACTATATCACCTCGGCAGTGTTGCGGCATTTTCTGGAACACGAGCCCCGCCCGCGGCTGATGGTCGTCACCGTCCAGCAGGAGGTCGCCGAGCGGATCGTCGCCCAGGCCGGGGCGATGAGTCTCTTGGCCGTGAGCGTCCAGTTCTATGGCGAGCCCCGCATCGTCGCCCGGATCCCGGCCGGCGCCTTTTATCCGCCGCCCAAGGTCAGTTCGGCTGTGGTGCGCATCGACATCCCCGAGGCGCCGCGGGTACCGCTGCCGCCCGGGGTGGACGAGGCGGCCTTTTTTCGGGTGGTGCGGGCCGGGTTCTCGCAGAAACGAAAAACCCTGCGCAATTCCCTCAGCGCCGGGTTGCAGATGGCCCCCGCCGATGCCGCCCAGGCCCTGGGGCAGGCCGGCGTCGAACCCAATCGACGGGCCGAGACGCTGGCCCTGGACGAGTGGGCTCGCGTCGCCGGGACGCTGCGGCCCCTGTAGTTGATTCTCCTAGAATTGGGGCGCCCGCAAGGGTCGCCGGTGGTCGTGGCGGGCATTCGGGGTGGGGCGCGGCCTGCCGCGCCCGCACAATTCAGATGGTCATGTACGGGCGGGTTTGAAACCCGCCCGTACAATTTGGGTGAAAATCATTTGGAGCAATACCGCCCAGGGGTAACCGGGATCCAGGCCTACCCCTGTCGGGTGTGGACCCTATCCGCGATCGGCCAACTCGGCCAGGATCTCTTGGGCGCGGTCGAGGCGGATGGCGCCCTCGCGCACCAGGCGGTCGGCCAGCGCCTGGACCTGGTCGCTGCCGGCGCCCGCCGCCAGGGCGATCTGGCGGGCGTGGAGGGTCATGTGCCCCCGCTGAATGCCCTCCGTCGCCAACGCCCGCAGCGCCCCCAGATTCTGCGCCAGTCCCACGGCAGCCATCACCTCCGATAGCTCGCGGGCCGTCTGGGCGCCCAAAACCTTGAGGGCCACGCGGGCGCCGGGGTGTACGCGGGTGGCGCCTCCCACCAGGCCCGCCGCCAGCGGCAGTTCCAACGTGCCCACCAGGTTCCCCTCGCGGTCGCGGGTCCAGGTGGACAGGGGCCGGTAGACGCCACTGCGCGCCGCATAAGCGTGGGCGCCGGCCTCGATGGCCCGCCAATCCTGACCGCAGGCCAGGGCCACGGCATCGATGCCGTTCATGATGCCCTTGTTGTGGGTCGTCGCCCGGTAGGGGTCCAGCGAGGCGAACACGTGGGCCTCAAAGATGCCCTGCACGACGCGCTCGCCGGAATAATCGCCAAAGGCCAGGCGCTCGGGCGGGATCACGCACTTGGCGCGGGCCAGGCGCCGGTCGGCCAGGTTGGACAGAATGCGCAGATGGACGCGGCCGCCGGTGATCTGTTCGACGACGGGCGTCAACCGCTCGGCTGCGGTGTTGATGGTGTTGGCGCCCATGGCGTCGCGGGTGTCAAAGAGCAAGTGAAGCACCAGCATGGGGCCCACAGGGGTGTCGGGCCAGGCGCGAACCTCGATGCCCCGGGCGCCGCCGCTCAACGACACCACCATCGGGTCGGTCTCGTTGGCCAATTCGAGCAGGCGCGATTCCTGGGCCAGGAGATCGAACCGGGCCGCCCAGGGATCGGCTACGTCCAGGATCTGCATCTGGCCGATCATCACCGGTTCGGTGGAACTGGCGCCAAAGCCCCCCGAATCGCGGACGATGCGGGCCATATAGCTGGCGGCAGCCAGCACCGAAGGCTCCTCGATGGCCATGGGGATCAAATAGTCGCGGCCGTTGATGACGAAATTGGCGGCGATGCCCAGCGGCAATCCGTGGGTGCCCACCACGTTCTCGATCATCTGATCGGCCCGCTCGGGGTCCAGCCCCGAACCGGTCAGGATGGCCAGCTCTTCGGCCTCCAGCCCCACCAGGTCGGCCACGCGCTGGGCGCGCTCCTGGATGCTGAGATCGTAAAAACCACCGAGTCTCGATGTTTTGATCACGGGTTCCCTCCTTAAAGTTTCCAGGCCCAAGGCCCTACGGCAAAAACAGCGTGGACACCCCGGCTGCCGCGCTCACCGGCTCTAAAAAGAGCTGGGGAACCAGGCCGGCGGCGAGGGTAAAGACAATCAGGGCGAGGATCATCCACGAGGCGATGGTCGGTTGCTTGAGGGCGCGCTCCTCAGAGCCATCGCCCAACATGGCGCTCAGGCCGCGCAACAGGCCCACGACCACGCCCGCTGACGAGATCACCAGGGCCAGCGCCGCAGCGATCCACAGCCAGGGCTCGTCGACCGTCGAGAGAAACCCCAGGAATCCCTGGCCTTCGCCCACGGTCGCCAGGGGTTCCACCCTATTCAGGGCCGAGCGGACAATGGCCCAACGGCTGGCAAAACCCAGGGTAAAGGGGAGCCCGGCCAGCGAGAGCCCGCCGACGAGAAGGCCAAGAGTGGCGATGGGCAGCCGTTGGGCCACGCCCCGCAAGCGGTCAAAGCGGTCATCCTCGGCATGCTGACGCAGGACCGACAGGGACATGGCCATCAGGGTGATGGCCACCGAGCGGTTGACCAAGTGCAACAGCGCCAGGACGCGATCCTGGCTCCCGCCTGAAATCAGCCCCAAAAGCACCAGGCCCAGGTCGCTGAGGGCCGCATAGCCCAGCACCCTGCTCCAGTCCCATTGCACGGCGCCTACAAGACCTCCGGCAAAGGCCATGATAAGCCCCGAAACCAGGACCACGTGGGCCGTGTTGGTGTGGCTCAGAAGCCAGGGGGCGCTGTCGACAAAGGACAGCAACAGATAAAGAGCCATGGCCTGGCCCGCCGAAAACACCAGGGCGGTGGCCAAGGGCGGCGCTTCGGCCGACAGGGCGGGCATCCACGTGCCAAAGGGGAAAATCGCCATCAACAACCCAAACCCAATCGCCGCCGGCAGCATAGCCTGCAGGGAACTCGGCGAGCCCTGCTCGTTGAGCCATGCGGCAGCCAGGAGCAGGGGGATGGCCAGCACCACCACTTGAAGATAGCGTTCGGCGCCCCGCACCGAAGGCCGGGCCTCGCTTTGCAGGAGAAAGACTGCCATCGCCGCGCTGATCCCCAGGACGATGGCCGATAGGGCAAAGCTCTGGAGCAACGTCATCAGACTGTACAGGCCCAGGATGATGAGGCTCATGGAATAGAACCCGCGGCCTTGGGGCGACCGCCAGGCAAACAGAAACAGCACGGTGGCCAGCCCAAACACAAAGCCCAGCCAGACCTGGCCCGTGGACGCCAGGATCAGCTCGCGGCCGGCAATGACCACCGGCCGGCCAAAGGCCACTTCTTGGCCCAGGACAAAAGCCGATTGTGTCAGCGGCAACCGAAAGCACAGAAAGGCCAGAATGGCCGTCGTCAGGGCCGCCACCAGGCTAGCCAGGAGCGCCCACCGTCGCACGACGTAGGTGGCGACCGCTGCCAGCAGAGGCAGGGCCAACAGAATGATGGGACCTGGGATGGGGGTCATGAACCTCGCTCCAGGTCGTCAGGCGTGGAGGCAGGCGCACCCTCGACCAAAGGGTCCTCCTGGGCCGGAGAGACCCATTGCCGCAGCAGCGAGCCGCCCAGCGGGCCGCCCAGCGCCTGGGCAATGGCCAGATAGGCAAACCCCAGGGCCGTCAGAATCAGCAAAGCCCCCCAGAATCCAACGGCCGCCAGGCTGGTCTCCAACTGGGCGTACACCAGATCAAAGCCGGCCAGGATGGTAAACAGAGCGGTAGCCGTTCGCATCGGGTGGTCGCTGAGGGTAAGGCCGATCAGGCCCAAAAGCGCCAACCAGGCCGCAGCCAACGCCGTAGCGGTATCGATAAAGGGGAGGTCATAGCCCTCGAAAAGGCGCAGGATGGCGAGGACGGCCAAAATCACGACCAGAAAACGCACCGGTAGCCCCAAGGGTCCGGCGCCCAGGCGAAACTCCATCCCCAGCACCCGGACGTCGGCCTGGGCCGGAGCAAGGGGTCGCTGGGCGTCTTGGGTGCGCCGCGCCGTGATATAGAGGATGGACACCACCAGCACGCCCACCAGGATCTTGACGATGGCCACTTCGGTGCGGATGGCAGAGGCCAGGGCAGCGCCCACCAGCAGATATTGGACCAGCAAGGCCGTCAGCGACAGCCGCCAATCGGACGTGAGAAAGGCGATGGCCCCGGCCAAAAAGAACCCTACGATGAGGGGCAGGCCCGTGAGATGGGTCAAAACTTGGGAGTTTGCTTCCATGATCGGATCCAGACCGCCTCTATCAGAATACCAACAGGGTCAGGGCCAGGGCCAGAAAGATCAGGGACCAGCCAAACCAGCCCTCCCCTTCTCCCACCTGGCCCAGCCAGCCGATAGCCCCAGACACCCGATTCCCAACCCAACCCAGAACCGCGTACAGCCAGTCCAGATGGACGATGCGGTGGACGAGATCGGCCTGGGGTTGGACCTGCCGGGTGGCCCGGGCCACCCAACCGCCCACCAGCCAGGGAAGCACCAGGATGAACCCCAGTCCCCACACCGAGACGCCGGGCGTGGTCAGTCGATCCAGGTCCACATGGGAAAGCAGAATTCCGGGGGCCACCCCCAACAGCAGGATCGCCAGAGCCAGCAGGCCCATGGGCAACCAGGCCTTGGGCCGGGGCTGCCAGTAGGATTCCGCGGTCAGGATCTTGGCCAGCGCCGTCCATACGGCGGCCGTCACCAGGACATCGGCCAGCAGGGTTACCATCAGCAGCCCGGCCTCTCTCCCCTGGAGCAGGGCAGCATAGAGCATCCACCGGCCCACTCCGCCCACCGTAAACGGGGCGCCCGCCAGCGAAAAGAGCCCCACAGCCGGCAACATCACGCCACTGTATCGGATTGGCCAGAAGGAGGGCACCTTGGCCAAGATCGGAGCCCGCTCCAGGATCGCCGCCTTGACCCGAGCCCGGGGCCCCTCCAGCCAGGCCAGCAGGCGCACAAACCAGTCCGGCCGGGCGATGCGTTCGGTCTCGATCCCCGACTCCCACCACACAGCCAGCAGGCCGAGGGTCAGCAACAGCCCGACCAGGGGCCAGGGCGCCGAAACGCCCGCCAGCAACAAAAAGGCCAGGGCTGCGCCGGTCTGAAACACCAGCAGTCCGGACAGATCGATGGGGATGCGCGACAAACGAGGATCGGAGGACGCCCGGCCCGCCCCGGCTGCCCAGGTCAACAGGCCGCCGGCCAGCAATCCGACACCCGCCAGGGTCAACATCCAGCGCTGGTTGACCAGGAAGGGCGCCAGGCTCTGGACCCGGGCCAGCAGCAAGATTCCCAGTCCCACCAGAAGCAGTTGGGTGAGGACATTCCGCGGCGCGCCCACGCCCCTGGGATGGAGGGGAAAGGCCAACAGGCGCAACAATCCCGCAAGGGCGATCAGCAGGAGCACTTCGTGGGGAAAGCCCGCGGCAAACAGCGAGGTCGTTCCCACCCGGATGCTCATCTGAAGAGCGCTGAAGAACAAGAGGACGCTGGAGAGGGCGCCGGGAACCAACATGCGCCACACCGCCCGGTCGTCGTCCCCCGGAGAATACAAGACCCAGGCGATCAGCGCCAGGTCCACCAAACCGCTGCCCAGGGCCAGGGTCAGGAGGTTGGACGCCAGGGCCATGATCAACCCGCCTGCCAACAGAACCAGGGTGAATCCGTGCCAGGTGCCTCTGGACCGTTTGTCGCCGCGGATGCCCAAGGCGGCGATCCCCACCAGTCCCGACAAAACGAGGCCCGCCATCAGGCCCAGCCCGTCCGTGCCCAGGGTGGGGCCCGCGCGAAAGAGGGTAAGGGGCTCCCACAGGAACCGAACCGGCTCTCCATCCACGGCCAGAGACCACAAAAGGACCAGGGAGGCAAAGGCCGCCAAGGCTGCGATCAGCCGCCGGATGCGATCGGGCAAAAGGGCGCCGGTCGCCAGCACGACCACCGCCCCACCCAGGGGCCAGAGAATCGCACGCAAGAGTTCGGGCATCGAATTGGGCATGGTTTTAACCGAAAAGCTCCCGCAACCGCCAGACTGCACGCGATCGCGTGGGCTTTCAATGGATTGCCGCCCTCGGTCGCTCCAGCCAGGAGGGCGGCACAGACGGTATTCTATCATAAAAGGAAGGGGGGAGCAAGCAAGCCGTTGCCCGGCGTTGGTATGCCCAAGTCGGTGGGATTCCTTTGTAGGGGCCTGCCGAGGCCCCCACGCCCCCCGAATCCAGTGCGTTGCTCGCTCGGTGCAGTTGTTCGAGGGTGTCAGGCCTCACTGCAAGCCCCCAAAGAGATTGGGCATCTCTCCTAACCATGGGTGAAAGCCACCCCTCACACTGTCAGACGCGGCGGAAGCGAAACAGCCGGGTTCCCGATTCCCATCGAATTTGACACACCATCCCCGGCGTTGACAGGCGGCGGCGATGGTGATAGAATGACAGCATGACCGTTCTATCACCAGACGCTACCCATGCACCCATCCTTGTGAGCGCCTGTCTCCTGGGCGTTCCCTGCCGGTACGACGGCAAAAGTTGCCCCGTCCCCGAATTGATCGCCTGGGCGTCCTCACGGTGGATCGTTCCCTTTTGCCCCGAGGTCGAGGGCGGGCTGCCGACCCCCCGCCTCCCCTCCGAGATCGAGGGGGCACGGACCGGCCTGGACGGCGCCGACGTCCTCGCCCGGCGGACCCGGGTCCTGCGCAGCGACGGCGCCGACGTCACGGCCCACTTTATCGTCGGGGCCCAGGCGACCGCGGGTCTGGCCCACGACCTCGGCATCCGGCTGGCCATCCTCAAATCGCGCAGCCCCTCTTGTGGCGCCGGCGCCATCTACGACGGCAGGTTCCAGGGTACGCTGGTGAAAGGGGATGGGGTAACCACAGCGCTCCTCCGCCGCCTGGGTCTTTGCGTGCTCTCTGAGTTGGACCTGCCCCAGGAGGAAGGATGAAACCGATCGTCGAGTGCGTGCCCAACTTTAGCGAGGGGCGTCGCCGGGATGTGGTGGACCAGATCGTAACAGCGATGAGTCAAACGCCCGACGTCCAGGTTCTGGATGTCCAGTCGGACGCCGACCACAACCGCTCGGTGGTGACCATAGTAGGGCCGCCCCAGGCCACCCTGCAAGCCGCTTTCCAGGCCGTGGCTACGGCCGCCCAACTGATCGACCTCGACCACCACCGCGGCGAGCACCCCCGCATGGGGGCCACCGACGTCGTGCCCTTTGTCCCGGTCCGCGGCGTGACGATGGAGGACTGCGTGGCGCTGGCCCGGCAGTTGGGCGAGCGGGTGGGCCGCGAGCTGGATATCCCCGTCTATCTGTACGAAGAAGCGGCCACGCGACCCGAACGGCGCAACTTGGCCGACGTCCGCCGGGGCGAGTACGAAGGCCTGCGCCAGGCAATCTCGACCGACCCCGACCGGCAGCCCGATTTTGGCCCGTCGGCTCTGGGTCCGGCGGGGGCTACGGCCATCGGCGCCCGGCCCCCGCTGCTGGCCTTTAACGTCTACTTGAACACCGACGACGTGGCCCCCGCCCGGGCCATTGCCGCCGCCATCCGGCATTCGGGCGGCGGCCTGCGTTATGTTAAGGCCCTGGGACTACGCGTCGAAGGCAGGGCCCAGATCTCCATGAACCTGACCGACTACCGGTATACCCCGCTCCACCGCGTGGTGGAGATGATCCGAAACGAGGCGGCGCATTTCGGGCTGTCCATCGCCCACAGCGAGGTTGTCGGATTGCTGCCCGCTCAGGCGCTGCTGGACGCGGCCCAATATTACCTACAGCTCCACTCGCTCTCGCCCAACCAGATCCTCGAAAACCGGCTATCGGAGGGCGACTAGAGGCTCATGGCCGCGATAGAGGAGGGTGAGCGCCCATGCCGATCCTGATCGACGGCCACAACCTGATCGGCCGGCTGCCGGGCCTGTCGCTGGCCGATCCTGACGACGAGGAAAAGCTGGTGCGCCTCTTGCAGCCCTTTCAGGCGCGAAGGAAAAGCTCCCTGGTGGTGGTCTTTGACCCCGGGATCACTTTTTTGCCCGCGCAGACACTCCGCAAGGGGCGCATCCAGGTGGTCTATGCGCCGGCGGGCAGCAGCGCCGACGAGGTCATCGCCAAGCGGGTGGCTGCCAGCCGCAATCCGTCGGAATGGCTGGTGGTTACCAACGACCAGGCGCTGGCCTCCCGCGTGCAGCGGTTTGGCGCCAGGGTGCAGAGCGCCGACGACCTGGTCGCCGCCCTGGAGGCCGCGCCCGGCGGCGAAGCCGACTGGAAGGACCGGGAACCTTCGTCCGACGAAGTCGAATTCTGGCTCAGCCAATTCCAACGGAGGAGAAAGCGACAATCATGACCGACTATATCCTTGCCCTGGACCAGGGAACCACCAGTTCCCGGGCCATCCTCTTTGACCACGCGGGGAAGATCGTTCACGGCGCCCAGGAGGAATTCCCCCAGATCTATCCCCAGCCCGGCTGGGTGGAACACGACCCCGAGGCCATCTGGGCCAGCCAGATGAGCACCGTCGAAAAGGTCCTCGGCGAGGCGGGCATCGACGCGTCGCAACTGGCGGCTTTGGGCATCACCAATCAGCGGGAGACCACTGTGGTCTGGGATCGGGACAGCGGCGAACCCCTATACCCGGCCATCGTCTGGCAGTGCCGGCGCACCGCCCCCCTGTGCGACCGACTCCGCCGCGAGGGCTGGGCCGAGGCGATCCAGGCCAAGACGGGGCTGGTGATCGACGCCTATTTCTCGGGGACCAAGCTGGCCTGGCTCCTGGAAAACGTCCCCGGACTGCGCGCCAAAGCAGAGGCGGGCCGGGCCCTTTTTGGCACCATCGACAGTTTCCTGATCTGGCGGCTCAGCGGCGGGCAGTTGCACGTGACCGACGTCACCAACGCCTCGCGGACGATGCTGTTCAACATCCACACCCTGGACTGGGACGACGAGATCCTGGGGCGGCTCCAGATCCCGCGGGCCCTGTTGCCCCAGGTCCGGCCTTCTTCGGCGGTCTATGGTCGGGCCGTGGGCGGGCCGCTGGCCGATGTGCCCCTTGCCGGGGCGGCAGGGGATCAGCAGGCGGCCCTGTTTGGGCAGGCCTGTTTCGAACCTGGGCAGGCCAAAAACACCTACGGCACCGGCTGTTTCCTGTTGCTCAACACCGGAGAAGAGGCGGTGTCGTCCCACCACGGCCTGCTGACGACCATCGCCTGGCAGTTGGGCGCCGAGGGAAAGGTGGTCTATGCCCTGGAAGGGAGCGTGTTCATCGGCGGCGCCGTGGTCCAGTGGCTGCGCGACGGCCTGGGCATCATCGAACGCGCCGGAGACACCGAGGCTCTGGCCCGCCAGGTGGACGACACCGGCGGCCTCTATTTTGTGCCGGCCTTTGTCGGGCTGGGCGCCCCCTACTGGGATTCGTATGCCCGCGGCACGATGGTGGGCATCACCCGGGGCACCGACCGGAGGCACCTGGCCCGGGCGGCGCTGGAATCGATCTGCTACCAGAGCCGCGACGTGCTGGAGGCCATGGCTCAGGATTCGGGCATCCGGTTGCAGGCACTGCGGGCCGACGGGGGCGCGGCAGCCAACGGCCTGCTGATGCAGATGCAGGCCGATCTGTTGGGTGTGCCGGTGCAGCGGCCGGCGGTCACCGAGACCACGGCCCTGGGCGCGGCCTATTTGGCCGGGCTCGCCGTCGGCTACTGGTCGAGCCCGGAAGAGGTAGCCCGCCAGTGGGCGGTTGATGCCCACTTTGCGCCCGCGTTGCCACCCGAGGAGCGCGACCGGCTGTACGGCGATTGGAAGCGCGCGGTGGAACGGGCCCGCGGCTGGATCGTCTGACCGCCAGACGATCCAAGGCAGTCATGCCATCGAAAGTATCCATGCCCTGCCGGGCCCCACGGAGGACGGAAATGACTGTCGGCGCGAGCCTG
>CAZNQW010000093.1:0-14081 GCA_964575225.1 uncultured Anaerolineaceae bacterium | reverse complement strand
AACGAGACACCGTTGACCGCGTTCACCACCCCATCCTGGGTGAAAAATTGGGTCCGCAGGCCTTTTACTTCTAGAAGCGCCATATTCCTCTCCTTACACGACTTTGTAGTTGGACAACTTGAGCTCGCCCCGCCACCGGGATTCCGGCGAGTTCTCTCCCCTTACCTATTCCAAGGCTGTGGATTCAGGGCCGTGAGAAAGTGGCAACCTGCATCCTCGGACAAAAACTGGCTGTGTCTTTGCCACCCCCCTTATCCCCATAACAGCAGCGGGGTCAAGTATATCAAGGCAAACACCACCGCATCGATCAGCACAAAGACAAAAAACGCGCCAAACAGAGAAACCGTTCCGGTCCGCCGAATGTAGACCCGGGTGATCCAGGCCGAAAGCGCGGTGATCAGCAAGGGCACAGCCCACCGGATAACCGTTTCTTGCCAGGCCGCCGTCAACAACCCGCCTGTACTCAGCCGGTTCAGGGCCCCTCCTGCCGTCGCCAATTTGACCAGGCCATGGACCCCGATGCCACAGGCCAGGGCCACCCGGCCCTGCGGTTGGCTCAGATCGACGCCCTGGGTCACCGTCCAGAACAGGAACAATGTTAAAAGTGCCGGGACCGCCCATAGCAAGTACAGCGGCAGGAACCCGATCAAGGTCAGGGCGCCAAAGCCCAGTTCGAGCACCTGGCTCAGCGCCTCCCCCACGGTTACAGGGTTCAACACTTCCTGGACCTGGGGGGCTGTGCTGGCGTAAAGGACCTTGTATCGATCAAACCCCGCCGTGTCGATCCAGACCAGGTGCAGGTTTTGCTGGCCATCCACAGCGATGCTGGCCTTTAGCGAGGCGCCGGTCGTGGCGCTGACGACATCCATCCCCAACTGCGGATCCGAGAGATGGACTACGGCGCTCTGGAGCATCTCCAAGTTGCGTGGCCCCTCGGCCTGGGTGTAGCAGGCCAGGACCTGTTCCTCGGGTTGCCCCCCCACAAGGGCCGGATCGCCGGTCAAACTCGGGTCTCCACCGCGCACCTGCACCGGGTTCGAGACGACCTCGGGCGGCTCGTAGGAAAACCGTCCTGACCTGTCCACCGACTCGAGGGCTGGTTGCGGAAAGGCCTGGAAAAAGGTCAAGGCCGTCAGGTTTCCCCTCTGGCGGACCTCCAACATCCAGGCCAGATAGACCGAGTCCCGGCTGAGGCCCAATTGAGGCCCGTGGAACTTGGCGCCGGCTGCCGGCCCTCCCATCACGCTGGCCTCGGCCACCGGCTCGGCGACCTGGGCCGAAGGACCCAGTAGGCGCCGCTGGGGATCATAGATCGCATAGTGGAAAGAGACAGGCCCATCTTCTGCTTCTTCCCGCCAGGCGAGGTGGATATATCCCTGCCGATCGGTCACCACGGAGGGAGCGAGCCCCTCGGCAATGAACAGTTCTGCCGGAACGACCAGGCTGCCCGCCCAACTGAGCGCCGCGTGATAGATGCCGGGATGGCTCGCAAAGGTATCGGACCAAAAGACCTCAAAGGTGCGCCCTTCCGGATCCACGGTGACCGCCAGCCGGGCCGACTGGAGCCCGACAGCAGAGAGTGGGGTAGCCGGCTGGAGCACGTCCCCATCGGGAGAAAGCCGGGCATAGCGGACCTGAAGGACCCGGTCGACCCTGTCCAGCCAGGCGAGGTGAACCTGTCCATCGGCGTCCACCCCGATGCGCACCCCCTGGGGGTGGTTCAGGGTCAGGTCCAGGGGTCTGTCGACCTCGACACCGGCCCGCTCATTGAGGCGGACCAGACGTATATCCTGGTCCATGCCGACCCAGGCGGCATACACCCGGCCCTCCGAGTCCACATCCAAGGCGACTTGATTGTTAAGCGAGGCCAGCCCAAGCGGCAAGCCCTTACTCCATGCCTTTGACATGCGCGGGGTCCGGATCGGGGATGTACTGCAACCCGCCAGCAACACCGCGATGCTCAAAAGAACGGTCCACACGACCGCAATCTGCAAGCTCGCCGGTTTCTGCCGGGGGTCGCGGGACGTTCTCCAAACCAACATCGGATCAGGCTCGTTACATCGTACCTTTCATCTTGGGGTCCAGGGCATCGCGCAGCCCATCTCCCAAAAAGTTAAAGGTAAGCATGGTGATCGACAGGATCACCGCAGGGTAGATGATCAGATGCGGATCGGCCCGCATGGCCCGCCAACCATCGTTCAACATCTGCCCCCAACTGGGATAGGGAGGGGGCACACCCAGGCCGATAAAGCTCAGGGTGGCCTCGGTCATGATCAAACTCGGAATGCCCAGAGTGACCGAGACGATAATGGGACCCAAGCTGTTGGGCAGCAGGTGACGGGTGATAATGCTGGCATCCTGGGTGCCGATCATACGCGCCGCTTCGACAAACTCTTTTTCTCGAAGGGACAAAAATTGGCCGCGCACCAGGCGGGCCATGCCCATCCAGCTCACCGTGCCGATGCCCAAGACCAGATTTCGAATGCCTTCCGCACCGGTGGTCGAGCCCAGGATCACCATGAGCAAGATGATAAACAGCAGGGTGGGAAAGGCGTACATCACATCGACAAAGCGCATCATCAGCGAGTCGATGCGCCCTCCCAGAAAGCCCGACAGGGAGCCATAGAACAGCCCAAAGGTCATGATCACCAGGGAACCAAACACCCCCACAGCCAGCGAGACCCGGCTGCCATAGATGATCCGGCTCAGGACGTCTCGCCCGTATTTGTCGGTGCCCAGGAGGTGGGGAAACCCGCCACTGGCGGGGCGTTCCAGGCTGGGGCTGGCCAATGTGGCCTGGAAATCGGGAGTCTCGAAATGGTACGGCGCCAGCAATGGCTCTGCGGGCCGCCCCAGAATCCAGGCATAGACGGCATCATCGGCAAAGACGGCAAAGATCAAGAGGACGATGATAAAAATTCCACTGGCCACCGAGGCCTTGTTGCGCAGCAGTCGTCGCCAGGCATCGCGCCACAGGCTTTCCGGCGGGCGCGCCAGAATCGCGGCAACGGCCCTATCCTTTACAAGAGCTCTTTGCTCTTCGAGCTGAGTCTGTTGGGTCATCATCTCTCCCTAATCATACCGGATGCGGGGATCTAGAAAGGCGTACGAGATATCCACCAGGATGTTCATGATCACCAACACCACGGCATAGATCAGAATGGTGCCCATGATCAGGGTATAGTCACGGTCGGCGATACTCGTCACGAAAAAGCGTCCGATGCCCGGTACCGAAAAAACGTGCTCGATGATGAACGAGCCCGTCAACCAGGCAGCCATCAGCGGCCCCAGCACCGTCGTCACAGGGATCAGCGAGTTCTTGAGCGCATGGCCCACGATCACGGCCCGCTCTTTGAGCCCCTTGGCCCGCGCCGTGCGGATATAGTCCTGGCGGATGGTTTCCAGCATGGAGGCCCGCGTCAGGCGGGCAATAATAGCGGACCCCCCGGTGCCCAGAGCGATGGCCGGCAGGATCATGTGGCTGAACCAGTCCCAAAAGTCGGCCGTGCCCCAACGCGCCAGGGGCAGGGCCGGCAGGCCATTCTGATTCAGCCAGAGCATCAGCAGCATCAGCAACAGGCCCACCACAAAGTTGGGGACCGACACGCCCAACATGGCAAAGAACATGGCCGAATAGTCGATCCAGGTGTTCTGCTTGAGGGCCGAGAGCAGGCCCAGGGGAATGCCGATGCCCACAGCGATTATGGTCGCCAACAAGCCCAACTGGCCCGACACGGAAACGGCTGCCTTGACCAGACCGCCGTCGAACAGCACGTTGTTGATGGTTCGCCCGCGATATTTATAAGAGGGACCCAGATCGCCGCCCAGCAGGCCGCCCCAATCCTCAAACCGGCCCGTGTCCACAAAATCGCCGATCATGTAGCGGATGTACTGCTTCCAGACCGGTTCATCGAGGTGGTAACGGGCCTCAAAGTTGGCCCGGATCTCGGGCGACATGGGCCGCCCGTCGGAGCTAAATGGGCCGCCAGGCACCATCTTCATGGCGCCAAAGGTCACCACAGTGACCAGCAACAGCACCGGCGCCATCCATATAAACCGCCGAAAAATATAAGCCGTCATTTCATCCTCTCCAACGAGTGGTAGAGATGCCAAGGTCTTGGGCGGGCTTGCCGGCAGCGCCTATCCACCAAGGCGCCCGGCAAACCCCGGGACGAGCCTCACCTGGATAACGGGCAGAAAACCAGGCCCACCTCGTCAGGTCCAGAGTGCCAAAAATCCCGCCCATTGTATCATGAGGTGCGGAACATGGCAAGAGGAGCTATTACGGGTTGCACGGTCCCCTGGCACACCTCGAAAGAGATGGACCCCCGCTTACGCGGAGGTGACGTTTGTCAATCGACCCATCGTCATGCCCGCCGCGAGTACTCTCGCGCATGAGCGCCTGCGTACCCGCAGGCAGCATCCATCCTCTGCCACGCACCCTCTTGGCCAACTGTGCAACAGCCTCAGAGGAGCTATGCAGCTCTCTCGCGAGAACCGCATAGCTCCTGGATACGATCAAAAGCTAGGGCAGATCCCAGTGTTTGAAAGCCGTTGCGCCAAAGGGCGGGTACTCGAAGGTCAAGCCATCCTTCACCAGGATAGTGTTGTCATAGCCCATGATGGGGATGATGGCCACTTCTTCTTCGCAGAGGATCTTGTCGGCCTCCATGTAGAGGGCCTCGCGCTCGTCGGCATCGAACGAGGCAGCGGCCAGCGTCATCAACTCGTCAAAGCGCTCGTTCTCCCAACCGGTGTACTGCATGGTCGAACTGGGCGCAAAGACGACCTGGAGTTGGTTCTGGGGGTCGCCATAGTCCATGACCCAGCCCATGCGGTAGGCGTTGAACTCGCACTTGGCCAGCTCTTCCTTGCTGTTGTTGCACTGATCCATATAGTCGAGGTAGACGGCCCACTCGTTGACCCGCAGCTCGACGTTGATCCCCAGGTTCTCACTCCACATGGCCTGGATGCCTTCGAAGAGGTCCTCGTTGCCGCGGTTGAACCACAGGCTCACCACCGGAAAGCCCTCGCCCTCCGGGTAGCCGGCTTCGGCCAGGTACGCCTTGGCCGCTTCGGGATCAAAGTCGTATCCACAGGTGCCCGGTTCCTGATAGCCCAGAACGCCAGGCGGTGTGGTGCAGGTGAGGTGCGACTTCCAGGGGGTATTCATCACGTTGTCGATCAGTGTCCGGCGGTCGATGGCCGAAGCCAACGCCTTGCGGACCAGGACATTGTCGGTGGGCGGGTACAGGGTATTCAGGCCGACATAGTAGACGCCGGGGCGCGGCAGGACCCTGAGTTCCTTGCTCAGAACGGGGTCCTCCAGGACGCGCGGCATGTCTTCGCCGGGAATGCCACAGTTGCTGGTGTGGATCTCGTTGTTCTCATAGAGGGCCATGCAGGTGGCCTGCTCGGCGATAATGGGCATGGTGATCTTTTCGATGGTGACGTTGTCGGCATCCCAGTAGGTGGGGTTCTTGACCAGGACCAACTCGGCCTCGTGCTCCCACGATTCCAGGTTGTAGGCTCCGGCGCCGACCAGGTTACCCGCCTCGGTCCACTGATCGCCGTACTGCTCGATCAAGTCCAGGCGGACCGGATAAAAGACCGAGAAGGGCAGGATCGTCTCAAAGAACGACCGGGGGCCTTCCAGCTCGAGTTCCAGGGTCAAGTCGTCCACGGCGCGGATGCCCACCTGCGCGGGATCGGTGATCTCGCCGGTGTTAAAGGCCGCGGCATTCTTGAGGACGTCGTGCAGCAGCCAGGCATACTCGGCTGCCGTCGCCGGGTCCAACATGCGGATCACGCCGTCGACATAGTGCTGGGCCACCATCGGCACGCCATCGGCCCACACATGCTCGGGGCGCAGGTTGACGGTAAAGATCGTTCCATCCTCATTGACGGTATAGTCAACGGCTCCGGAGGGCTCGATGGAGCCATCGCCACGATACTCGAACAGGCCGTCCAGGATGTTGTGGACCACCAGGTGCGAGGTGGTATCGGTGCCCACCTGAAAGTCCAGCGTGGGCGGCTCGGTGGCCAGCGGGTACCACAGACCGTCAAGGGCCGAAATGTCTCCCCTCTGAGGTGCGGGCTCGGGCGTGGCAGTGACCAACACTTCCTTCTCCACCTCAACGATGCTGGTGACCTCTTCAATGACGGTCTCGCCTTCCTTTTCTACCACCACGGTCTCGATAACAATACTGGTTTCCTTGATGATGACCGGTTCGGGCGTGGCCCCACAGGCCGCCAACGCCAGCGTCGCGATCATGACCAAGGCAACCAACATGGCTAACTTTTTACCGAACATTGTCTCTCCTCCTAACACTAGAATGTTATTGCCACCAATCAACTTTTCCTTACGAAAACACGTTTTTTCCCTTGAACTCACCCCCTTTCAAGTACTACCTCCCCTAAAATGGGCCTGGACAAGCCAGAACCTCGCCCGCCGCATTCACGACACTACTGCGGCGGACAAGGACCAGCTCGTCCATGCACTTGACACCTATTATTCAATTCGAGGGAATCGGCTGCATCTAGGGAATGCAGAGCACCTTCCCAGGATGGATCGTGTTGGCCGTCTGGATGGTCAGGTTGTTGGCAGACAAAATGTCATACGGCGATACACCATACTGGCGGGCGATCTGCCACACCCACTCACCCGCTTTGACCTTGTGGTTATACCGACATCCCGACGTGCTCCCTGCCGAAGGAGCGTCGGAGGTCGGGATCTTGAGCTTTTGCCCTGTGGTAATCTGGCTGGGATTGGTCAGGTCGTTGGCGTCGGCAATGGCCGACCAGGTCACACCGTATTTCTGGGCAATGGAGTTGAGGGTGTCGCCCGATTGTACAGTGTACCAAACGAAATCCGAGTCTCCGGTTTCCGTCTGGGCAGGGGGGGCCGCCGTGGGTTCGGCGGCGGCTGGCGCCGCAGTGGGCTCGCCGGGCGCGGCTGTGGCGGGGGGCGACACGGGCTCTGTCGTGGTGGAGCCTGCCACCGAAGTCGGTTGCGCCTCTCCGCCCACCGGGGTTCCCAGGGGCGAGGACGTCACGGCAGAGACCACAGTTTCGCCCGCCACCGGCGTTTCCTGGGCTGCACCCGGCTGTGCCGTATTCTCACCTTCGGGGATCTCCCCTTCGCGAGATGGGGCCTTTCTCTCACAGCTGGTCAAACCCAGCAAGAGGATCATCATCACCAGTACACATGTAGCAATCGTTGCAAACTTTTTCATTGCACGCGACCTCCCGTTCGATTCACCCTTGACTGCTCTTTGGGCCATTTGAGCCAACCTCATCATACCACAAGTACGCCCAGACGTCAAGAAGCGTTTCTCTCTGATTCAATCTTTCTCTGACCAACACAGAGTCCCGCTACTTTACTCTGGCGATTGTCAAGGGCTTCTCTACTGGCCGATCCTCGCCGCCCCTGTCCTTGGACCGGCCTGCGCTCTCCCTACAGAACGCCGAGTTCCTTCCCCACCCGCTCAAAGGCTGCCAGACCCATGTCCAGATCCTCTTGGCTGTGGGCGGCGGTGTTCATGACCCGGATGCGCGCCTGGCCCTGGGGCACCGTGGGAAAGCCCAGGGCCATGGCAAACACGCCTTCTTCGAACAATCGGCGTGAGAACTCTTTGGCCAAGGGCGCTTCGCCCAACATCACCGGGACGATGGGCGTCTCGGTGTGCCCTGTGTCAAAGCCCAGGTCGGCCATTTTGCCCTTAAAGTAGCGGGTGTTGGCCCATAGCTTGTCCACAAGGTCACTGCTCTCTTCCAGGAGGTCTACCGCTGTCAGGCAGGCAGCCGTATCGGCGGGCGTGACCGCGCTGGAGAATAGAAAGGGGCGCGCCTTTTGCCGAATATAGTCGATCACCATCTTTCTGCCGCTGATCACACCGCCCACAACACCAAAGGCTTTGCTCAGGGTGCCAATTTCCACATCGAATTTGCCCTGCAAGCCAAAATGATGGACGATGCCTTTGCCACCGCCGAGCACGCCTTCGCCGTGGGCATCGTCGACCATGGTGATCACCCCATATTTTTCGGCCACCTCGTACAATCGATCCAGGGGAGCCACATCGCCGTCCATACTGAACACACCGTCGGTGACCAGCAAACCCCGACGAAAGTTGGGCAGGTTCTCCTGTATCTTGGCTTCGGCGTCGGCAGCATCGCAATGCTCGTACACCACGATTTTGGCTCCCGAAAGCCGCGCCCCGTCGATGATGCTGGCGTGATTCAGGCGGTCGGAAAAGATGACATCCTGCTCGCCGGTGGCCCGATCGCGGCCCACCAAGGGGGCCAGCGCTGCCTGGTTGGCCAGGAAGCCACTCTGGACATAGAGCGCATCCTCCACGCCTTTGAATTCGGCCAGCCGCTTTTCCAATTCGACGTGCAGCGCCTGGGTGCCTGCAATGGACCGCACAGCCGCCGGTCCCACACCCCATCGCTCCACAGCCTCGATGGCGGCGGCCTTCATGCGGGGATGGTTGGCAAGGCCCAAATAGTTGTTCGTGCAAAAGTTGAGCACTTTTTTGCCGTCGACCACCATCCAGGCATCGGCCGGCGAACCCATGATGCGCAGGTTAATGAACAAGCCCGCTTCTTTGAGATTTTCAACATCCTGGCGTATAAAATCAAACTTGTCGGTCATCACTCACTCCCAAGTTTTTCAGATTTCACGAAAACCGGCGTTCACTCAGAACCACCCTTCAGGCAGCCTGGGCCGGCGCACTCGGTGCCCAGAACCCACCGCGGGGCGCCCCCTGAACTCAGCTTTAGGTATACAGGCGTCCTTTGGCGTGGCGCTTGCCCAGTTTTTCCAGCATGTCGACCGTCATGGCAGCCAGGTCGTACTGGGGCTCCCAGCCCCACTCCCGGCGGGCAGCGCCATCGTCCAGCGAGCGAGGCCACGAATCGGCAATGGCCTGGCGAGAGTCAGGCCGGTATTCGCACACGAAATCGGGGATGTGCTTTTTGATTTCGGCAGCCAGTTCGCCGGCCGAAAAGCTCATCGCCGCCAAGTTGAAATCGGCGTGGTGTTCCAGTTGGTCGAATTCGGCCTCCATCAGATCGATCGTGCCCTTGATGCAATCGGGCATGTACATCATCGGCAGGACCGTGTCCTCGCGCACAAAGCAGGTGTAGCGGCGGTGGGCAATGGCTTCGTAATAGATGGCCACGGCATAGTCGGTGGTGCCTCCGCCTGGCAGCGTTTCGCTGCTAATAATGCCGGGGTAGCGCACGCCGCGGACATCCAGGCCAAAGCGCCGCACATAGTAATTGCACAACAGCTCGCCGGCCACTTTGCTGACGCCATACATGGTCGTGGGACGGAGGATGGTGTCTTGCGGTGTGTTCTCCCGGGGCGTGTCGGGGCCAAAGACGGCGATGGAGCTGGGACAGAACACGCGCGCCATTTTGCGCTCGCGGGCCACCTCCAGGATGTTGTACAGGCCGTTCATATTGACGTCCCACGCCAGATGGGGCTTTTCTTCGCCCACTGCCGACAGAATGGCCGCCATGTGATAGACGGTGTCGATGCCATACTTGTCGACCACCGCCTCCACCGACTCGCGGCGGGTGACATCGATGAACTCAAAAGGCCCACTCTCACTCAATTCCGAACCCGGTTTGGTTCGGTGCCCGGTGGCCACCACATTCTCGGCGCCGTAGCGTTGCCGTAGCTCGAGGGTCAGCTTGGATCCAATTTGTCCCACGGCCCCTGTCACCAGAATCCGTGGGCTGCCTGTTGCCTCAGTCATGGGTGATCGTTCCCCTTTGTTGGTTCCATTGTGTGTGTATGAGTATAACACACACATTTTGGCAGGTCAACATTGCCTGCCGAATTTGCCAGAGATGCTGCCAAACCCGGTTTACCTCCGTTAGCCGGATATGTGCGCTCGGCGTCATCTACCCGGACCGCATGGCGGGCACATAGAGCTGCTCGGCATAGGCTTTGACCATGCGGCGGCTGCTAAAAGCCGCCACGCTTGTGCGCATCGCCTCTTTCATCACCTGCACCCATCCGTGCGGGATGCCATCCGAATCGCAGTCATAGTACAGCGGCACCACCTGTTCTTCGAGCAATCGGTACAGGGCCTGGCTATCCAGTTCGTCCTGGATATCCCAGTCGGCGTGCTGGACCTCGCCAAAGCCCCAGCCATTTTCCGCACGATCGCCCTGCCGGGGTTGGTAGGCTTCGGGCCACCACCCATCCAATGCACTCAGGTTGGGCACTCCGTTCATGGCGGCTTTCATGCCACTGGTGCCGCTGGCTTCGTTGGGACGCCTGGGGTTGTTGAGCCAAACGTCGACCCCCTGCACCAAAAAGCGGGCCATGTGCAGGTCGTAATCCTCGAGGAAGGCAACCCGCCCCCCAAACTCGGGCGCCTGGGCATACTGATACACCTGCTGAATGAGCGCCTTGCCACTGCCATCGGCAGGGTGGGCTTTTCCGGCAAAGATGATCTGCACCGGACGGCGCTCGGCGTGCAAGAGGCGGCTCAGACGACGAACGTCGCGAAAGATCAAGGTCGCCCGCTTGTAAGTGGCAAAGCGACGGGCAAAGCCGATGGTCAAAGCCTCGGGATCGAGCAGGGTGCCTGTGGCCAACACCTGGCGGGCTTGCATCTGCCCGGCCCGCCAGCGCCGGCGCGTGCGATCGTCGACGTCGGCCAGTAGTTTGAATTTCAGGTCCCGGTGCAATTGCCACAGCCTCTCGTCGGGGATCTGGTCGATGCCCTCCCACAGCGCCGGGTCGTCGTGCCGTTGGGTCCAATCCTGGCCCAGGTACTCGGCGAACAGGTCTTTGATGCCTGTCGGGAGCCAGCTCGGCACATGAACGCCGTTGGTAATGGAGACAATCGGCACCTCCTCGACCGGCGTTTGGGGCCAAACCGATTGCCACATTTTGCGCGACACCTCGCCGTGAAGTTGACTGACTCCGTTGCGATGTCCTGCCAGGCGCAGGGCCAACACCGTCATATTAAAGCGGCCTTCGTATTCGCCCAGAGCAAGGAACTCCTGGCGACTGATGCCCACCTCTTGCCAGAATCGCCCAAAATACTCGTCCATCAGGTGAAAGGGAAAGGCATCGTGCCCGGCAGGTACCGGTGTGTGGGTGGTAAAGACGGTGGAACGCCGCACCTGTTCCACCGCTTCCGCAAACGGCCATCCCGCCTGTGCCAACTCTCGCAGCCGTTCCAGCATCAGGAAGGCAGAATGCCCTTCGTTGATGTGCCAGGCGCTGGGCGCAATGCCCAGCGCCCGCAGCACCCGCACACCGCCCACCCCGAGGATGATCTCCTGGCGAATGCGCGTCTCCTGATCGCCGCCATACAGCCGAGCCGACAGATCCCGATCCCAGGGAGCGTTTTGCGGCACGTGGGTGTCCATCAAAAAGAGGCTCGCCCGGCCCACGCGCAGTTGCCACACCTGAACCCGAATCAGGATTCCCCGCGTCATCACCTCGACGATCAGTCGGTTTCCATACTCATCGAGCACCGGCTGGAGAGGCACCTCGTCAAAGTTAAGTGTGTCGTAGACGGCTTCCTGCCAACCATCGGCGGGAATATGCTGGCGAAAATAGCCTTGGGGATAGATCAAGCCCACCCCCACCAGGGGAAGCCCCAGGTCGTTGGCCTCTTTGCAGTGATCGCCGGCCAACACACCGAGTCCGCCCGAGTAGATGGGCAAGGAGCCGTGGATGCCGAATTCGGCTGAAAAATAGGCGACCGGTTGGGATAGATCGGGGTAGCGATGGACAAACCAGAGGTGTCCGTTGCCCATTTCGGCATCAAACTCGGCAAGGACCCGATCATACCTCGCCAGGAACTCGGGGTCGCGGGCCAGGTCCTCCAGCCGCTCGGGGCTGATCATTTGCAACATGCGGAGGGGGTTGTGGCGTGTACTTTTCCACAGGGGGTAGTGGGTGGCTTTGAAAAGATTGCGGGCAGGTGGGTGCCAGCTCCACCACAGGTTCTCCGCCAGATCCGTCAGCCGGCCAATGCGTTCGGGCAAAGCGACTGCCATGCTCATGTCTCCTCCTCCTCGAGGATCCGTGGGTCAGTGGAAAGTGAAAGGTTGAGGCAGGACACCGCAGGGGTCCCGGGTCTCAACCCCTCGGACCTTCAGTCAAAAAGCAAAGCGCCGCCCGGAACCATCGTTCCGAGCGGCCGTTTCGCGTATGGGACCGCTACTTTTTTTGTGCGCACTGGATGCATCGCTTGGTGTGGGGTAATATGGCCAGGCGAGCCGGGTCGATGAGCTGCCCGCAGATCTCGCACAGCCCATAGTCCCCTTCATCGGCTTTTTGAATGGCGATCTCAAGGGAGCGGGCCTTGCTCTCGGCCCGCTGTTTGAGGGCCAGGCACATTTCCCACTCGTAAATCGAGGGGTCTCCCTTGCCCAGCCCATAGTCGGCCTTGCGCTCCAAGCGCTCATTGAGGCGCTGGATCTCAGCCCTCGTTTCCTCCAACTCCTGTAGCAGCCGCTCCTTGAGTTCCATCATCGCTGCAACCCCGGATACAAAAGAATCCTACGAGAGGTCAGACTCGCTCGCTTCGGACTCGAGAGCAGAAGGGGCTTGGCTCACTTCATCCATCACAACGACTGCCTCGGCCGATTCGGGCTCCGGGGCGGAATTGTCTTGGCTTTCCTCACCCATCGCGCCGACCAGGTCGACCGTTTCCGACTCGCCAGCCTCATCTTCCGGTTCCTCTGCAACCGCCACCAGAGCGCCATCCTCGTCGCACTCTTCAGCAATTGCTTCGGCGCTCTCCTCGACGGGTTCTGCACTTTCCTCAGCCGCCGGTTCCTCTTGCCGTTCCGCCTCGGCCTCTGCCAGGCGTGCAGCCCACTCGGCCCATTCGGCCTCCAGCACACGCTTGAGGCTGAGACCCAGCCGCTTGCGGCGAGTGTCGATCCGAATGATGCGCAACAGAAGCAAGTCGCCCTTCTTGACGACGTCCTTGGGGTGGGATACCTGTGCCTCAGACAATTCGGACACGTGAATCAGGCCCTCGATCCCCTCTTCGATCTCGGCAAAAGCGCCAAAGTCGACGACGTTGGTCACGATGCCTTCGACCAACTGGCCCAATTCATACTTGTCCTCGACCAGCGCCCAGGGTTCCGGCTGAAGCCGCTTCAAGCTCAAGCCGATGCGCCGCTTGTCGTGGTCCAGCCGCAGCACATAGACCTCGATCTCTTGTCCCACCTTGAGCAGCTCGCGCGGATGCCGGACGCGGCGCCAGCTTAGCTCAGAAAGATGGATCAGACCGTCGGCTCCGCCCAAATCGACGAACGCGCCAAAGGAGCAGAGGCTGCTGACTACCCCGGTGCACACCTCTCCCTCGCGAAGATCGTCCAGCAGTTTCTCGCGCTGCTGCTTGCGCCACTGGCGCATCGCGGTAGTAGCCGACAGAATCAGACGTCGTTTCCGCCGGTCGATCTCTATGACCTTGAATTGCAGCTTCATGCCCACCATCTCTGCTAGCTGGGCAATTCGCTCTTCCTGGTTCAGTCCGCGGGGGAATCCGGGGATTTGGGAAGCCGGCACAAAGCCTCGTATATCTTCCAGAGGGACCACCAGTCCGCCCTTGTTGTATCCCTCTACTTCACCTTCCCACACCTTACCGCTATCGGCCAATTCCTGCGCCCGGCGCCATGCTTTCTCCTGCCGGGCCATGTTCAGCGACAGCACCAGGTTGCCATCCTGATCCTCGGGCCGCAGAACATATACCAGCACTTCGTCCCCCGGGGAAAGCTTGGCTACTTCTTCGCTGCCCATGCGCTGCAGGTCGGAATAGGGCACAATCCCATCGCGTTTGCCGCCTACGTCGACGATCACTTCCTGGTCGCTGACGGATAGGATGACACCCTGCCGGACTTCGCCGCGCTCGGGACGCTGATAGTCCCAATCCTCAACCGGCAAGTTTCCCATTTCACCCGAGTCAGCCACTTTATCCGCATCATCCTGGTCGACGGCTTCGGCCTCGATGACTTGGTCCATCCCCATGTCACCGCTGTCGCCCGGGTCGACGGCCTCGACCTCGACGATTTGGTTATTCTCCATGTCACCG
>CAZNQW010000092.1:0-14108 GCA_964575225.1 uncultured Anaerolineaceae bacterium | reverse complement strand
CCGCATGTCCGGTGGTGTGAGAGGGGGGCGGTTAGCCGCCGCCCCCCTACTCGATGTATGCCCGAGAGACAGGCCTTGGTGTCGCGCACGGCCCGCTTTTTGGACCAGGACGCCCCTTGTAAAAAGCCTGGCGGGCGTAACACGCTACCCCGTTTCTGTGAGTGGAGGGCTTGCCTATTTTGACACGTCGGGGCCCCCACCCAGTTGGGCGGATATCAACCGGGCGGCAGCTATGACCCGGGCACCGATCTCGTCAAGGCGCTGTTGGGTAACGATCAGGGTCGAGCCAGAGGCGCTCAATGCAGCCACAACCCCCGAACTGTCCCAGATGGGGGCAGCTACACAGCGCAGGCCGGGTAGCGATTCTTCGTCATCCACGGCATACCCCCGCGTCCTGACCTCCCACAACTCACGGACCAACTGATCGGCTGTAGTAATAGTACGGGGCGTCAGGGGTGCCAGTTCCATGCCGTCCAGCAACAGCTCCAAATCCTCTGGAGGTAGGTGGGCGATCATGGCCTTGCCCAGCGCTGTGTGGTGAATGCCAAAGCGGTCACCTGCTGAATAAGCCATGCGGAGGGGTAAATCGTTTGGCTCGACCGTTTCGACATACACGATCTCTTGTCGGTCGCGAATGGCCAGGTTTGCAGAAAGGCCGGTTTTGGACGTAACCTGCTGCATCGTGGGGCGGGCCAACGCACCCAAGTTCCTTAGACGGGTGCGGTGACACATACTTCCGATCTCGAACGTCTTGATCCCAAGACGGTACTTGTCGGTCAGGGGATTCTGCTCGATAAATCCCTCTTCAGCCAGGCTTTGGAGAAGCCGCACCAGAGTGCTCTTGTGAACTCCGAGCTTATCATGCAAATCGCCCACAGAGAGCTCGAAATCCTTCACTGAGAAGCAACTCAGGATCTGGAGAGCGCGACTCACAGCCCGAGTGTGGTAGGTTGATTCCCCTCGTCGTTCGTTTGCCATGGTCTTTTCCTGCACTGTGCCTCCGTGCGCACTATTGCCCAAAAGTATAACATAATCATGGTGTTTTGTCACATTTTCAAAAGAGTGCGACCTTGCTGAGCCAAATGACCTCTAGGCTTGCATTGCCTTGACCAATGCCTCACAGGCTGTGTAAAAAAGGTGCACATCAACGCTTGTGGCCAAGAACTGAACACCCAGGTCGCGCCAGCGGCGAGCTTCCTCCGCATTGTCGGCATAGATGCCCACCACCTTGCCATGATTCTTGACCAAATCGACGATTGCTCGAATCCGAGCTAGGACGGGAGGCGCATTGACCTCACCGGGCATCCCCACCGATTGCGACAAGTCATACGGTCCGATAAAGACCAAGTCGAATCCATCTACCTGAAGAATGCTGTCGAGGTTTTCAATCCCCTGTAGCCCCTCGATCTGCAGCGCCAGCAGCGGTGGGGCGATCTGTGGTCCAAAATAGACGCTCGACGGGATAGTGCCGTAACGGGCCGATCGGGCGCGCGGATCCATGCCCCGCCGTCCGAGGGGATGGAACCGCGCCCCCTTGACCACCTGTTCCGCTTCACTTTGGGTTTCGATGTTGGGCACGAGCAAGGCCTCGCAGCCGGTATCCAGACAGCGCGAGAGGGTCGAAGGCTGGCGGTCGAAGGAGCGGATCACGGTCGACAAACCCGCCCCCTCGGCCGCCCGTACAATATCCTCGGCCCGTTCGAAGGAGAAGGGGCTGTGCTCCAGGTCGATCACGCAAAAGTCAAACCCTGCGTAGGCCATCAGCTCTACAGGGGTCGAGGCTGGGATCTTGAGAAAAGGTCCAAAAACGCTCTCCCCGGCCATCAATCGGGAGCGCAGGCTCGCTTTCTTGTTTTCAGGCATAGCGCCAACTCCTTGGAGTGGGATGGCTCTAGATCGCCATCGCTGCTTCGGCTGCTTGGGCCGTCGCTTCGGCCAGACGGGCGACCTGACGAGCGTCGCCCACGATATGCAATTCGGGCACCAAGCCTGCCAATTCGGCAGCCAAGCCATCGACAGGCTTGGATCCAGTGGCCAGCACATAGCTGGAGAACCCCTCAAGGAGCTGCCGCTTGCCGGCGATGTTCACCAACACGCCCGCGTCGCTGATTTCCTCGACCTGGGCGCCGGTGAATATCTCCACGCCGAACTGGGCCAGCCGGTGCAGGAGGTAGGGCCGCGGGATGCGCGGCATGTCGGCGGCGATGGTGTCCAGCATCTCGATGAGCGTCACCTCGCGGCGGCGGTCGGCCAGGTATTCTGCCGTCTCCGAGCCGACCATGCCGGCGCCCAAGACCGCGACCTTGGGTCCGGGAAAGGCCCGTCCCGTCAACACATCTTTGGCCTGCATCACGTCGGGTCGATCAATGCCCGGAATCGGCGGTCGCTGCGGCAGCGCGCCCGTAGCCAGGATGACGGCGTCGGGGTGACCCTCGCGCACCATATCGACGGTCACCTCCGTCCCCATGCGCACGGTAACGCCCAGTTTGTCCAGCATCCGGGTGCGATAGGTGAGGGTGTTGAGCAACTCGCCCTTGTGGGGTGGGGCCGCTGCGGCGTGGATCTGTCCGCCCAGTTGGGTTTCGCGCTCGAACAGAGTAACGCGGTGGCCTCGTTGGGCGGCGACGACGGCGGCCTCCGTTCCAGCGACGCCGCCGCCCACCACCCATACCTCCTTGGGCTGTGCCGTCGGGGTCAACTTCCAGCCGGCCTCGCGCCCCAGTTCCGGGTTGGTGTTGCAGTGTCGGTATTCACGGGTGCAGGAATCGGCACAGCCGATGCACAACCGGATCTCATCGAGGCGACCTTCCAGTGCCTTGCGTGCAAACTCGGGATCGGCCAACGAGGCGCGTCCCATGGCCACCATGTCGGCGTGGCCATCGCGCACGATCTGATCGGCCAGGCGGACGTCGGTAATCCGGCCCACGGCAATGACCGGCACATTCACAGCACGCTTGACGGCTGCTGCGGCATAGACGTTGAATCCCCAGTCGATGGCTGCCGGCGCCACCACCCGGCCCAGCGAGGGGCCGACGTTGCCGATGGAGACGTGCAGCAGGTCGATGCCGGCCTCTTCCAGTCGCGTGCAGATGCGAACTGTATCCTGCAGTCGCAGGCCCACGCCCAACGGTAGCTCGTCGCCGATGATGCGAAAGCCGACCGGAAAATCGGGACCCACCAGCTCGCGCACCCGCTGCACCACCTCCAGCGCAAAGCGCAGGCGATTGTCAAAGGTACCGCCATATTCATCCTCGCGGCGGTTAAAGGCCGGCGACAGGAACTGGTTGATCAAGTAGCCGTGGGCGCCGTGGATCTCGACGGCGTCGGCCCCGGCTTCTTTGGCGCGACGGGCAGCCTGCCCAAAGGCTTCCACTAGCTTCTGAATCTCGGGGATCGTCAGGGCATGGGGCATCACGCCCACACCGGCATCGGGGATGGCCGAAGGGGCGACGATAAAGCCGCCCGAGTACTCGGGCTTGGCGCGCACGCCGCCATGGTGGAGCTGGACCGCGATCTTGGCCCCATGTTCGTGGACGGCAGCCGCCAGCCGCTGAAAGCCCGGAATCTGGCTGTCATCGTAGAGGCCGATCTGCGTCGGCACGCAGCGCCCGCCCGGATCGACCGAAGTATACTCGACGATAATGAGGCCCATCCCGCCTTCGGCGCGGCGCCGGTGGTAGGCGATCAATTGCCCCGTGACCTCGTGTTCAGTCGAGCCGTAACCGGTGTCCATCGGTGGAACAACAAGGCGGTTGCGGACCGTCATACCGTTGATGGTGATGGGTTGAAAAATATGCTCCATGAATCTCCTCTTTTCGTTTAGGGCCTACACCCGCTCGACGATGGTGGCAATACCCAATCCACCAAAGCAGCACATGCTCTGCAAGGCGACGTTGGCGTCCCGGCGCTCCATCTCGTGCAGGAGCGTGGTCATGATGCGCGCGCCGCTGGCCCCCAGCGGGTGTCCCAAGGCGATGGCGCCACCGTTGACATTGACCTTGTCCATGTCGGCATTGGTTTCTTGCTGCCAGGCCAGGACCACCGGCGCAAAGGCTTCATTGATTTCAAAAAGGTCGATGTCACTCAGGCTCAGGCCCGCTCTTTTCAGGATGCCAAAAGTGGCCGGTATGGGGCCGGTCAAGGCCAGCACCGGGTCGGAACCGACCACCAACTGCGCCCTCAAGCGTGCTCGGGGCTTGAGCCCCAGGGCCGCGGCCTTTTCCCGCGACATCAGCAACAGCGCTGCCGCGCCGTCGGTGATGGGGCTGGAGCTGCCGGCCGTCACCATACCCCCCTCTCGAAAGGCCGGCTTGAGGGTCGCCAGCTTTTCCAGCGTCGTGCCGGGGCGGATCGTCTCGTCGGTCGCCAACGTCTGAGTCTCGCCGTCGACTATGACCTCCAAAGGCAGGATCTCGCGCTGAAAGCGTCCCTCCTCAGCAGCTTGCCCGGCCAGTTGGTGGCTGCGCAGGCTAAAGGCATCCAACTCCTCGCGTTTCATGCCCCATTGTTCCGCGATCATCTCGGCCGAGCGTCCCATGTTGGTGATGGGATAACGGGCCAGCAATTTGTCGGTAAAGGGATATCCCTTGCCGTCGATGTGGCGGGTGCTGCCCATGGGCACGCGGTTCATACTTTCCACGCCGCCGGCGATGACAATGTCGCACACGCCGGTCTCGATCAGGTTGGCTGCAAAGTGGATGGCCTGTTGACCCGAGCCGCACTGGCGGTCGACGGTCACGCCGGGCACCTCCACCGGAAAGCCGGCCAGGAGGGCCGAATTGCGGGCAATGTTGAGGCCTTGGTCGCCGGCTGGCAGGACACAACCCATGATGACATCGTCCACCAGGGACGGTTCGATGCCGGCGCGGTGCAGTACTTTCTTCAGTACGGCGGCGCCCAGTTCGGTGGGATGAAGGCCTGCCAACAAGCCGTTGCGCTTGCCCGACGGGGTGCGCACCGCTTCGATGATCACTGCTTCGGGCATATCCGGTTCCTTTCCTTCCTCGAATACGACGCGTCTTGGGAGGGGCGGGGCTGAGACCCGCCCTGTCTAGATGGCGGTGTTGGATTGATAGCTGCCGTACACCGCGCGCAACACGTCGCAGATCTCGCCCAGCGTGGCGTAGGCCTTGACGGCCTCAATGGTCGCCGGGATGATGTTCAGGTCGCGACGAGCCGCGTTCTCCAGTGCTGCCAGGGTGCGGGCTACCTCGTCCGAGTCGCGAGACTCGCGCAGATCGTGCAAGCGCTGCACCTGTTTGCGTTCCATCTCGGCGTCTGCCTTGAACAGCGGGATTTTCGTCTCCTCGTCGTCTCGGAAGCGGTTCAGGCCGACCAGTACCTTGTCGCCGCTTTCGATGGCTCGCTGGCGCTGATAGGCGGCGTTGGCCAGTTCTCTCTGAAAGTAGCCCCGCTCGATGCAGGCGACGGCGCCGCCCAGTGCCTCGACCTGCTCGATGATGCGATGGACCTCGGACTCGATATAGTTGGTCAAGTGTTCCAGGGCGTAGGAGCCGCCCAGGGCGTCGACCAGGTTGGTAACCCCGCTCTCGTGGGCGATGATCTGCTGGGTGCGCAGTGCCACGGTGACCGCCTCGCGCGAGGGAAGGGCATAGGCCTCGTCAAAGGATGAGGTGGCGATGGTCTGCACCCCACCCAACACGGCGGCCAGCGTCTCGATGGTCACCCGCACGATGTTGTTCAGCGGCTGGGGGGCGATCAGGTTACCGCCCAGGGTGTAGGCAAAGATGCGCAGCTTCTTGGATTCGGGGTTTTGCGCCCCAAAGCGGTCCTGCATCAACCGAGCCCAGATGCGGCGGGCGGCGCGGAACTTGGCGGCCTCCTCCAAAAAGTCGATGCTGGCCGCCAGGAAGGTGAACAATTGCGGCGCGAAATCGTCGACCGCCAGGCCTCGCGCCAGGGCGCTTTCGAGGTAGGCCAGGGCATTGGCAAAGGTAAAGGCCAGTTCCTGAGCCGCGGTGCTGCCGCTGTCGCGGATGTGATAGCCGCTCATGGCCAGCGGTACCCAGGCGGGCAAGTGCTTGGCGCAGTACTCGATTACGTCGGTGCAGAGCTTGACTGAAGGACCGGGCGGAAAGATGTAGGTACCCCGGCCGATGTATTCTTTGAGCACGTCGTTCTGGATAAAGATGCGGACGTTGGCCGGCGGAATGCCTCGCTTTTCAAAGGCAGCCACGCAAAACGCGAGAAAAATCGGACCGATAGAATTGGCCGTGGTCCGGATCTGGCGCACCTTTTCCAGATCGATGCCGTCGAACAACCGCTCAACGTCGGCCAGCGAACCCAGATGGACGCCGACCTTGCCAACCTCACCCAATACGAGTGGGTGATCGGCATCAAGGCCTGTCTGCGTAGGAAGATCCAACGCTACTGAAAAGCCCGTTTGTCCTTGGGCCAACAGCATCTTGTAGCGCTCGTTGGCCTCGTCGGCCGAGCCAAAGCCGGAATACTGGCCCATGATCCAGAAATCTTCGCGATACATGGCCGGGCTGATGCCCCGGGTAAAGGGATAGAATCCGGGGTAGCCCAGATCTCTCTCGAATGAGAAGCCTTGGTCCCCCAGATCCTCGGGCGTATAGACCGCTTCCCAAGGCACCCCCGAATCGGTGGCAAAGGATTCGCGCCTTTGACGAGCTCGGCTCAGTGCCTCTTCATACTCCTGACGCATGTTTTTACTCCACACTCATGGATATAGGTTTTCCAGGCAGGTGGCCCTGGGTCGGGCCACCTGCAGCACACGGGTGCGACCGCCAATCATCTTCCCGGATGGCTAGATCTCGCGGCCGATCTTGGCGCCTTGATAGATGGCATCGATGGCAAAGCCGGGTTGGATACAATCGCCGATGGCTTGCACCGGAATGCCCAGACGATCTAGCTCGGCAGCCAGTGCCTGGTTGGGCCGCGCGCCGACGGCCAGAACGACCGTATCGACTTCCTCCAGCGAAGCCGTCCACTGGAGATTCAGGCCGGGTTCGAGGCGACTGACCAGGACGCGGCGGTTGCCAATGGATTCGACCTTGGTGGATACCATTTGGGCGACCTGCTTTTCTGCCAGTCGCTCCAGCAAAAAGTGCTTGGCATCGGGAAGCATGTCGGGGCAAAGGGCATCGAGCATTTCGATGATGGTCACCTTTTTGCCGCGTTCGGTCAAGTAATCGGCTGTTTCAGCACCGCAGGAGCCTCCACCCACAACGACCACGTTCTGACCTACCTGGGCTTGGCCGCTTAATACGTCGTCGGAGGTCACAACGAACGGCTGGTCGGCGCCGGGAATGGGGGGGACGAGAGGCAGGGCGCCGGTGGCGAGAATGACCACATCGGGCTGCAACGCCTGCACATCGTCGACGGTGATGGTCCGCCCCAGTTCGATTTTGGCCCCATGCTTGAGAGCCTGGTCACGAAAGTGCTCGATGACGCTGTAGAAATGTTCCTTGCAGGGCACCTTCGAAGCCAGATACCAACGCCCGCCCAGGTGTTGTTGGGCTTCATAAAGGGTTACGTCGTGTCCCCGCAAAGCAGCAATACGGGCAGCCTCGAGACCTGCCGGTCCGCCGCCTACGATCATCACCTTTTTGGGTGGGTCGGCCGGCGTGATATCAAAGCCTTGTTCGCGGCCTGCCTGGGCATTGACCAGGCAAAGGGTATGGCGGATCTTTTTGGCTGGGTCGTGGCAGCCTTTGTTACAACTAATACACGGCATGATGTCGTCTACCCGGCCGCCGGCTGCCTTGTTTGGCCACTGGGGATCGGCGATCAAGGCCCGACCCAAATTGATCATGTCGGCCTGACCATTTCGCAGAATCGTCTCGGCCTGCTCGGGATCGATGATCCGTCCGGCGACCATCACGGGTACGTCAACGGCGGCCTTGATGGCCTGGGCGTAGGGGACGCTGTGACCCCGATCGGCGTAATAATCGGACACGGTCCAGTAGTAGGGGGCGATGCCACGCGAAACGCTGATGGCCGCCGCGCCACCCGCGACCAGTCGTTGAGCAATGACGACCATGTCGTCGATGGTCAGCCCGCCCTCCACCAACTCGCTGCCGATGACGCGATACCAGACTGGCACACCATCACCGACGACCTCTTTGACCCGGCTCAAAAGTTCCAGAGGGAACTTGAGCCGCCCGTCAAGGTCGCCGCCATAGGCGTCGCTGCGTTTGTTGGAAAACGGCGACAAAAACTCGCAGGGCAGGTAGCCATGGGCGCCGTGGATCTCGATGGCGTCAAAGCCGGCCTCGACGCAGCGCCGCGCCGTTTGGGCAAAAGCCTCGATGGTCTCCTGGATATCGGCCACCGACAGCTCGCGGGGCTGGTCGCTGTACTTGCCGCCGCGGGCGATGGGCGAAGGGGCCACCGGCTGCTGGCCTTCGATGGCGGCCCGGGTGGTCTGCCGTCCCGAGTGCTGAATTTGAGCGGCCACCTTGGCGCCCTCGGCCTTGATGGCGTCCACCATACGCCGGTAGTCGGGCAGCAGGCTGTCTTCGTACAGGCCGCACTGGCCCACGCCAAAGCGGGCATGGGGGTGCTGGACATAGATCGAGCCGACGATGATCATGCCTGCACCTCCCCGAGCTCGCTCAACCATGAAATCGATCTGGGGCTGGGTCATGGTGCCCTTTTCGTCGGACATATAGTTGGCCATGGGGGCCAGGGCAATACGGTTTTTGAGCGTCATGGTGCCGATCTGGATCGGACTGAACAGGGTTTCAAATTGCGAATTCACGAGAGCCTCCTAGCTGCGAGAATGGTTTGAAATCGGCTGGTCGGTGGTCACTGGGTCAGCCACCCTCCATCGACGACTAGGGTGTGACCGGTGACGTAATCGGCCCCGTCACTGCACAAAAAGATGACCGCCTCCACCAGGTCCTCGGGCGTTCCAGCGCGGCCCATGGGCGCCTTGGCTTTGACCCGCGCTTCCAAGGCCTCCGGGCTGGGAAAATGCTTGGCGGTCAACGGCGTTTTGATCAAGCCGGGCGCAATTGCATTGACCCGGACGTTGTAAGGCGCCAGCTCGGCGGCAGCAGCCGCGGTCAGCATCCGCACACCGGCCTTGGAGATGGCATAGGGCACCTCCTGGCGTCCGGCGACGAAGGAGGAGGTGGAAGCCAGATTGACGATGGCGCCCTTCCTTTTGGCCGCCATCACCCGGGCGACCAACTGGGTGCAAAAGAAGGCCGACTTGAGGTTGACGTCGATGATGCGATCCCAGTCGGCCTCGGTGGTCTCCAGAAAGGGAGTGGGCAAGGCGATGCCGGCGTTGTTGACCAGGATGTCGATGGTGCCGAATTCGGTTTGTGTGGCCTGGATCAAGGCCTCCAGGTCGGCCACCGTGGAAACGTCGACCGCTTGGGCCAGCGACCGGCGGCCCAGAGCGGCCACTTCTGCAGCGGCTTCGGCAGCGCGGTCGGGCTGGATATCGGCAACGACCACATCGGCCCCCTCGCGGGCCAGACCCAGGGCGATGGCGCGGCCGATGCCCTGCGCTCCCCCCGTAACGATGGCCACACGATTTCCGAGTTTCATGTCAATTCTCCTATCACGCAAATTGAAGCCGCCGCTCAAGTTGGGCGACCCCCTTGGACGACAGCCGCACAAGCACCACATAGATGAGCGCGGTCACGGTGTAGAATTCCTGGACCGGTGGGCCGCACCGATCGATCAGGAGTTGGCATCACCGGGCAGCCGTCGCTCGCCGATGACCTGATCCGAACCCGACAGAAACGCAGGGCCGTTCATGACCAGATAGGTCATATGGCCACTGAACTCGTAAGGCACGCCACGAGGGATAAAGACGAAATCGCCCGCGCGGACCTGAAACGGTTCGTCGTCCCCCAGTTGAAATACAGCCTCTCCCTCAATGATATAATAAGGCCGGTCGCTGATGTCGCACACCATACGCTGGTGGTGTCCCCAAATCTTGACCCAGGTGATGCTGATGTCGGGACTGTGCTGATCGCGGGTGATCGCTTTTTTCATGACCAGCGGGTAGCCTTCTTCCCGAATTTCCGGCAGATCTTCCAAGCGAATGTGCATTGCAATTCCTCCTCGGCGGGTTATCGTCGAATTCTGGTTACCGGCTCAGCTTTGTGGTTCGTCGATATACAAAATGATGGCATCCATCCGCAACGTCTGCCCCGCGGTCACCTGGATATCGCGAACGGTGCCACTTTGAGACGCGCGGATCACGTTTTCCGTCTTCATCGCTTCCAAGATCGCTACACGGTCGCCAGCTTCTACAGTCTGGCCCTCTTGGACCAGCACCTCGATCAATACCCCGGTCATGGGGCTGATCACCGCCCCCTGTTCGGCTGCCTGGCGACCCGCGGCCCCGCCGGGCGCTGTACCTCGCTGGCCGTAGGTCTGGCCCTGGCTGCTGCGTGCGTGACGCTCGTCGGCCACGCGTACCGTGAACCGATCTCCATCCAATGTGATCGTATATTCGTCTTCGGCTTGCTCCACCAGCACCTCGTACGACTGGCTGCCCAGCAGCAGCGAGTAGACGCTCCCGCCTTCCACGCTCTGTAGATTGGCCGGACAAGGCTCGTCGTTCAGTGTGATAGCTCCATCGGCGGCAATGCGAATGGCGAAAACCTCGTCGTCAACCGCTGCAGTATAGTTCACCGGTCTGGAATTCCCTCTCATCTGACCTGCCTTCATGCTACTGTCCTTTCGACTCGGATTGAGACACTCGGGCTCTAGCCCGGTATGACGCCGTTGCGCCGCTCGATGCCGCTGGAATCCTTGAGAGCATAGAGATCGAGGCGCGCGATCAGCTCCTGCCGCAGCAGGGGTGCGGGGACGATGGCCTCGAAAAAGAACTCGTTGGCCATGGAATAAGGGTCGATGTCGTCCTCGTATTCGTCACGCTTTTGTTGGATGAACGCCTGGCGATCCTCGGGCGGCAGCTCCATGATACGATTGTAGTGGATGGCGTTGATGGCCGGAGCGGGCCCCATGAGTGCCGGCTTGGCGGTAGGCAGCGCCAGCACGGCGTCGGGGTTGATGGGCGCGCCCGACATGGCCAGATAGCCGCCGCCATAGGCCTTGCGCACGATGACACAAATGCGCGGCACGGTCGCTTCGGACACGGCAAACAGGAATTTCGCTCCGTGGCGGATGATCCCCTGACGTTCCACCTGAGTGCCGATCATAAACCCGGCGATGTCATTTAGGAACAGCAGCGGAATGTTAAAGGCATTGCACAGCCAGATGAAGCGGGCTGCCTTATCAGCCGAGTCGGGAAAAATCACGCCGCCCTTGATGATCGACTGGTTGGCCAGAATGCCCACCGGACGCCCGCCCAACAGGGCCAGGCCGGTGATCATCTCTTGGGCAAAGAGCTTCTTATAATCCCACCAGCTCCCCTCGTCGATGAAGGCGTCGATGAACTCGTACATATCAAAGGGGATGCTCTCCCGCTCGGGCACGATTTCGGCGATGGGACGGCCGGGCGCCGGCGGCTGGGACGGAAGCCGGGGTGGTTTCTCGCGCCAATTCTGCGGGAAGAAAGACAGATACTTGAGCGCGATGTCCATCGCCTCAATGTCGTCGTGCACAAGCACGTCGCCCAGGCCGCTGACCTCGCAGTGCATCCGCGCCCCGCCCATCTCTTCCATGGTCACCTTTTCGCCGATGGCCATCTCGGCCATGCGCGGCGAGCCCATATAGACCGTGGCTTTTTTGTCGACCATGATGGTGACGTCGCACAGGGCCGGGACGTAGGCCGATCCGGCCGGCGACGGCCCAAAGAGGATGCAGATCTGGGGGATGCGACCGGAGAAGACAATCTGGTTGTAAAAGATGTTGCCCCAAGCGTCGCGCCCGGCGTAGCAGTGCTGTTGATCGTCGATGCGGGCCCCGGCTGAATCGATGAGGTACAACAGCGGAATGCCGAGCTGGTCGGCCTTGCGCTGCATGTAGGTCATTTTCTTGTAGCCCAAGCGGCCCCAGGTGCCGGCCTTGACCGTATAGTCGTTGGCGATGATGGCCACCTGGCGGCCCTCGATGGTGCCCATGCCGACGATCATGGCGTCAGCGGGCAGGCCCTCGGTGTAGCGGGCAAACAGCCCATCTTCGACGAACGATCCGGGATCCAGCATATAGGCGATCCGGTCGCGCACGAACATCTTGCCTTCTTGGGCGATCCGGTCGTGGTACTTTTGCTCGCCACCTTTTTTCAGTTCCTCGGTCCGTTGGACCAGTTCTTTGTGCAGGGGTGGCAGGCTCTCCACGTCGGTGATCTCCACTCTCTCGATGACATCAGGGGATCCAGCAACCGCTTTAACCTGCGCAGGTTGGTCTTGGCGCTGATGGTGCAGCAGGGTAGCCGCCAGCGCGGCTGCTTTGCGGTGCTCCTGGTTATCGGGCTTGGTCAGCACAAAGACTTCGCCCACAAAAGAGGTATCGTAGGCGCCCTGGACAAACCGCGCGTCCTCCATGGCCTGACGGTGAAAGGGAATGCCCGTCGGGACGCCCACGATCTGGAACTCGCGCAGAGCCCGCCGCATACGCTGGATCGCTTCCTCGCGGGTGTCGCCCCAGGAGACGAGCTTGGCCAGCAGCGAGTCATAGTAGGGCGAGACCTCATAACCCTCGTAGATGCCGCCGTCGACGCGGATGCCCGGGCCGCCCGGCAGGATCAGGCCGGTGATCGCGCCACTATGGGGGCGGAAATCGGCATAGGGGTCTTCGGCAGTAATGCGGCATTCGATGCTCCAGCCATTTTGGCGGATGTCGGCTTGTCTATGGCGCAGGGGCTCGCCGGCAGCGATGCGCAACTGCTCGACGACAATGTCCACACCGGTGACATTCTCGGTGACCGGGTGTTCCACCTGCAATCGGGTGTTCATCTCCAAGAAGTAGAAATCGCGATTCTCATCTACCAGGAACTCGATGGTGCCCGCATTGACATAACCCACCGCAGCCGCGGCACGGATGGCGATCTCGCCCATACGCAGCCGAAGATCGGCATTCACCGTGGGCGAGGGCGCTTCTTCGATCAGCTTCTGGTGGCGGCGCTGGACCGAGCACTCACGCTCGCCCAGGTGAATCACGTGGCCATGGGCGTCGGCCAGAATCTGGATCTCGACGTGGTGGGCGCCCCGGATCGCCTTTTCCAGGTAGACGCGGTCGTCGCCAAAGGCGCCCAGCGCCTCGCGTCGGGCCGATTTGAGGGCGCTTTCGAGTTGGCTGGGGTTCTCCACCAGGCGCATGCCCTTGCCGCCGCCGCCGGCTGCCGCCTTGATGAACAGCGGAAAGCCGATGCGCGGAGCTTGGGCCACCAGGTCCGCGTCCTGGGCATCTTGCGGCGTACCGGGAACGACCGGCACGCCGGCCTGGTCCATCAAGCGGCGCGCCGTCACCTTGTCGCCCATGGCCGAAATGGCCGATGCAGGCGGCCCGATGAAGGTAATGCCCGCATCGTGGCAGGCCTGGGCAAAGTCGGCATTCTCGGCCAAAAAGCCATAGCCAGGATGGATGGCCTCGGCCCCACTCTCGTGCGCCACCTCGATGAGTCGGTCGATGCGCAGGTAGCTATCCCGCGCCGGGGCCGGTCCGATCAGGTAGGCTTCATCGGCCTGGCGAACGTGAAGCGCGCCGCGGTCGGCCTCCGAATAGACGGCGACGGTCTGCACACCCAGCTCGCGGCAGGCGCGCAGAATGCGGACGGCGATTTCGCCTCGGTTGGCGATCAGTACTTTTTTGAACATCGGCTGTCCTATCCCTGCCCCGATGGGCTCTCGTCCTCGTTGGGCACCGGTACGCGCATCCGCAACAGGGCGGTTGACATCGATTTGCCGGTCTGGTCAAAGAGAAGGGTACGAGTGGCTCCGCCGCCCAGCGAGTTGCGCAGGATGATCTGCAGCGAATTCACGTTGGGCATGGGGTACAATTCGACATCGCCCTTGACCATGTCACCAAAGTGGGACTTGACCCGCTCCACTGTGACTTCGCGGGCGATGATCTCGTAGGCTTGGTCGTCAAAGGCGAGCACGTTCACGTTGCAGACGTCTCCCTTGTCACCGGAACGTGCAAACGCCAATTCTCGTAGCTGTTTGGTCTTCATTGTTTCGTCACTCCCAATA
>CAZNQW010000091.1:7471-14382 GCA_964575225.1 uncultured Anaerolineaceae bacterium | reverse complement strand
TTGGGTTCCGTGCGCGTCCCGAACTCCTTCTGGCCGAAGGGCCGGATGGACACGTTGGCGTCGCAGCGGAAGCTCCCCTCCTCGAGGTTGCCGTCGCAGATGTCGAGGTAGACGAGGATGGCCCGCAGGCTCTTCAGGTAGGCCACGGCCTCCTCGGCCGAACGCATGTCCGGCTCGCTGACGATCTCGATGAGGGGCACGCCGGCGCGGTTCAGGTCCACGTAGGAGGCGTTGTCCGCGGGGGAGTGGATGTTCTTGCCGGCGTCGTTCTCCATGTGGATGCGCGTGATGCCGATGCGCTTGACGCCCTTGTCCGTGAGGATGTCCACATGGCCGTGCTCGGCCACGGGCAGCTCGAACTGCGAGATCTGGTAGCCCATGGGCAGGTCGGGGTAGAAATAGTTCTTGCGCGCGAAGAGGGATCGCCGGTTGACGGTGCAGTCCACGGCCATGGCCATCTTCACGGCGTACTCCACGGCCCGGGCGTTCAGCACCGGCAGCTGGCCGGGCATGCCCGTACACACCGGGCAGGTGTTCTCGTTGGGGGCGGCCCCGAACCGGGTCGAGCAGGAACAGAATATCTTGCTTTCGGTCTTCAGCTGGGCATGCACCTCCAGGCCGATGACCACCTCGTAGTCGCGCATGGGCTCTCCTTGCCGCGTCAGCCGCGTTCCGGCGTCGCGGCGTACAACTCCGGGTTAAGGGACGGATCGTTGTACATCTTGCATTGGAAATAGATTCTGGGACATTTGGCCCCGCTGGCGTAGTCGTCCACCAGTTCCAGTACCGACCGGGACAGGTCCGCGTGCTGCTGACGCAGCACGTCGAGCTTCTCCCGGCAACGCGCGACATGGCCGGGGTCCGCGTCGTCCCGCTCGGTCTGCTCGCGCATGTGGAACATCTTGAGGCTGAGGATGGACAGGCGGTCCAGGGCCGCGCCCAGTGTCTCGGTGTTGTAGCGGCGGCCTTCCGCGGGGAGGTTCCGCTGCGCCTCGAAGGCCGCCACGGCCCTCACCAGCCAGGCGTCAACCTGCTCCATGAGGTCGTTGCGCTGCTGGTTGAGGCCGTCGATCTCGCGCTTGCAGGCGGTGATGACGCTGTCGTCGACATCCCTGCGCCGGGCCCGGTCCTCGACATGCCAGAGCAGGAAGTTCCTGAGGTGCTGCCGCAGGACGAGTTCCACCAAGCCGTCGCCGTCCCTGGCCGGGATGTCCGTTGGGGGCTCCTGCCTGTGCCACAGGCCCACATGGTCGATCTGGGCAGCAAAGGCGTCCTGCAGAAGGGCCTTGAGGGCCGAAGGGGTCATGGTCTGCATCAGTGGTCCCGTTTTTTGAGCAGAAGATACACGCGGCTTGCGGCCTGCAGGTGGCCGGCCAGGAATTCGGCCGCCCCGCCCGCGCCGCAGAAGAGGTCCAGCCGGGAGCCCTTGATGGCCCCGCCGCGATCCTGGGCCAGTCCCAGAAAGGCCTCGGCCGAGCCGGGGCCGCCGGGCCGCGGCAGTTCGGCCTCCACGGCCAGGATGCTGCCCAGGGGCAGAAAGGCTGAATCTGTAGCCACGCTGACCATCGGCGTCAACGTCCGACCCATGGCCCCCAATGGCCCGTCGGCGGCGAGGCGGAAGAAAACGTAGCTCGGGTTGGCGTTCAACAGGTCCTGAACCTGCTCGGGGTGCGCATGCAGATACTCCCGGATGCGCTGCATGGACATGTCCTCCTTGGGGATGAGCCCGCGGTCGATCATGACTTTCCCCAACGACACGTACTCATGCCCGTTCTTGCCGGCATACAGGACATGCCGCATCGAACCGTCGGGCAGGCGCAACCGCCCCGAGCCCTGGACCTGCAGGAAAAAGACGTCCACCGGGTCGCGCGTCCAGGCCACGGGCGTCGCGGTGGCGTTCAGGGCCCCGAGGGTGTCGATCTCCTTCCGGGTGAAGTACGGCAGGACTTCCCCTCCCTCCACCCTGCAGGTCAGGGTCTGCCCTTTCCAGCGAGGGTGGAAGCGCCCCAGGTCAACGGACTTCAGGTCCGACGGCAGCCCGAAGACCGGCACGGGGTAGCGCGAGTCGGGCGCGAGGCTCGCCTCCAGTTCGGGCTCGTAGTAGCCGGTCATGAGGGGTTCGGGGCGCACCTCGCGCCACTCGAAATCCCTGGCCAGCAGGTCCGGCTCCGAAGCCAGGCGCGGCAGAACGGCCAGCAGGTGCTCCAGGGATGCGGCCAGATCGGCCCATGCGGCGTCAGGGCCGTCGGGGCCGAAGGCCCGGTCCTGCTGGGGCCGGGTGCGAACATATTCCAGGGAGCGCTCCACCGCCCGGGCCATGCCTTGGGGATCGGCCGCGGCGGAGGCCGCCACCCGGCCGGCCAGCCCGGCCCCCGGACGGGCCTCGACCAGCGCGGGCCCCTTGCCCGGCAGCGCGCAGGCGCACAGCAGGGCCAGGCACAGCGCGGCCAGGAGCCCCTTCACAGGCCGCGGCCCTTGTCGGGGATGCGCGCGTCGAAATACTTGCCCACCCCGTACTCCATGCGCCGGAAGAAGCGCTTGGCCTCGGGCCCGATGATCTGCATCTCGGGGTGCTTCTGCTGCATGTCCAGGGCGATGTTCATCTCCTTGGTGCAGCCCGTGGAGAAGGTCGCGTCCTTGCCGTGCCACTCGGCCGGCACGGGCTCGCCCATGAGCTCGAAGCTGGTCTCGATGTCGGCCACGGTCTGGAAACGCCAGACGTCGATGAAGCCGCTGCGCTGCACGCGCTCCCACATGTACATGAGGTCGTCGCCGTCCATGCCTTCGACGAAATGCTCGGCCGGGTTGATGATCATCAGATTGGCGTGCTTGGCCCGCAGGTGGGAGACGAAGGTGTTGACGACCCGCAGGGCGACCTTGGTCTGGCCGGGGATGCTGCCGATGATGGCGCTGTAGAACATGACCTGCCTGCCCATGCCCCGGGCGCTGCGCATGCGCGCGATGATGGAGTCGGCCTGGGCCACGACCTGGGACTCGGTGATCTTGGTCACGCGCGGCGACTTCTCCTTGAAGACGACCTTATCGTTTCCCGCGTCATCGAGGTAGAGGCACAGCACGTCGCGGGTGAAGAGGTGCGAGTTCTTCACCAGCCGACGGTGGTTGGCGAACCCCTTGGCGATGACCAGGTCGGCCTCCTTCCAGGCCCGGGCGAAGGTCACGCTGGTGCGCCAGAGATTGAGCCGCTCCCGGGTGCCGTCGGAAATGACGACGAGGGGGTTCTCGCGCTGGGCCCGCAGGAGTTCGTTCTTGCTCATGCGGGTGTTCTCGACGAAGAGCGCCTCGCCCAGGCCGCGCTCCAGGGCGCTGTCGTGCTCCACGTCCCAGAACACGGGGCTGTCCAGGCAGAAGCCCTCCTTGAGGGCCAGGATGACCTTGTGCCCGAGGCGCAGCAGCACCCGGATGAAGCGCAGGTCGAAGATGATCTCGCCGCTGTTGGCCGGCAGGAAAAGGATCTTCAGGGGCGCCGGCCCGCTTTCCGGCCCCATGACCCGGGTCATGACCTCGGAGAATTCCGGCCAGGGCGAGCAGACCTCGGCGAAAAAACCGGGGTTCTCGGCTACCGCCGCCGGGTTTTCCCAGATGGCGGAACGCAGGGAAAGCCGACACAGCCTGGCCAGCTCCAGCAGATTCAGCTCCCAGCGCAGGTGCTCGATGGAGGTGCAGCCCAGGGTGGTGTCGGGGCAGGCGTAGAGGCACTGGTTCATGGCCGGCCGGGCCATGAAGTCCTCGGCGCGCTTGTTGGCCAGCCGCTTCTCCGTGCGCTGCGGGTCGTGCACGCCGCTCATGGCCATGAAGATGGTCAGCAGCTGCTTCCGGAAACGCGACGGGATGAGAAACGGCGCATGCAGCACCTGGCGGACCTTGTGGCGCGAGAGGCCGAAGATCTTGCGCCGCGTGTAGCGGTCCTTGATGTTGATGCGCACCAGGTGGACCAGCAGGCGCCACTTCTCGCGGTACTCGTTGCGCAGCGTCGTGGACAGGCGCGTGTGCAGGAGGTTCTCGAACATCTCGTCCGAACACGGCACGAAGACCTGGTCGTCGTCGAGGTCGACCATGAAGCGCAGCTGCTCCTGCTGGGCGTTCTCGGCCGGGTTGACGTTCGGTTCGATGTTGTTCTCCGTCATGAAATGCAGGAGCCAGGCATCCAGATATGGGTCGCGGCCGTAGCGAAGCTCGCGGACCGAGAAGAAGTCGGGCAGCTTTGACATCAGCTTTCTCTCACGAAACCTTTGGATTTGAGTTTGTGGGCGTAGTGGGAATGCAGCGGCCGGATGAGCTGCAGCCGCTTTTCGGCCCTGGAGGCGAAGACGTTGTCGCCGGGCGAGAGGACCACGCCGGTCTGGCCGTCCTGGGTCAGATAGACGTCGACGTCGGCGTCGCGCACCAGGATACGCAGGTCGTTCTCGAAGGGCAGGACCATGGGCCGGAAGGCGTGCAGGAAGGGGCAGATGGGCGTCAGGGCGAAGACGTTGAGCTCCGGGTAGATGAGGGGGCCGCCGGCCGAGATGGAGTATCCGGAGGAGCCCGTGGGCGTGCACACGATCATGCCGTCGGCGCGCACCGTGCCGAGGTGGTCGCTGCCGTACCACATGTCCAGCCGGATCATGCGCGCCAGGCTCCCGCAGCTGATGACCAGGTCGTTGATGGCGTAGCCGCGGTAGAACTCCTGCCCGCGCCGGAGCACATGGAAGCTGATGACCAGGCGCTGGGACACGTCGTACTCGCCGCGCAGGATGGCCGTCAGGGACTCGCGCCAGTCCGCCGGCGAGAGCTCCGTCAGGAAACCGACCCGCCCCAGGTTCAGCCCCAGGATGGGGATGCCCAGGTCCTGGACGGCCCTGGCCACGGACAGCAGGGTGCCGTCGCCGCCCAGGGTCAGGATCATGTCCGCCTCGTCCCACGTCGAGGATGGAGGCATGGCTTGACGGGAGGTTTCGACGATGCGCGCGCTTCTCCCCTGGTCTTCGAGCCAGCCGGAGATCTGCGCCGCCATGTTGCGGGCCAACTCGTTGCCGCTGTTGTGGACGACGATGATTTTCGTGATGATTTTGCCCATTTGCGGGACTGTATGCAAAAGGTCCCAGGGATTCAAGGAGCGCGTGGCCGGCCTGGGCATCGAACTTTACGGCCTGCCCGGGCGCACGATTTTTCTTTTGCCCGAATCAAGATTTTTCTAAAGTTCCCCTGCTGCTGGCCGCTAGGGTGAAATAAGAGGTAGAGCCTGTGACCGTGACTCCCTTTCTTGTCAAAAACGTGGTGCGGACCTACGACCAGCACCAGGACACCGGACGACGCATCGCCAGGTTCAAGAAATACATGGACCGCGCCGGCCAGGGGGATTCCGTCAGCATTTCCAAGGAAGCCAAGAGGCGGCAGCTCGTGGAGAAGGTCGCCCGGGAGATCGTCGACAACCTCATCGGCTCTGACAGCACCAACCCCGTCGTCCGGGACATCAAGCAACAGCTCATGAACGAGTTCGGAGGGGAGATGGTCTTCCGGTACCCGTCGGACGGGAGCGGGCTGCAGGTCCTCAGAAAGACGGAACACGGCGTCAGCGAATTGACCAACGGCCAAAAGGATGCTTTCATGCGGCGTCTCTGGGAAATCGCCCTGAGCCGGGTCAACGAAACGATGCTCTGATATTTTCGCGCACGGGCGGGCGACCGCCGACGAGGCCGCAAGGCCGACGCAGCCGGAAAACCGGCGGGAGTGAACCATGACCATCAATACCATCACCAAGGTCAACGGCTACGAGTCGCACCGGCTGGAACAGCAGCTGGAGCAGAAGCACCAGGAAACCCAGAAGGCGGTGGCCCAGGATGGGGCCAACGACCTCTAGAAACAGCCCGACCAGTGCCCGGTGCACCTGCTTGCCCGCCTCACGGCCATAGACCACCAGGTCCAGATCCGAATCGGGCGTGTGCGTGCCCAACAAGATCGATCCCGAGACCCCCAGAGCGCTCCACGGCACTCCCGACGCCCGTTTCAACTCTTCCCCCGCAGCCAGCGCGTCTTCCTCCAACGCATCCCCCGGCCCCGAGCGCCGAAGGCTCGCCAGAAAGGCGCAGGGGTCATGCACCACCCGGATCTGAGACCGGGGCACGCCCTGGACCTCCATGCCCAGCGCCGGATCCACAAACAGATATTCGGGATGATGGGCGCGAAGCAGCGCCACCTGCTCCGCAAACTGGTAGACGCGCCGGTATGTCTCGCCACCCCGTTGCCGATCCCCCGTCCCATCGGGCAGGTAGCGCAGATAAGCGATCACTCGGTCGGGGGGATGCAGCAACCCCTTGGCCGAAAATATCCAGCGTTCGTCGGTTTCTATGGCAAACCCCTCAATCACTCGCTTCATGGCCGTCCTATTATACGTCCTTCTGGTGCTCACAGGCAAGCGGGGCCCATTCTCTGTCCTCGTCACTTCCCGCCCCGGTCGTCACCCCCGCCCCGGCCGTCGTGCCCGCGAAATCGCCTGCGTACTCGCAGGAAGCATCCATCTTGCGTCGAACCACGCCCTGGCCGAACTTGCAAGCCCTTCCCAGCCAGGCTGGCCCACTTGCACAAAAGCCCAAGTTGTGGTTACATGAACCCACAATCACTGCCACAAGAGGGACCATCATGCACCTACTCATCAGCATCGCCACCGCCGCCGAAGTCCCCGCCGCCGTAGAAGGCGGCGCCGACATCATCGACGTCAAGAACCCGGCCGAGGGAGCATTGGGCGCCAATTTTCCCTGGGTCCTACGCCAGGTGCGCGCCGCAACGCCAACCCATCTGCCGGTGAGCGCCGCCCTGGGCGACGTCCCCAACCTACCCGGCACCATTACGCTGGCCGCCTTGGGCGCGGCCACCTGCGGGCTCGAATATATCAAGGTGGGCCTCCTCGGGCC
>CAZNQW010000091.1:0-7371 GCA_964575225.1 uncultured Anaerolineaceae bacterium | reverse complement strand
GTTGAGCAGTGCCGCCAGTTCCATCTCCTGTCGGCGTTGGCCGGCTCGCTGGTCGCCGCCGACGTCCCGCGCATCCAGGCCATCGGCCCCGATATTATCGGGTTCCGCACCGCCGCCTGCCTGGGCGACCGGCTACACGGTCGCATCGACGCTGGTCGCGTGCGCCACCTCAAAGCGCTGCTGGACGCCGACTAGGCGGGGTCCACCGGCCCGATCAGCCGGTCGGGTCCGGCGGCCCGCCCACCACGTGGGTGCCAAGGGCCGCACCCGTCGCCATCAACTCGGCCAGGCGCTCGGGCCACCGGCCGTTGAGCAGCCACAGATCCAGCCCGTGGCGCGCCACCAGGCCCGGCAGGTGGCCGTCCACCACACCATACCGGCCCAGCTCCTCCACCGTCACGCGCTCGCACAGGCGAGGAGCCTCCGCTTGGGGCGGCGATGCGTCGAACACGCCATCCACGTCTTTGAGCAACACCAACAGCGGCGCGCCGACGGTCGCCGCCACCCAGGCCCCAATCGAATCGGACGTCACGTCCCAGGCATGGGGCAGCGGATCGCTCTCATAGAGCAGCGTCCACGGGAGCAGAACCGGCACGCGGCCGTCCCCGGCTACCGCGCGCGCCGCCGACAGCGTCCACACCGGTTTGCTGCCGGGGATCCAATCGGTCAGCAACCAGCCGTACTGATCCATCCCCAAAATCGCCATCCAGTGGGCCGTCGAGCCGCCCAGGCCAACTCGCGCATCCTGGGCGCGGACCGCGTCGGCAAAGGAACCTCCACCCGGAACCACCACCAGGGCATGGCGCCTTGCCACCTCGGCAAGCCGCAGACTCAAGGGCTGCAACCAGTCTCGACGGCATAGACTGCCCCCCACCTTGACCACAGCTTCGATCATCGGTCACTCCGATCCAGACCCCATTGCAAAAGGGCCGCCACAGCCAGGCAGGGCAACACCTCTAACGCATCGGCCGGGATGTGCAGATCGGCCAGGGGCAGGCCAAGCCGTCGGCCCACCTCGACGGCCAGGAACCGGCCCGAGCCCACCGCCACCAGCGACCAGGCCGCCCCTGGGTAGCGAGAGCGCACCTGAGCCGCCGCCTCGACCACCCGTTGAACCTGCCGCTCGTATAGCCACCAGGCCAGGTGCCGAATCTCGGCAGCGCTCAGCGTCTCAGCGTCGGCGCACACCAACCGTGCCAATCGTTCTTGCGCGCCCGCCACGGTCTTGGGCCCGCCGTCAGCCGTCGGCGCGGCGCAATCGTCGGGCCCCACCAGGCCCAACAGCAAATAGACGTCGCCCATCAGGGCGAACGTTTCGGCAGCCACCGGGCAGGAGCTGCCCCGGATGGGCACCCGGTCAGCCACCGTGTTGGGATTGGACCGGAGCACGCCGGTGTACACCAACTCGCCCGCCGCCAACCGTTCCAGGTCGGTGCGCCCCTCAGCAACCACGCGCCCCTCACAGATGGGGATGAGGTCGGTGGTGGTACTGCCCGCGTCGATCAACAGGCAGTTGGGCTCATAATGGGCCACAAACCGGGCGCTGGCCAGCCAATTGGCGGCAGCAAACCGGGCTGGGTCCTCCAGCGCCGTCTCCAGCGCCGAAAATTTCTGGTCCAGGCCCAGCAAATAGATGGGTGTGTCGGGAAACGTGCGCCGCAGCACGTCCAGAACAAAGAGGACGCCCTGGCGCTTGCTCTCGAAACAGTCGGCCAACTCGGCCGTCATGGTCACCGCCATCGCGTCGGGCTGCACCTCTCCCAACGACCGACAGACGGAGCGCAGCACGTTGGGCAACTCGGCATCCGCCCGCCAGATCTCGAACGCCTGCGACGCCGAACGCGCCTGCTCCAACTCGCCGTCTCGCAACCACACCGCCTTAGTGTGAACCCCTCCAATGTCCCAACCCACGATCTCAGCCACAGGTCCCATCCTTGTCAAAGGAGACCGTTCCGGTCAACCGCACCTGCCCCGGCAACCGTCCGTCGTAACAGCTCTGCCAGATCGCCTCGGCCAGATTCAGGTCGATCACCCGCCGCAGGCCCACATAGGACGTAGTCAGCCGCGGATTAACCTCCAGGACATAGCACTCACTCGGCGTCAACACAAGATCGACCCCCACGTACCCCCGTAATCCGGGAACCAGGCCCACCGCCTGCCGGGCCAGATCCATCGCCCGCTCCTCCAGAGGGTGCTCCAGGGGAATCCGCCCGCCCCGATATATAAAGGGCAGGCCCACCTCCATCCGCTGCTCGTTCAGGCTGAGGGCCACCGAGCGCTGGCCTGTGGTCAGCAGCGAGACGCTGGCGTGCGCCCCTTTTATGTAACGTTGAAGCAAAGCGGGCCGTCCCGTTCTGAGCAGCGCCTGCGCCCGGCCCAGCGACTCGAGATCGGTCGCCAGCCCCACCCCCTCGGCCCCCACGCCATCCTGGGGCTTGACCACCCACGGCGGCCCAATCCGCTCAGCCACCGTGAGCAGCTCGTCGCCCTCCACCCGATAGGTTTCGGGCGTGGGAATTGCATTTTCGCGGAAAAGCTGGTAACATTGCCACTTGTCGGCGGCCACAGCCACCGCCTGGGAACCGGGGCCCAACAGGTCCAAACCCAGGGTCTCGATCTCGTGGATGAGGCCGGCCAGCACGCCCCGACTCTCGGGAGCAATCACCAGGGCCGCCGAACATTCGGCGGCCAGGCTCAAAAGGGTAGACCTGTGCCGGTCGGGTCGCAGCACCACCACCCGGTCGGCCGCCAAATTGGCCGAGGCCAGGCGTGCGTCGATCGTCGCCGTGGTGTGCACCTGACCCCAGGCCTGGAAATCGGCCAGCACGGCGCACAACATGGCCAACGCTTCGTCCGCCAGGCCAACCGGAAGATCGGGCTCGGGCCAGCCCCCGCCCGTGACATATTCATGAACGAGAATGCGAGGCTTTTCCATGCGAATCATTCCAGTGCTCGATCTGATGGGTGGCTACGTGGTGCGAGGAGTCCAGGGCGACCGCGCCCGCTACGAACCGGTCCAAAGCGTCCTGACGACCGATTGCAGGCCCTTGCCTGTGGCCCGGGCGCTGTGGGCCGAAACCGACTGCGACACCCTCTACCTGGCCGATCTGGACGCCATCGAGGGTCAGGGCCATCACAAGGCCGCCATTGAGGAGATGTCGACCACGCTGCCCCTTCACCTGTGGGTCGACGGCGGCGTGGCCGATGTCACGAGCGCCGCCCGCTGGATGGAGGCCGGCGTCCGCCGTGTGGTCATCGGCTCCGAAACACTGTCGTCGTTGCAGGCCCTGGATGCGCTGCAGGCCGCATTTCCCGCCGACCGGTTCGTCTTTAGCCTGGACATGAGGCAAGGTCAAGTCCTGTCCCGCAGTCCCGAGCTGCACGCCTTGGAACCCCTGGCCCTGCTCCAGAGCCTGGCAGACCGCGGCTGGACCACCGTGATCCTCTTGACGCTGGATCGCGTAGGCGCCGGCAGCGGGCCCGACTGGTCGCTGCTGGAACAAGCCCGGCATCGCTTTCCGAACCTGGAATTGATCGCAGGGGGAGGGGTACAGGGCATCCAAGATCTGCACCGCCTCTCGCGTTTGGGCGCGAGCGGGGTGTTGGTGGCTTCGGCCCTGCACAACGGCCGGCTGACCAGGCAGCACCTGCATACCCTTACCAGCCAGCGAGGAGATCCGGAAAATGCTCCAGACCCTGGCCCTCGGTCAGGAAGACAAACAGAGTAGCCGCCATCAGATCGGCAGTCGTACCTGGGTTGAGGGTGTGCTCGGGGTCGCGGAGCGAACGGTCCAACTCGGCCACCGCCTGGAGTCCTTGGTCGGTAAAGGCGCCGCCGGCTTCCAACACCGATCGGGCCCGCTCGGAAACCGCCCGAGCCGTCTCCCACCCCTTTTTTCGGGCAATCAGCGTATCGGGGACCTCCGATAGGATCGTGAGGTACGCCTGGACAATGGAACTGCTGAACCGGTGCCCCTCTGCCCAAAAGCGCGCCAGCGACGGGTAGCCCAACTCAAACGAAAGGGCAAAGTCGGTCACATACTCCTGAGCGATGCGATCCCGCTCCTGGGCCAGCCGCATCGCCTCCAACAGAGTGATGTCCACTTCCTGTTGGCGCACATCGTACTCGTCCACCTCGCCCAAGCCCCCCGGTTGAGCCATCAGAATGGCCCCGAAAGCCTTTTGTGCATCCTCCACCGTCAGTTCGGCCAGCACCCGGCTCACTCCGGCCCTCAGTCCCTGGGGATGCCCAAGGCCCGCCGCCCGGGCCAGGGGCGCCAGCAGCAAAATCATGCCCAGGTTGGTGTTGGAATTGGCCAATTGCCCGGTATCGCGCACCGCCTGGAAAATAACCTCGCCCACGGGCTGCTCTGCCGCTTGCCGAAAAGCCGGCCCCACGGCCACGGCGCTCGCCATAAAGTCCACGAACCGGGTATCGCCATACTCTTTGCCCCAGGTGACATTGCCCGGCTTGTCGGCCGACAGCTCTAACAGACAGGCAAGGTTCGCCGCCCATGTCAGGCGCTCTGATTCCAAGGCCTTCATCCTCGTTCTCCCAGGACATAGTCGACCAGGCGATCAGCCATATTAAGGCCCGTCGCCTTTTTCAGGCCACGCCAGCCGGGAATGCCATTGACCTCAATCACCACGTGCCCGCCCACTTCCAGGGGCAGGATATCGACACCGGCATAGTCGGCACCCACCACTCGGGCGGCGCGCAGCGCCATCGTGGTCAACTCCTCGTCCAACTCCACCGGCTGGCCCTGGGCCCCTTGAGAGACGTTGGTCCGCCAGCCGCGGCCCACCCGCTCCATGGCCGCTTCCACTTTACCCCCAATGACAAAAGCGCGCAAATCCCGTTGGCCATGGGGCACAAACTCTTGCAGGTAGAACACAAAGCCGCTTAACTCATGAGCCCGAAACACCCGATAGGCCATGTCGGGATCCGAGACGCGCACGATGCCCCGTCCCTCCGAGCCAAAGATCGGCTTGACCACGACATCGCTGCCCAGCTCCTCAAAGGCCTCCATGGCTTCGTCGAACCGCTCGACCACGACGGTGCGCGGCGTCGGCAGTCCGGCCTGTTCCAGCAGCCACGACGTATAGTACTTGTCGACGGTCCGCTCGATCACCTTGGCCGGATTGACCACCCGCACACCCGCCGCCTCCAGGCGCGACAGGGCGTCCATCCGAAAAATCACCTGTTCCAGCGAACCGCCTGGAATGGCGCGCACCATGACGGCATCCAGGTTGTCCAGTGGTTCACCGCCCGCCGACAGCACCGCCCCTCCCGATACCCGGGCGGTCAGGCGTGTGATGGGCATAACTGCAGCCTTCACACCCCTTCTCGCCCAGGCATCCTGGAGGGACGTGGTATGCCATCCCCCGCGCTGGCCCAAGATCGCGACGTTCACAGGGTTAAAAACGACGCGCGGATCAGCTCAGGACTCACCGCACCGGCCTGGAAGGTGTGGCCGCTGGCGATGTTATTGATGGTGACTTTGGCCGGGCTGAACAACAACGGATCGATCTTGTAGAAATCCCCGTCGTAACGCTTGAACAGATCGTAGAACATCGTGCCATAGTCCCGCGAAGCGCAAGAGGGCAGGCGCTCGATCACCGATTGGATCTGCTCATCCTCAGCGCGCACCGTATACCAGGCCTGCCCGCCATACAGCACCCCGTCGTTGGTCCGGCCGATGGCCTGCAAGTCCTTCTTGGCGATGGTCGCCAGCGGGCAGGTGCCGATGCCGGCAATGACCGTGCCGATGTCATAGCCCACTTCGTGCATCTTGTGCAGGCCGGTCTCGACCACGCGAGCCGCCACCTGCACCGAGCCCACCAAACTGGCCGTGGGCGCGATCAGTAACACTACCTGGTCGGGCGCCACGTTACAACGGCGGGCGATCTTGTCGGCCACCTCGGCGGTGGGCAGCATCCGCCCCTCCAGCGCCAGCACCGCCACCTCAGCCTGATCGCGGTAGCTCAGATGCTCGAACAGCGGCTCGCCGGCGTACAGCGCCCGCGCCGGCCCCGAAGCCATGGCGAAATAGCCTTCGCCCTTTACCGCCCAACCGGCATACTGGGAAGCCATACAAGCCACCGCCGGATGGCTCACCGACACCGTGACCCCAGGCAGGCAGAACTCGCCAAAGGGCAACTGGCAGAACTCGACTCGGCCCAGCCCCCCCAAGCAGATACGGGAAAACAGCAGGCCCGCCTCCAGCGACCCGGGAACCTCCACCCCGGCATCGACCACCACCGTGCCATTGTCCAGCCGGGATACGGCCAATTCCAGAGCATCGGCCTCGTCGATCATCTGCTGGGCAATGGCCCGAGCAAGCACGTTTATGCTAACCATAGACCAGTATCTCTCCCTTGCCAATGGTATTCACGTCTCCGGCATAGCGCCGATACTCCCCGTCGATCTGCTCGGGGCGGATGGGCACGCCCTGCGATTGAAGATACCGCAGATAGGCCCGCAAAAAGGTCGGTTGGTAGGTGCAAGCATACCCAAAGGTGGGCAGCAAGCCCTCTTCCAGGCCGCCCAGGGCCACGATCGTCCCGCGCTTCATTCCCGCGCCGGGGCGTGGACCCAGTTTGCCCAGCACCACAATCGACCCCGCCACCATCCGCGCACCGGTCAAGTCGGCGGTGCAACCCTGGATCACCATCGACCCGCGCCGCATCCGTTCACCGGCTCGCGGGCCGGCGTTGCCCTCAACGACGATCAGGCCGCCTTTCATACCCCGCGTCTCGCCCACATAGGGGGCCCCCAGCATCGAGCCCGCATCGCCGTGTACCCACAGCGTGCCGCCTGCCATCTTGGCCCCGGCCCAGGCGCCCACGGGACCGTGGACGACGATCTCGCCGCCGCTCATCCCACTGCCCACGTGCATGCCCACCGGGCCCTGGATCTCGATTCTCCCCTGGGTCATACCCTGTCCAATGCGCTTGACGTGGCTCAGATCGCCCTCGATCTCGATCTCGGCCGATCCATCGCCTTCCACCTCGAACAGGTCGCCCAAGGTCCGGCGCCGGCGGCCCACCAGGATCGGCAAAGCCTGCACCTGGACTCGGCTCAAACCCGCTAGATGGTCCGGCGAAATCATCTCAGCTTCCACCGGCAGGGTTCCGTACTCTCGCAATCGGAGGAATGTCTTGGTCATGACCACAACTCCTGCAGATGGATCTGGAACTGGCCCAACTTGCCGCCATAGTTCCCGGCCGTTATCCGCACAATGCCCGGTTGGCACGCCGCTTCAATGCCCACCCGCATCGCCTCTCCCACGGCCTGTTCGCTCAAGCCGTCGATGACAATAGATCGGAAGAGCACATGTCTGAACTCCAGTCACCGCTCATTATCTCGTA
>CAZNQW010000090.1:0-14451 GCA_964575225.1 uncultured Anaerolineaceae bacterium | reverse complement strand
ATAATGAGCGGTGACTGGAGTTCAGACGTGTGCTCTTCCGATCTCGGCGATGCGCAAACCTACTTCGTTCAGCTCGCAGTCGGGTACAGAGGCTGTGCTGCCGTGCAGGGCATTGACGCCCACGTAATCAAAACGGATCTCCTCCGGCTCGACGTTGACGCGGTGTTTGAGCCGCTTGCGCACGATCTCTTCGGCGCGGCGGGCCTTGTCCAGGGCGTCGGGCCAGGAGAAGAGCAGAAGCCCTTCGGCAATCCAGCCGTCCTCGTAGCCGATGCACAGCTTGAGCATGTCGGGGCGCGGCTTGCCGCGAAAGCCCTTGACCAGCACCCGGTTCTCACCCACTTCTTGCACCGTAATGTCGCCCAGGTCGGCGATGCCGTCGGGCATAAAGTAGTTGTGGGGGTCGGTGACCTCGTACAGCAACTGCTCTTTCACCGTCCACTGATTGACAATGCCGCCCGTATCGGGGGCCTTGGTGATGATCGCCTCGGGGATTTCGTTCACCTCAGCGATGGGAAAGCCGATTTTCCAGGCGTCCTTGGCCTCGCGCCATTGGTTGGAGCCGCCGCCGGTGCAAAAGCAGGCGCATTCCAACAGGTGGCCGACGGTGATGCCCGCGCCTATCTTGTCCCAATCGGGGTCCTCAAAGCTCCAGCCAAATTCGTGCATCATGGCCGATACAAAAGGCGCGCCATCCGAGATCCGTCCGGCGATGATGTATTCGGCCCCGGCCTGCAGCGCCTGCAAGATGCCATCGGAGCCGACGTAGGTGTTGGCAGCCACAATCCGGTCGCGAATACGGTCCAATCCCTGTTCGCCGGTGTCCATATTGACAAAGGGCACGCCCGCTGCCTCTAGCTCGTCCAGCTTGTCATAGACGTCATCGCCGCCGACAGTTGCCACCCGCAAGCCCTGGAAGCCCATCTTGCGGGCCAGTTCGATGACTTTGCGGCCCCCTTCTTCGGGGTTGGCGCCGCCGGCGTTCGTGATCATCTTGATGCCCTTTTCGTGGGTGATGGGCAATAGCGCCTCGGTCCAAGGCAGCAAATCCGGAATATAGCCATGCTCCGGGTTCTTGGTTTTGTAGCGCTGCAGAATGGCTAGCGTGAGTTCGGCCAGATGGTCCAGGCCCAAGTAGTCGATATTGCCTTTGGAGGCGACGTCCACTGCCGGGTCGAGCATGTCGCCCCAATAAGCCGATCCGTTTCCCAAGCGTATGGTTTTCATAAGAAGCTTCTCCAATCGGGCGGCGCGTACCGCCCGTGTATTTTACGCGTCCACTTGAACGATAACGGCCTCGCCCTGGCCAATTCCACCGCAGATGGCGGCCAATCCCTTGCCGCCGCCGCGGGCTTGAAGAGAATAAATGATGGTCATCACCAGGCGGGCAGCCGTGGCGCCGGTGGGGTGGCCGATGGCGATGGCTCCGCCGTGAACGTTGGTCTTGGCGCGAATGGCTTCGATCTGGGTCGGGTCACCGCCGCCCAGGATATGGGTGGACACGAGGGGCATGGCGGCAAAGGCTTCGTTGATCTCGATCAGGTCCACATCGTCGACCGTCAGGTTCAGGTTGGCCAGCGCCTTTTTGGCGGCCTTAGCCGGGATGCTGGCAATGCGGTCGGGGTGACCGGCAGCCATGGCCCAGGTCAGGATCGTCGCCAGCGGCTTGATCCCGCGGCGTTCCGCTTCTTCGCGAGTGGTCAGAACCAAAGCTGTGGCCCCGGTGCTCAGGTCGGGGGCGTTGCCGGGCGTGACCGTGGGGCTACCATAGATGGTGGGTAGCTTGGCCAACTTGTCCAGCGAAGAGTCGGGCCGCACCGGCTCATCTTCGGCAAAGACAATCGGATCCCCCTTGCGTTGTGGGATCTCGACGGGCATGATCTCGGCTTGGAAGAACCCAGCGTCGCGGGCAGCCATCACCCGTTGGTGGCTGCGCAAGGCCCAGGCGTCCTGCTCCTCGCGGCTGATGTTGTATTCCTGCGACTCTTCGCCCGCCTGGAGGGCCCGCGCCTTGCCACTGTAAGGACAACTGATGATCAGTTGGTCTTTGAGCACGATGTCGCCCAGGCGGTTGCCCCATCGGGCGGCGTGTACAAAATAGGGCACCAGGCTCATGTTCTCGATGCCGCCACAGACCACGACCTTGGTATCGCCCAGGCGCAGCGAGCGCGAAACCATGTTCAGCGCCGCCATCGACGAGCAGCAGGCCCGGTCCACGGTATAGGCCGGAGTGGTATCGGGAATGCCGGCGCGCAGAGCGGCCTGGCGGGCGATGGACCGGTCCGATCCGGGCAGATTGACGCCCATGGACACCTCTTCCACGTCCTCCGCCGCAACGCCCGCGCGCCGCATGGCCTCAACGATGACTTTTCCGCCCAGTTCGGGCAGGGTGAAATCTTTGAGAGCGCCGCCGAATTTGCCAAAGGGTGTGCGAACGGCGGCCAAAACTACCACTTCATTCATGAGATCCTCCTATGTTCAGCTCGCGCGCTCTTGCGGCGCGCCTGTGGTTAGAGTATGCCGGCCTCGATTGCCTCGCGGACCTGTTCCGGCGTGTAGCCCAGCAGTTCCTGCAGGATTTCGGCATTGTGCTCGCCCAGGCGCGGGGCCGGGCGAGCCGGCGGTTCCATCTGGCTGGCCATTTTGATCGGCGGGCCGACCAGCTTGACCTTACCGGCGACCGGATCCTCCACTTCCAGAAGGGTGCGGCGGGCGGTTACGTGCGGGCAGTTGAAAATGTCCTGTGAATTTTGGACCGGGCCTACGGGCAACCCCTGCGCCAGCAGTTGCTCTACCACTGCTTCGGTGGTCAGGCTGGCGACCCAGCCCTCGACGATCGGCTTCAAGAAGCCGTCGCGCATATTGCGAGCACGGGCCGGACCCGAATCGGTCTCGCCGGCCATACCCACCAAGTCGGGCCGTCCCATGGCCTCGCAGAAGCGGGACCAGTCCCGCTCGGTGGGCACAATCAGGGCGATCCAGCCGTCCTGGGTCTGGAACGGGCCCCAGGGTGCGATAAAGGGCTCAATGCCGCGCTCCAGCACATGACCGGTCAGCGAGTAGGCCGTCACCGAGCGCTCGGCCAGGGAGATAATGGCATCGTACATCGAGATATCGAGGTACTGGCCCTTGCCGGTGCGCCCGCGCTCGATCAGAGCCAACAGAATGCCCTGTATCGACAGAGCCGCCGAGTAAAGGTCGCCCAGGGCCAGGCCCAACCAGGTGGGCGGGCCGCCTTCCTGACCGCAGGTATACATCAGCCCCCCCATCGCCTGGGCGACAATGTCGTACGCGGGGCGCCCGCCATAGATGCCTTCCAGCTCGGGCATGGTGCCAAAGCCGCTGATGGAAACATAGATCAGGCCCGGGTTGCTGGGCTCCAGGTCGGCATAGCCCAGCCCCAGGCTATCCATCGCGCCAGGTCGCAGGTTGTCGATGACCACATCCGACTGGGCGGCCAGCGCCTTGTAGATCTCTCGGGCTTTTTCCTCTTTGAGGTTTAGGGTCAAGCTGCGCTTGTTGCGGTTAAAGCGCATGAAATAGCCGCTGACCCGTTCGCCCGCCTCGTTCTTGATGATGGGCGCGCCCTCGCGGGCGGCGTCGCCGTACTTGGGGCGCTCGATCTTGATCACATCGGCGCCACGGTCGGCCAGGGTCATGCTGCAATAGGGGCCCGCCACCTGCACTTCGTTTGACAGGACCCGGATCCCGGCCAAAGGTCCCAGGTTATTCTTGGATGTCATATTCGTTCCTTTCCTTATCTTGGTTTCCCATGGACCCGGCTCACATGGCCGTCAGCCCACCGTCCACCGGCAGCGTTACGCCCGTAATGTAGGACGAATCGTCGCAGGCCAGAAACAGAGCCGCGCGGGCCAGTTCGATCGGCTCGGCCACCCGGCCCAGCGGAATACGAGCCATGAGCTCTCGCATCTTTTGCTCGGGGTCCGGCGAGCGGTTGATAAACCCGAGAAACATGGGCGTGCGAACCTCGCTGGGGGCGATGCCGTTGACGCGGATGTTGTTGGGCGCATAATCGATGGCCATTTGCCGCGTGAGGGCCACCACGCCACCCTTGGCGGCGCTATAGGGCGCCTGGCTCTTGGAGGCCACCAATCCGCACATCGAGGCGGTGTTGATGATCGAGCCGCCTTCCGAAAGCATGTGCGGGATGGCAAACTTGCAGGCCAGGTAGATGCTCTTCAGGTCGATGTCCATGGTGCGGTTCCAGACCTCGTCGGTGGTGTCGACCACCGTGGCGGGGATGGTCACCGCGGCGTTGTTGAACAGGATGTCGATGCGGCCATAGGTGTCGAGGGCCGCATCGACCATGCGCTCCACATCGGCAGCGTTCGAGACGTCGGCCTCGACGAACATCGCCTCGCCGCCGTTCTCGCGGATCTGCTCGACGGTGGCATGACCGCCCTCGGGGGCGTAATCGGCGACCACTACCCTGGCCCCTTCCTGGGCGAATAGGATGGCCGTGGCCTGGCCGATGCCGCTTCCGGCGCCGGTGATGATGGCTACTTTGTTCTCTAGCTTCATGGCACAGGGCTCCTGGTGGTTAGCTCCACGTCGAGGCGAGGATCATCCCGCCGTCGACATAGAGGATCACACCGGTGATATAGCTGGCCTCTTCGGAAGCCAGGAACACAACGGCGTTGCCAATGTCTCGCGGTTTGCCACATCGTTTCAGGGGGATGCCTGCCGAAACCTTGGCCGCCGTGGCCGGGTCGGCCAGGCATCCCTTGCTGCTCATCCCATTCTGGACGACACCCGGCCCGATGGCATTGACGTTAATGTTGTAGGGTGCCAGATCGAGGGCCAGGGATTTGGTCAGCATCAGCACCCCACCCTTGGAAGCGGCATAGTGGGGCTCGCCCGGCGCGGGCTTCTCGGATAGGATGGAGCCGATGTTGATGATCTTGCCCCCGGCCCCGGCGTCGGCCATGGCCTTGCCCACGGCCTGAGAGCACAACCAGGCCCCCTTGAGGTTGACATTCAGTGTCTTGTCCCAATCGGCCTCGGTGATCTCAAAGACCGGGCGGATGATCTCCACTCCGGCGTTGTTGACCAGAATATCCACATGGCCAGCCCAGTCCAGCACTTGCCGGACCATCCCGGTCACGGCCGGAGGACTGGTCACATCGATGGCCGCCACGAACGCCCGCCTGCCCATCTCTTCCACCTGGGCCGCGACCTTTTCTGCTTGCTGCTTATCCAGGTCTACCAGCGCCACATCGGCGCCCGCTTCGGCCAGTCCTAGGACGATCCCCTTGCCGATGCCGCCGCCCGCGCCGGTCACAATGGCTACTTTTCCTTCGAGTCTCATCTGGATTCCTTCCTCAATGCAAGGTAAAGCCCCCATCGATCACCAGGTCGATACCGGTGATCATGGCAGCGTCTTCAGAAGCCAGGAACAGGGCCGCCGCGGCAATATCCTCGGGCAGGCACATCCTGCCGAGGGGGATCTGCTGGGCAAAGGATTGGCGCCTGGCCAAAGCCTCGGGGTCGCCCTGCAAGAACGCCCACCGGTCGCGGGTTGGGCTTTCCATTGGCCCCGGGCACAGGCTGTTGACGCGGATATTATAGGGCGCGTAATCGCGCGCCATCTGCTTGGTCAGCAGGACCAACCCGGCCTTGGAGGCGCCATAGGCGGCCTCTTGGGGCATGGGCGCCAGCCCGGCAATGGAGGCTGTGTTGAGGATCACTCCGCCGCCGCAGGCAATCAGCTCGGGAATCACCAACCGCGAGCAGAGGAAGGCGCCCTTCAGGTTGACGTCTAGGATGCGGTCCCAATCCTCCACCGTCGTATCGATCACGTTGGTGGCTTGGGGTGGATCGATACCCGCGTTGTTGTGCAGGATATCGATGCAGCCAAAAGCCTCTTTGGCCGTCTGCACCATGGCCTTTACATCGGCCGGGTTGCTGATGTCTGCCCGGGCAAAGAGGGCCTGGCCGCCCTCCTGTGCGATAAGGCGAGCCGTTTCTGCCCCGCTCGCTGCATCATAATCCACCACAAGCACTTGGGCGCCTTCGCGGGCAAAGAGCCGGGCGGTTGCCCGGCCGATGCCCATGCCCGCCCCTGTGATGATGGCGACTTTGCCTGGAAGTTTCACCTCTTTGCCCCCAATTCCTGCCGCCTAGATGCAGAGACTGACCGCGGCGGCATCGTGCACGGCCTTGCGATAATCGCCGGTCCCGGCGCAATCGCCCACCAGGAATACATCGTTGCGCATTTCCTGGAGCGCCAGGCCCAGGCTGTTGTTGGGCACCACGCCGGCGGCCATGACCACGGTGTCGAACCCGGTCAGCTCGGCCTCGTGGTCGTAGCGCCTGATCTTGAGCGCCAGCTTGCCGCCGCTCGGTTCGATGGCGGTGACCATGGTCGAGGTCAGGGCGCGAAAATCCTTGACGGCCAGCTTGTCCAACAGAGCCAGCTCGGCGTCGTGGCTGATGTCCATCAGAATGTCGTGCATCATCTCCACGACCAGCACCTTTTTGCCCGGTTGATGGAGGATGAAGTCGGCGGTCTCGATGCCCATCGAGCTGCCGCCCACAATGGCGACGTTGTCGCCCACGGGCACATGGCCGTATAGCACGTCGTCGGCTGTCACTACGCCCGGTTGGTCCAGCCCCGCGATGCTCGCGGGCATCATCGGCTTGCCGCCGGTGGCGACGATCACCACATCGGGATTGCGCTGTGCCACATCGTCGACCGTGACCCGGCGGCCCAGTTCGATGTGGACCTTGAGTCGCTTCATTTCATTGTCATAATAGGCCAACCATTTTCGCTGGTGATCCTTGTCGGGTGGAATCATGGCCAACTGGATCTTGCCGCCGATCTGATCCTTTTCGTCCACCACGGTCACCGAGTGGCCGCGGATGGCGGCGATGCGGGCGGCTTCCAGTCCCCCGGGACCGGCACCGATAACCAGTACCTTCTTGGGATTGTCGGTGGGTGTGAGGCGCTCTTCCATGACCTTTTCCTGGCCTACGGCGGCGTTGACGGTGCAACGCATGTCCTCGGGCCACACACCCGCGCTCTTGGAGCAGCGCAGACAGGGCGCAATCTCGGCCAGGCGGCCCTCTTTGGCCTTGTTGGGCATGTCGGGGTCGGCGAAGAGCGGCCGGCCAAAGGCCACGAGATCTACCTTACCCCGGGCCAGCACCTGCTCGCCAAAGATCGGATCTTCCAGGGCGCCCACGGCGATCACCGGCACATCGGGGCCGACGGCATCCTTGATACCCTCGGCCAAGCCTACATTGTACCCCTGGGGAATGGCCGCCGGCAGGAAAGTGTACTGCCCACTGGGAGCCATTCCGGCCGATACATGGATCACCTCAGCGCCGGCATCTACCAGGATTTTGCTGATCTCCTTGGCAGCCTCCAGGTCGTTGCCCCCATTGACATAGTCGCTGCCATTGACGCGCACCTGCATGAGCAGCTCATCGCCCACCTCGGCACGGATGGCGGACATGATCTCGCGGACGATACGGGTGCGGTTCCATACAGAGCCGCCATACTCGTCGGTGCGCTTGTTCTGGAAGGGCGACAGGAACCCGGCGAGCAGATAGCCGTGGGCGCAGTGGATCTCGACGCTTTCAAATCCGGCTTCCTGGGCGCGGCGGGCGCCCTGGGCATACTCCTGGATCAGGGTCTGGATCTCGTCGACGGTGATGGCCCGCGTCGGGTCCTTGCGCACCGGGTCGGGAATGCCCGACGGACTGAGAGTGGGCGGGCCGGCGATCAGGCCGTAACGCTGCCGGCCCGAGTGATAGAGCTGAATGGAGGTCTTGACGTCGTAGGAATGGATGACGTCGACCAGTTGTTTCAGGCCGGGAATGTACTTGTCGTCGGTGATACGCGTCTGGTTGGGGTGCGAGCGACCGCTGGGCTCGCTGACCACCGTGGCGTTGACGACGATATAACCCACGCCACCCCGGGCACGGGCGCGGTAGTAGTCGATCAGCCGCTCTTTGACAAAGCCCTCTGACCCGGGGATATAGATGGCCATGGGGGGCATCACGATGCGGTTCTTGACCTCAAAGGTGCGGAACCGAAACGGTTCGAATAGATACTTGAACTCCACACTCATGCTACAATCTCCTCGTACGATCAAAGTGTTACTGCCTAGTGCTGCAGAATGGCAGCCAGGAACTGCTTGGTCCTGGCCTCCTGCGGATTGCTGAGTACCTGGCTGCAGGGACCCTGTTCGACAATCTGGCCTTCACTGAGAAAGACGAGACGCGAACCCACCTCGCGGGCAAAGCCAATCTTGTGGGTGACGGCGATCATGGTCATGCCTTCCTCGGCCAGCTGTTTCATCTCGGCCAAAACTCCGCCAATCAACTCGGGGTCGAGTGCCGACGCGACCTTGTCAAAAAGCATGATCTGCGGCTTCATCGCCAGCGACAGTAGAACGGGCTAGCCGCCAGTCGCCAGCTTGGAAATGAAGGCATCCATGCGCTGGATGCCTTCCTGCAGGTCATCGTCAGATGAAGCCAACGAGATCCGGACCATATCGGCTGCGGCTTGACCAAAGGCAGTACCCGGGGCAACCGCTACTTTGGTCTCATCCAGCAGCTTGAAGGCAAAGGTCCGCGAGTCGAGGCCACTCTTGGATACGTCGGCCATGGCGTAGAAGGCGCCGCGAGGGGTAGACGTCCACATATCGAATTGGCGCAGCAGGCCGTCCACCAAGTCGCGGCGACGGCGATAGGCAGCCAGCATTTCCAACACCGGCTCTCGCGGTCCGGTCAGCGCGGCTTCGGCGGCGATCTGGGCAAAACTGGTCGCACACGACATGGTCGCTTCCAAGATCTTGTTGATGACGTCGGCCATCTGTGCATTGGTGACCACATAGCCCACCCGGTAGCCGGTCATCGCATAGGTCTTGGAGAAGGTATACACCGAGATCACGTGTCCATCGTCCCAGAAGGAAGCAGGAGAGATGTGCCGTCCCTCAAAGACGATCTCGTCGTAGCACTCATCCGACAGGAGATAAAGGTCGTACTTTTGGCATAGCCGGACCAGCCCTTCAATGACTTCGCGGCTAAAGACGGCGCCGGTAGGGTTGCAGGGTGAGTTGATGATCAGCAGCTTGGTGCGCGGCGTGATCAGGCTCTCCAGTTGATTCAGATCGGGCGCAAAGTCGAGGGCCGCGTGCAAGGGGTAGTACACCGTCTTGGCAGGCGAGTAACTGAGCTCCAACCGGTAGTTGGGCCAAGCCGGATCGGGCACAAGGACCTCGTCGCCATCTTCAAGCAGGGCCAGCAGGGCAGCAGCAATGCCCCCCACTCCGCCGACGGTGACGTTGACCCGGCTGGGATCGGTCTGAATCCGGTTTACCGCAGCCAGCTTTTCGACAATTCGCTCGCGCAGGCTCAGGATGCCTGCGGTGGCGGTGTACTTGGTCGCGCCTTCGCGCACGGCTTGGGCCGTCGCTTCGACAATATGCGCAGGGGTCTCAAAGTTGGGCTGGCCCACTTCTAGGCGGATGGCGTCGGGTACAGTGATGGCTACGTTGACGACTTCTCGGATGCCCGAGTGGGCTGTTTGCAGGGGGCCGATTGCTAACGGTTTCATAATCTCTCTCTTTTTGGTCGTGTTAGTTCAAAAGATCTGTGGTTGCACCCAGGAATCGTAGCGCTCCCTGTTCAACCACGTAACAGTCGATGACGGGGTTCAGCCGCTCGCCGGTGGGCGAAAAAGTGATCGACCCGCTGGCCCCAGCAAACCCGTGGGTGGCAGCCACTTGGTGCAAGATCGCCGCGCGGTCGGGAGTGCCTGCCCGCCGCAGGGCATCGATCAGAATGTTGGCGGCGTCGTAGGCTTCCACGGTATAAATCGAATAGCCTGCGTATTCGGGAAATGCTTCGGAGTAGGCGCGGTTGAAATCGGCTGCCGAGGGGCGCTGGCGGGCGTTGGCGCTGGCGCTGGTATAATAGGGGCCCACCACCTCCACCTCCGGTGTCTCCAGGTAGCGGGAGGGCTTGAGCCCATCGGCGCCCATGTAGGATGCGATCACGCCCGCTGCCCGCAGCTCGTGAGCCATGGCCGATCCCTCGGCCTCGATCAGCCCGAAGTAGATCAGGTCGGGGTCTGCTTCGAGGATGCGGCGGGCCGTGTCGGGGAACCGACGCTGGCCGCGGTCGATGCCCTCGAACAGGACGATCTCCGCGCCCTGCTGCCGTGCCTCGTCGGCGACAATTTCGGCCAGCGGTTGTCCAAAAGCGGTCTTGTCGTGCAACACAGCAATCCGCCGGGCATGAACCATATGGACGGCGCATTTGGCAGCTTCACGGCCCTGAACGTCGTCGGAGGCCACTACCCGGAAAAAGGTCTTCCATCCCTCGCGCGAAAGGTCCGGGTTCGAAGCCGCCGGGCAAATGTGCACTAGCCCGGCTTTGTTAAAGATGGGGCCGGCGCCCTGAGTGGGCACGCTATTGAAAGGCCCGACGACGCCAAATACCTCGGGATCGGCGCCGAGCTGGCAGGCCACCTGCTCGCCCACTTTTTCCGAGTACTCGTCATCCAGCGATACCAGGACGAGTTCAAACGGCAGATTGCCACGTTCGTTGGCCTGCCGAACGGCCAATTGGACCGCCATGTCGGCGGCCCTTCCGTGTGTGCCCTCTTCTCCCGAAAGGGGCACGCTGTGCCCGAGCTTGATTTTTGTTTTCACGTTGCTACGCCTTCCTTGGCCAACGATATAGATTCTGCCGAAATGCTATGCGTCTATCCGCATTACTTTGTCTGGCCCCGCGGGCAGATCGGACTCGCCGGTGTACGATTGCAGAATGCTTGCCAGGGCTTCCTCGGCAAAGCGCAACCCGTCGTGCATGCCCTGCCGGTAGGGTCCCTGCCCCTTGGCGGCATTGTAGACCAGCTCCTCGCGCACGCGGGCCAGGAGGTCGCCGACGGTGGTTTCCAGGTCGGCCTGAGCGCGTGCGGCCATGTCGCCCTGTTCCAACGACGCCGAATCGCGGGGCGGTTCGACCACTGTGTGCTGGCTCTCGAACGCTGCGATCGATTCCAGCCATTCGGGCGCAAAGCCCACCACGTGCCGGTCGCCGGCAACCACCACCGGCACGACCAAGTTGCCCGTCAGCGCCAGCAACTCGGCCTTGGCCTCGGGATCGCGCCGGATATTGCGCTCGGTGAATGGAATGTTGCGTGCGGAGAGAAACTCTCTCACCCGGCAGCATTCCTGTCAGGTCGGAGTGCGGTAGTTGGTGTTTAGCGAATAAAGAATGATTTCGGGATGGATCAATGGGTGCTGCGCTTTCTACTGGCGCATGCGCCAGACGTTAGACCAGCGATACCATCTCGCCCTGTCGTACCTGCCAGATCGTCACCTGGGCATCCCGGCGGTTGCCGTTGGGTTCGAACCGGATGGGCCCGGTCACCCCGCGGTAGCCATCCACTTTGCGTACTGCCTCTAGCACCATGCTGCGGTCTGGAGTGCCGGCACGGCAAATGGCGTCCAGCAAAAGGCAAGCCGCGTCGTACACTTCGGATCCGAAAATGGGGCAGCGACCGTTCCACCCTTCGTAGGTTGCCAAGAACTCACGACCCTGCTCCGTCGCCTGGGTATCGGCCCCGGCATAGGTCTCGTACACACCTTCGGCAGCGTCGCCCGCCATCTGCGGAAAGGGCGACTGCCGGCCTCCATCGGCCCCCAATAGGCGAGCGTCCACGCCTGCGGCGCGCAAGGAGCGAACCAGGAAGGAACTCTCAATCTCGGTCAAGCCCATGTAGATGAGATCGACCTCCGTATCGGCCAGGCGACGAGCGGCATCGCAAAAGTCCCGCTGCCCCAGGCGGATTGGTTCGACCCAGGCGATCTCTGCGCCACCGCGCTTCACAGCCGCACCAAAAGTCTCGGCCAGCGGTTGGCCATAATCCGTGCCATCATGGACGATGCCCACGCGGTGGGTTTGGAGGGTGCCTAGTGCAAAGACGGCGGCTGCGGCGGCCTGGGCGTCGTTGTCGGCGCACACCCGGAAGAAGGTCGACCAGCCCTGCCGCGCCAGGTCCGAGTTGGTGGATGAAGGGCTGATCTGCGCCACCCCACCCGCGGCATAGATCCTGCCGGCAGCAGCCGAGGGACCGCTGTTTTTGTGCCCCACTACGCCAAGAACGTCATCGTCGGCGACCAGTTCGGCGGCAAGGACCTGCGCTCGGCCCGGATCGGCCTCATCGTCTAGCGCCAACAGGTCAATGGGAAACGGGCAGTCGGCGCGCCCATTGGCCTGCTCCACAGCCAGCGCAACAACCTGCATCATCGGCAGGCCGACGACCGATTCGGGTCCTGTGAGCGGCGCCAAAAAGACGATCTTGGCCATGGGAACCCCTGCGCTTGACCGATCTCGCATCTGGCATAAATGAAGGGATGTGGTGGACTCGAACCGAGTCCACCACATCCCGGATACAGCCTATTTGGCTACCAGGTACGGGTCCACCTTCCAGGACTCGTTAAACACATAGCCCTTCAACCACTGCCGGTGGGCCACGACGGCGCCCGGCTGGATGAGCGGGACAAAGGGGCTGCTCGTCTGCAGGTAGGCCTGGATCTCGCCCCACAGTTCGACACGCACGGCATTGTCCATCTCGATCGCGGCAGCGTCGCGGAGGTCCTTGATGGTCTGATCTGCCCGGTCGTCAGTCCACTGGGCGCGGAGACCAACAATGCCCTCGGGCAGGAACTCGAGATAGTCCGAGACGTCATAGTAGTCCGCGCCCCACATCCAGAAGGAGAAGCCTTCGGTGCCATCGCGATAGTTGGCCAACACGGTCATCAGCTCGCCGGGCTTGAGGGTAACGTTAATGCCCACTTCGGCCAGGTCGGCCTGCACCTTTTCAGCAAAGATGTCAAAGTCGATGCCGGCCCGGGTGAACTTGGTGGGATATTCCATATCGATGTCAAAGCCCTCGGGATACCCGGCTTCGGCCAGCAGGGCCTTGGCCTTTTCCAGGTCACGTTTGTAAGCCTTGTCGGGACCCCAAGCACCCAGGAAGCCAAAGGGTACGATGGTAGCCGGTGTGATGGCCGAACCGCCAGCCAGCGCGCGCAGGCCCTCGTAATCCAGAGCGTAGCGGATGGCGTTGCGGACGAGGTTATCGCTCATGATGCCATCAGTCAGGTCGGGGTTGGCGTTGCACAGCAGGAAGAACATGTCGGTGCCTTGACCCTCGACCACCTTGATCTCGGGATTCTGCTTGAGCGCGGCGATTTGGTCGCTGCTTAGCTCGACGGCAAGGTCAATACCGCCGGCTTCAAGGGTCAGTTTCTGGGTTGCTGTGTCGGGAATGTTGCGATAGATGACGCGGTCAAAGTAGGCCGGACCTCGCCAATAATCATCAAACTTTTCCACAACGACTTCGGTCTCGGCTACCCAGCTCTTGAGAATAAAGGGGCCCGTGCCGGCCGAATTCTGGTTGAGCCATTCTTCGGCCTTGTCGGTTGTGTCGGCATCGGGACCGGTGGTGCCGCCGTGCTCGGTGACGGTTTTGCTATCCAGCACCGAGAACACACCAAAGGTCGACTTGGCCAAAAAAGCTGGGTCGGGGGTGTCTTTGGTCACGACGACGGTGAGATCGTCGGGGGCTTCGATGCTGACCACACCTTCGAATAGGAAGGATGGGTTCCCCTTGAGACCCATGGCGCGGTCCCAGGACCACTTGACGTCGGCTGCGGTCAAGGGGTTCCCACTGTGGAACTTGACACCATCCCGCAGCTTGAAAGTGAACACCCTGCCACCGTCGCTCACTTCCCAGCTCTCAGCCAGGTCGGGCACAAGCTCGCTGACGCTGTCGTCGGCCCAGGTTACGAGAGTGTTATACGTGGCCTTGTGAACCATACCGCCCGTGATCTCGAAACCGCGACCCGGGTCCAAGGTTGCCTGGTCGAACGCAACTCCAACGACGAACTCTTTGGCCTCGGCTTCGGCGGGGACTTCTTGTTCTACAACGACGGTCTCTTTGACGACCACCTGTTCGGTCACCACCTTTTCAACGATCTGGGGGGTGCCTTCCACCATGACCGTCTCCTGAACAACCTGGGTCACAACCTTTTCAATGACCTGAGGCTCGGGTGTAGCCCCGCAGGATGCCAGCAGCATACTAAGGACGATCAGTAACGCTACAGCCAGTTGGAATTTTCTCGTGGACATTCTGCTCATTCTCCTCTCTTGTGTACTTGGAACCTGAGCCAGGCCAATGGCCTCCTGGCCTACGAACTGACATCTCTGGCCGAGTGACCACCACCTCCTCTCTGCAACGCCCCTTACGCGGTTCTCAACAAAAAGGGATACACTTCGCAGAAGCACAAAATGCCGTTTCACAATTATGCATTCTAACATGTTACCCATGAATTGTCAAGCGCCGATCTCAGGATGTGATTTAAAGTTGAAAAGTGGACAGTTTAAAGCCGAAAAGTGGACTCTTTA
>CAZNQW010000089.1:0-14485 GCA_964575225.1 uncultured Anaerolineaceae bacterium | reverse complement strand
TGGTGGCTCAGGTCGCTCACCTGCTCTACAAATGTCAAATCGGGCGTGATTGCTTTTCCCTTCATCGGGTTCCTCTGTGGGCTGTTCACTGCTTACAAATAGGCTTCCATCATCGACAGAATCTGCCGGTTGGTGAGATTGCGCACCTGGCAGGCCTTGTTGGGACAGACCATGGTACAGGCGGCGCATCCCTGACACAGGGCCGTGTTGACCTCGGCGATGTGGCGCCACTCGTGCATCGACCGCGCATCGTAGGGGCAGGCCGGAATGCACAGGCCGCAGCCCGAGCAAAGGTCGGGATCGACGTAGGCGATGGTCGGCTCCTGGACCATCTGGCGCTGGGAAAAGAGGCTGAGCACCTTGGCCGCCGCGCCGCTGGCCTGGGCCAGGGTTTCTGGGATGTCCTTGGGAAACTGGGCCGCGCCGGCCAAAAAGACGCCGGCCGTCAGGCTCTCCACGGGGCGCAGCTTGGGGTGGGCCTCGCTCAAGAATCCATGTTCGTCGGTGCTCACCCGCAGCAACTGCCCGAATTCCTGGGCGTCGGGCTGGGGCACCACCGCGGTGGCCAACACTACCAGGTCGGCCTCTACCTCGATGGGCAGTCCCGTGAGGGTATCGACGCCCCAGACCATGACCTGCCCGTTCTCCTGAAAGACCTTGGAGGGCTTGCCGCGCAGATAGAGCACCTTGTGCTCCTCCATGGCCTGTTGCACAAACTCCTCGTAGCCCTTGCCCTGGCTGCGGATGTCGATGTAGAACACCGTCGCCTGCCCGTCGGGCACCTGCTGCTTATAGGCCATCGACTGCTTGGCCACGTACATGCAGCACACCTTGGAGCAATAGGGCATGTGCAGCTCGGGGTCGCGCGAGCCCGCGCACTGGACCCAGACCACCTCTTTGGGCACGCGGCCATCCGACGGGCGCCGGATCTGGCCGCCTGTGGGGCCATCGGGCCGGAGCATGGCCTCGAATTGGAGGCCATCGATCACGTCGGGGATGCGCCCGCCGCCATATTCGCCCAGCTTTTCCTGATCGTAGAGGGCATAGCCGGTGGCCACAATGATGGCCCCGATGTCAAAGGTATAGTTCACCGGCTCCTCAGCCTTTTGCTCCACCTTGACCACAAAATTGCCCACATAGCCACCCACCTCGGTGAGTTCGGACTGGGTCAGCACCTGGAGGGTCGCGTGGTTCTGCACGCGATCGATCAGGGCCTGAAGCCTTTGGGGCGCCGCATCCATGTTCAGGTAGAGCCCCGACAGCTCGGCCATGTGCCCGCCCAGATGGTCCGATCGTTCCACCAGAACCGTGGGGTAGCCGGCATCGGCCAGTTCCAGGGCGGCCTGCATCCCGGCAATTCCCCCGCCCACCACCAGCGCCCGTTTGACCAGGGGCAGGTAAAAGGGCGTCAGCGATTGGTTATAGTGGGCTTTGGCGACGATGGTGCGGATGATCTCGACGGCCTTGTTGGTGGCGGCTTCCCGGTGTTGCTGATGGACCCAGCTTGCCTGTTCGCGGATGTTGGCGATTTCGGTCTGGTAGGGGTTTACGCCCGCCGATTCGGCCGTCCGGCGAAAGGTGGTCTCGTGCATTGCCGGCGAGCAGGCGGCGACAATCACCGAATCCAGGTTGTCCTCGACAATGTGCTCGCGGATCAGCTTTTGGCCTGGGTCGGAGCACATGTATTTATAGTCGATGGCATAGACCACTTCGGGATATTTCGAGATCTCTTGCACCACCCGCTCGACGTCCACCGAGCTGGCAATGTTGGTCCCACAATGGCAGACAAAAACTCCGATTCGCTTCATTCGCTTCCCGTGATTCCTATGTGTTCCCCGTGATATGTCACCGGCCTGGACCTAGTCTTTGTCGGGTCCTCTCCAGCGGGCCAACAACGACAGTACCTTGCCCGCGGCGCCGCTCCCTTGCGACACGGCCTCGGGAATATCCTTGGGTCCTGTGCCGGCGCCTGCCAAAAAGACGCCGGGCCTGGACGTTTCCAGGGGGGCCATGTTGGATTCGTGCTCCACCCACCAGCCGTAGGCATCGACCTCCAGCCCCAGCATTTCGGCCAGGCGCTGCGTGCCCGGGGAGGCGATCATGGCCGGCGAAATGACGACCAAGTCGGCGGCCACTTCGACCGGTAGCCCGGTCAGGGTGTCGACACTCCAGACCATCACCTTGTCGCCCTCGCGGAACACCTTGCTGGGTTTGCCGCGGATGTACAGCACCTGATCCTCTTCCATGGCCCGCTGGATGAATTCCTCGTAGCGCTTGCCGGCCGAGCGGATGTCGATGTAGAAAACGATGGCCTGCCCGTCGTGGACCTTGTGCTTGTAGAGCATGGCCTGCTTGGCGCTGTACATGCAGCAGACTTTGGAGCAGTAGGGCATGGCCAATTCGGGGTCCCGCGAACCGGCGCACTGGATCCAGACTACCTCGCGGGGCTCTTTGCCGTCTGATGGGCGCCGCATCACGCCCGCGGTGGGGCCCGAGGCGCTCAGCAGGCGCTCCATGGCCAAGGCGTCGATGACATCGGGCACCCGCCCGCCGCCATATTCCCCCAGTTTTTCCAGGGGGTACAGCTCAAAGCCGGTCGCCAGGATGATGGCGCCCACCTCTTCTTCGAACCAGGCTTCCTGCTGCTCGTAATCGATGGCGCCCACTGGGCAGACCTTTTCGCACAGGCGGCACTTGCCCTTTTGAAACCAGAGGCAGTGGTCGACATCGATGACCGGTTTCTTGGGGACGGCTTGGGGCGAAAGGGTATAGATGGCCTTGCCCGTGCCCACGTGGCGCACACCGCCGGTGCGCATCTCTTTGGCCATTTCGAGATGGCGGTCAAAATCAAAGGGCACCAATTGGGGACACTTTTCGGTGCAGGCGCCGCACGCCGTACACGCATCCCAATTGACATACGCGGGCTTGCGTCGGATGCGCACCCGGAAATTTCCCATCTGCCCGCTGACTTCTTCTACCTCGGAATAGACGTGGAGTTTGATGTTCTCGTGGCGTCCCACGTCCACCGTGCGCGGCGTCATGATGCATTGGGCGCAGTCCAGCGTGGGAAAGGTTTCGGAGAGCTGGTGCATGTGCCCGCCCACCGACGGCAGCTTGTCCACCAGCACGACCTCATAGCCCGACCCGGCAATGTCCAACGCGGCCTGCATCCCGGCTATGCCGCCGCCCACGATGAGGACCCGCCTGCTATAGCCGTTTTCCCCACTGCTCATTGGGTTGCACCCTCTACCATGGCCTCGCCCTGCCACAGATTCCGGACTGCGAGCAGGGGGCGGGCGTCAATATAGTGCTGGTCCCAGCCATACTCGCGGATGTCCAAGCCCAGGGCCAGCCCCATCAGTTGGCTAAAGTAAAAGACGGGCACGGGCTGATAGCCGGCGTGGATCTTGCGCATTTCGGCCTGCTGCTTGTCCAGATTGAACTGGCACAAGGGGCAGTTGGTGGCGATGGCCTCGGCGCCGGCTGCCTGGGCCGAGCGCAGAATGGTGTAGACCATGTCCCGCGTGACGTCGGGCGCCTTGACCGCCAGGTAGGCGCCGCAACATTCGTTCTTGTGGGGGAAATCGACCGGCGTGGCGCCCAGGGCCGCCATCAGGTCGTCCAGGCTGGTGGGGTGGTCGGGATCGTCGTAGCCGACTTCGGCCGGGGGCCGGAGCACCATGCAGCCATAGTAACAGGCCACTTTCAAGTCCGTGAGGGGCTTTTGCACGTGGCTCTGGATGGCGTCAAAGCCGATGTCGTCGCGCAAGAGGTGGAGGATGTCCTTGACGTTCACCTCTCCCTGGTACTCGGCTTCGATAAAGGTGTTGAGCCGGTCTCGCTCGTCGGGGTGCTTGCGGATGAATTCGTTGGTTCGCTTCAGTACGTTGTAGCAGGTGGTGCACGCGGTCGTCAGAATGCGGCCTTGGGTTTGGGCCGCCACCAGGACGTGGGCCGGCGCGGCAAGCTCCAGGATGTTGTCGATGATCAGGGGATAGGTGGCCCCACAGCAGTTCCAGTCCGGTACTTCGATCAGTTCCAGGCCCACCGCTGAGGCCGATGCCCGCACGGCGTTGTCAAAGCCTTTGCCTGTGGTATTAAGCGTGCATCCGGGAAAGTACGTTGCTCTCATGTGCAGTGTCTCCACTCGCCATTGGCCAATGTGCGCACCCAGGCTCGACCCGAGAGTGGGGGATGGGCGCGGTGGCTAAACCGTGTACTTGCGAAAGCTGCCGATAAAGGCCTGTTGGGGCCACTCCACGATCTCTTCCGGTGAGATCTGGTCATAATTGATGTGGCTGCCTTGCTCGTACATGAGGATCTCGCGCAGGGCCTCCATGATGCGGCTGAGGTCCACCCCCTTGGGACAGCGGGTGTAGCAGGTCTGGCAGGCCGCGCAAAGCCAGATGGTCTTGCTTTCCAACAGCTTTTCGACCAGCCCCAGTTGGGCAAACCGGATCACCTGGCTGGGAAGCATGTCCATGGCAAAGGCCACCGGGCAGCCTGCCGCGCATTTGCCGCATTGATAGCAGGCCATCAGGTCTTGCCCGCTGTACTCTTCGACGCGCCGGACCAACTCGTTGTGTACCGATTCCGCCGAAAGACGAACTCTCATGGCTGCCCCCTACTCCCGGTTGTATTTCTTGACGCCGTCTTCGTAGGCATCGCCGCCATAAATGTCGTTGATGACGATGGCCGGAAAATCGACCACTTCCAGCCGGCGCAGCGCTTCGGCGCCCAGCTCGTCGTAGGCGACCACGTCCGATTTGTGGATGGTCTTGGCAATCAGGGCTCCCGCGCCGCCGATGGCGCCCATGTACACGGCTTTGTACTGGGCCATGGCGTCGCGCACCGGCTGGGTGCGATTCCCTTTGCCGATCATGCCCTTCAGGCCGGCTTCCATCATGCGCGGCGCATAGGGGTCCATGCGGCCGCTGGTGGTGGGGCCGGCTGCGCCGATGGCTTCGCCCGGTTTGGCAGGGGCCGGACCCATGTAATAGATGACCTGGCCCTGCGGATCAAAAGGCAGGGGGTCCCCGGCGTCCAGGGTATCCACCATGCGCTTGTGGGCGGCGTCGCGGCCCACATAGATGACGCCGGTAATCGTCACCTTGTCACCGGCGTGGAGCTGTGCGACGACCTCGTCCGTGAGAGGAGTTGTGAGTTTCATAGTACCGCCTCCTTGTGCCGCGCGGAATGGCATTGAAGGTTCACGGCCACGGGCAGGCTGGCGATGTGGCAGGGGAAGGTTTCGATGTGAACTGCCAGCGCCGTAGTCAGGCCTCCGAACCCCTGCGGGCCGATGCCGATGCGATTGACCTTTTCCAGGATCTCGGCTTCCATTGCGGCCACGTCGGGGTCGGGGCTGGGCTTGCCCACCTCCCGCAAGATGGCCTGCTTGGCCAGGAGCATGGTTTTTTCCGCCGTCCCGCCGATGCCGACACCGACGATGACGGGCGGGCAGGGGTTGGCCCCGGCGCGGCGCACCGATTCGACGACAAAGCGGATGACGCCCGCGCGGCCATCGGCCGGCTTGAGCATGGCCAATTGGCTCATGTTCTCGCTGCCGCCCCCTTTGGGGGCTATGGTAATTTTGAGTTGGTCGCCGGGTACGATGGTGGTGTGGACGACGGCGGGGGTGTTGTCTTTGGTGTTGATCCGGCCCGCAAAGGGTGGATCGACCATTGATTTCCGAAGATAGCCGTCGATGTAGCCCTGGCGCACCCCTTCGTCGATGGCCTCCATCAGGTCGCCGCCGACGATGTGCACCTCCTGGCCCAACTCCAGGAACACGACGGCGACGCCTGTATCTTGGCACAGGGCGATGCCCTCACTGCGGGCGATTTCGGCGTTTTCCAGGATTTGGTCGAGTACTTCTTGCCCGATTGGCGAGATTTCGGCCTCACGATAGGCCTTCAATTTTTGGAGGACGTCTTCCCCGAGGTAGTAGTTGCTGTCGATGCACAACTGTCTGACGGTTTCCGTGACACGATCGGTGTGGATCTCTTTCACCAGTCAATCCCTCCTTGGATCGAAAAAGCACCTCAGATCGTTGGCTACCGAGTTAGCGACGGTTCATGAGGTGCTCTTGCAGGTCCTTTTCATGGCAAAGGCTACCGTGGATAGTTTGGAGAATGTGGGCTTTGCCAAAATGGCCTCCTCATTGAAGCTAACGCTCTCGATTATACCTCTACCGGGAGGATTTGTCAATCCACGCAGAACCTTCGGGCAAGACTGCTGCATGGTCTCTGATGCAGCATGAGATGCCCAGCTCTCGCTCGTCACCCGGAGGCAGGGGTGATGGTGGGTTGGGGCGATGCATGCGTCGCCTCACAGATCCCATTCGCGATGCCTCTTGGCGCGCCCCAGAGACGGGGCGCGGAGCAAGTCAATGGACCCACCGTCATGCCCGCGAAGGCGGGCATCCATCGTTTTTCATGCCCATCTGGGCCCCCGCTTGTGCGCGAGTGGACTCACGGCAGGGGTGACGGTGGGTAGGGGCGACGCATGCGTCGCCCCACAGATCCCATTCGCGATGCCCGCCCCCGAGCCTACAGACCGGCTTCCTGGCGCAGGATGTCGGCCTTGTCGGTGCGCTCCCACGGCGCATCGATATCGTCGCGGCCAAAGTGCCCGAACGTGGCTGTGGCCTGAAAGATGGGGCGCCGCAGATCGAGCTGCTTGATGATGGCTGCCGGGCGAAAGTCGAAATGCTTGGCGATCAGATCGACGATCACCTCATCCGACACCTTGCCCGTGCCATAGGTCTCGACGGCCAGCGACAGTGGCTTGGCCACGCCGATGGCATAGCTCACCTGGAGCTGCACCCGTTCGGCCAGGCCTGCGGCCACAATGTTCTTGGCCACGTAGCGGGCATAGTAAGCGCCCGAGCGGTCCACCTTGGTCGGGTCTTTGCCCGAGAAGGCGCCGCCGCCGTGGCTGGCCATGCCGCCGTAGGTGTCGACGATGATCTTGCGGCCCGTCACACCGGCATCGCCCTTGGGACCACCCGTCACGAACCGGCCCGTGGGATTGACATAAATCTTGGTATTCTCGTCGATCATGCCGTTGGGCACCACGTATTTGATGACCCGCTGGATGATGTCGGCGCGGATCTTGCTCTGCTCCACGTCGGGCGAGTGTTGGGTCGAAATGACGACGGCTTCCACCCGTTTGGGCTTGCCATACTCGTATTCGATGGTCACCTGGCTCTTGCCATCGGGACGGAGGTAGGGCAGCACCCCGTCCCGGCGCACCTGGCTCAGCCGCCGGCACAGCTTGTGGGCGAACATAATGGGCATGGGCATCAGCTCGGGCGTTTCGGTGCAGGCAAAGCCGACCATCATGCCCTGGTCGCCGGCGCCAATCGCTTCGATCTCTTGCTCCGTCACCCCGCCGGTCTTGGCTTCGAGGGCCTTGTCGACCCCCAGCGCAATGTCGGCGCTCTGCTCTTTGATCGAGACCAGCACACCACAGGTCTCGCCGTCAAAGCCAAACTTGGCCCGGGTGTAGCCAATGTCGCACACCACATCGCGAACCAGGGCGTTCATGTCCACATAGGTGCTGGTGGTGATCTCGCCCATCACCAACACCAGGCCCGTGGTCACAGCGCACTCGCAGGCCACGCGGGCATCGGGATCGTCGGCGATGATGGCGTCCAGGACGGCGTCAGAGATCTGGTCGCAGATCTTGTCCGGGTGTCCCTCGGTCACCGATTCCGACGTGAAAAAGTGTTGGGGCGAGGTCATAAAGGTCGTTGTCATATCGTTTGCCTCCGTCTGTGTTATGAATGACTGTCAAAGCACACGGTATACTGCCATGGCGTTTGCACTGTCCCTCGACATGCCTGGAAAGATGTGGGCCCCCTGCTTGTGCGCGGGCGGACCCGCGGCGGGGGTGACGTTCGTCAATTGGCGTATCGTCATGCCCGCGCAAGCGCCTGCGTACTCGCAGGCAGCATCCATCCTGTGCCGCACCATGTCTTGGCCGACCTGGCAACAGCCCTGGTGTGCCGGCAGGCCGATTGCCCGCCGGTCGTGCCCATGCGCTACGTTCCTTCTTCCCACGAGGTCAGGTAGTGGGCCTGCTCGGGGGTGAGCACGTCGATCTCGATCCCCATGGCCTTGAGCTTGAGGGCCGCGATCTGCTTGTCGATCTCTTCCGGGACGGAATAGACCTTGTTTTCCAGTTGCTCGGCGTTTTGGACCATATACTCGGCACACAGGGCCTGGTTGGCAAAGCTCATGTCCATGACGGCCGAGGGATGACCTTCGGCAGCGGCCAGGTTGATGAGGCGGCCTTCGCCCAGCAGCGAGATGCGGCGCCCGTCGGCCAGGGCGAATTGCTCCACAAAGGCCCGCGGTTGGCGCACTTCTACGGCCAGGTCGCGCAGGGCCGGGATGTTGATCTCGACGTTAAAGTGGCCCGAGTTGGCCACGATGGCGCCGTCCTTCATCACTTCCATGTGGGCGCGGTCGATTACATGCTTGTCGCCGGTGGACGTGACAAAGATGTCGCCCACCTTGGCTGCTTCCAACATCGGCATCACGCGATAGCCGTCCATCACGGCCTCCAGGGCGCGAAGGGGGTCCACTTCGGTGACAATCACGTTGGCGCCCAGGCCGTCGGCGCGCATGGCCACGCCCCGGCTGCACCATCCATAACCGGCGACCACCACCATCTTGCCGGCGATCAGAGTGTTCGTGGCGCGGAGAATGCCGTCCATGGTGCTCTGGCCTGTGCCGTAGCGGTTGTCGAAAAAGTGCTTGGTCAGGGCGTCGTTGACGGCGACGATGGGATAGCCGAGGACGCCGTCGGCGGCCATGGCCCGCAAACGGATAACGCCGGTGGTCGTCTCTTCCGTGCCACCGATAATGCCGTCCAGCAGCTCGGTGCGCTGCTTGTGTAGGATGCCCACCGTGTCGGCGCCGTCGTCCATGGTGAGTTGGGGGCCGTGTTCGATGGACTGGTGGATGTGGCGATAGTAGGTGTCGTGATCTTCGCCCTTGATGGCGAACACGGGGACGCCGTACTTGGCCACCAGGGCCGCGGCGGCATCATCCTGGGTGCTCAGGGGGTTGCTGGCGCACAGCCGCACGTCGGCTCCGCCCGCTTTGAGGGTGCGCATCAGGTTGGCCGTCTCGGTGGTGACGTGCAAACAGGCCGCCACCCGCACCCCTGCCAGCGGTTTTTCGGCTTCAAAGCGCTCGCGGATCAGCCGCAGGACGGGCATCTCTTGCTCGGCCCATTCAATCCGTAGCTGTCCGGCGTCGGCCAGGTTCAGGTCTCGTACATCGTACTCTTTCACAGTGTTGCTCCTTTTGGTGTTTTCTGCTTGTTGCGTTATCGGCTTGCGGTCAGGTCGTCCAGTTCCGGCGAATCGCCAAAGACCTGTCGGTAGCGCGCGGCAAATTCCTCGGGCGAATAGGTGTGGTTCTGGGTGCCGTATTGTTCCAGGACGTAGGTGGCGGCTAGGGCCGCGATCCGGCCTGTGGTCTGCCAGGGGTAGCCCCGCAACATCCCCTTCATGATGCCCGCTCGGTAGGCGTCGCCCGCTCCCGTGGGCTCTTTGACCTGAACCGGCGGAGCCACGGGGACAAACAGGACGTCGCCGTCCGTGTGGATCATCGAGCCCTGTTCCCCCCGGGTGATGATGGTGGTTTCGGGCAGGGCCAGCACCTGCTCGTCCGATAGGCCGGTCTTGCTTTTGATCAGGCCAAACTCATACTCGTTGACGATCAGCATTTTGGCGCCGCGCATGCCGTTCAACAGCTCGTCGCCGCTCAGGCGGACGATCTGCTGGCTGGGATCATAGATGTAGGGAATGCCCAGCTCCTGGCACTCGCAGGCATACTTGTGCATGGCCGGGGGTGCGTTGGGCGAGATGATGGCCAGTTGGACGGCATCGTGGTCCAGGTTGTGAAAGGAGAGGAGGTCGGCTTTGGCCATGGCCCCGGCGTAAAAGCTAGCGATCTGGTTGTTCTCCAGGTCGGTGTTCACAAAAAAGGAGGAGGTGAATTCGTCCTCGATCTCGACGACGGCCGAGGTGTCCACCCCTGCGCGGTCGAGCCAGGCCCGATAGTCGGAAAAATCCTGGCCCACCGTGGCCATCACCGTTGGGCGCTCGCCCAGGAGGGCCAGGGAATAGGCCACGTTGGGCGCGCACCCGCCCCGCTGCTTGCGCATGGCGTCGACCAAAAAGCTGAGGCTGATCTGGTGGATCTGATCGGGGAGAATGCACTCGCGAAAGCGGCCCGGAAAGGTCATCAAGTAATCATAGGCCACGGATCCGGTGATAATGATGTTTCTGATGCTCATAATTTCCCTTGTTCCACTGTCTGCGCGGTGGCCTCAGGCATACCGCTCTTGCAAGGCTCGGGCCACCTGACCCGTGGTCTGCAGAACCCGTTCCGCCGTTTCTACACTCAGCGACCCGCACCCACACGAGGGGCTGATCAGCGAGGCCGCCAATAGATCGTCTTGGTGCAGCCCTTTGGTCGTGAGCAGGCCGATGGCCTGATGGAAACGCTCCACCAGACTGTCCACGGTCTCGTGGAGGATCTGGTCGCTAGCCGGTACGATGCCCCAGGCGATGAGGCCGCCCCTCTCCAAAAAGGCGGTCACCTCGTCGGGGTAGAGGGCCAGGGTATCGGCGTACTCGTAGGCGTCCGGGTTCAGGATGTCGACCCCAGTGGATAACAACAGGGACCAGTCGGTGTTGCCACAGCAGTGCATCCCCGACAGCCCCTGGATGCCGGCCAGCACCTCGGCCATCAAGGTCTCCACCTGGGATTGGCTCAGGGAGATCAGCGCCGAGCCATAGCTGCTCATGTACGGTTCGTCGACGAAAATAATGGTCTGGTCGGCCACGCGGCGCAGCTCCCGCTCCATCCAGGTGGCTTTGAGTCGCAGGTGCTTGGCCACTGCTTCGGCCAAAACATCGTCATAGAGCACCGGCCGGCGGTCCTGATCGACCACCGTAAGCCCCCAGCTCACCGGGCCGGTCACTTGGCCCTTGACGATGGGCATACGTTCCTTATCCTGCTCCAGCACGTGATGCAGCCCCGCCGCATAGTCGCGGCCGACGGCAGCGTAGGCCAGGTCCTCGCCCAGATAGGCGATGTAGAGGCCCTCTAGCTCGGTCTCGATTGCCCGCTCGTGGTCAACGTGGATGCGCTCCGATTCCAGCACGATGCCGGGAAAGCCCTCGCTGTATTGGACGTACATGTTCTCCAGGAAGGAGCGCTTGGGCAGTTGGGGCCAGGTGGGAATATCGAGGGTGCCTTGCACCAATTGCCAGGCCGCCGCAGGATCGGTGTGGGGCAAGCTACCGGCTGCCAGCGAGTGAAGCCCCGGTTCAAATTGGGTCATCCTTCCACCATCTGTCGCAGGCTTTTGGAATAGGGTGGGTAGGCGATGCCGTGTTCGGTGATGATGCCGGTGACATAACGATGAGGCGTCACGTCAAAGGCCACGTTCAACACCGGCACGCCGTCGGGTGCGATCTGACAGTCGCCCACGTGGGTGACCTCGTCGGAGGAGCGCTGTTCGATGGGAATGTCGTCGCCCGTGGGCAGCGACAGGTCGATGGTCGAGGTGGGCACCACGGCGTAAAAAGGGATGCCATTCTCTTTGGCCAGCACGGCCAGTTTGTAGGTGCCGATCTTGTTGGCCACGTCGCCGTTGGCGGCGGTGCGGTCCGAGCCCACCAGCACAATATCGACCTGACCGGTGCGCATCAGATGGCCCGCCACATTGTCGGCGATCAAGGTCATGGGAATGCCGTCTCGCATTAGTTCCCAGGAGGTCAAGCGGGCCCCTTGCAGGCGCGGGCGCGTTTCATCCACCCAGACGTGGATCTGGGTGTCCCGTTCGTGGGCCGCGCGGATGACGGCCAAGGCGGTACCATAGTCCACGGTCGCCAGGGCGCCCGCGTTGCAGTGGGTGAGGATATGGAACCCATCCTCGATCAGGGCCGCCCCGTGAGCGCCCATGCGTTTGTTGATCTCGATGTCCTCGTCGGCGATGCCCTGGGCCTCGTCGATGAGGGCCTGGACCAGCTCCGAGGCTTTGGTCCCTTGCCAGGCTCGCGCCCGGTTCAGCATCCGGTCAATGGCCCAGAACAGGTTCACAGCCGTGGGGCGCGTGCGGCGCAGGATCTCAGCCGCCGCCTGGAGGTCAGCTCGCACGCCCTCTGGGGTGGTGGCCCGGCTCTGTTGGCCGGCCAACGCCAGGCCAAAGGCGGCTGCGGCGCCAATGGCCGGCGCGCCGCGGATGTACATATCCTGGATGGCCGTGGCCACGTCGTGATAGTCGTCGTACTCGACGATCACATACTCCAGCGGCAACTTGCGCTGATCGATCAATTTGACGGTCCCCGACGGGTCCCATTCGATGGTTCTCATCATCCCTCTTGTCCTTACAACGAAAAAAGCTCCCTCGATGAGAGCTTTTGCTTATTCTCTCATCTGCCAGGTTGCACGGTGTGGCATGGTGGCATGTCGCGCCGGTGCAGCCTGCCGGAATTGGCACCTGATTGGCCGACCTGGGTTCCTATCTGTCCGGCTTTTCTGCCAGACAGACCACCGAGATCCTAACGCCAATTGGTTGCCGGGGCTTCGTCGGGCCGGTCCCTCCACCCCTCTGGATGAGCGTCCAGTTCAATTGTAACGGCGATTATCGTAGCACACTCGTATGGTTTTGTCAAACCTGATTTGCAGATAGGGGGCGCCGGGCGCCCGGGCGGATTTCAACCCCGCCCGTACCACGTGCTCCCTTGATGAGGCCTGTACGGGCGACGCATGCGTCGCCCGTACCCATGTGTCGTCATGTCTGCTGCTGTAAGGGCGCGGCCGGCCGCCAGAGCAGCATGAGCACTGCTGCCGCCAGGGCCATGATGGCCCCGAACAGGAATGGCGCCGAAGGCCCGAATCCCTGCCAGCCGCCGACCCCCTCCCACAGGATGCCGGCGATCAGCGACGCCGGAAAATCGATCAGACCCAGGATGGCGTTGTAGGTGCCGTAGGCCGTGCCGCGCAAAGCCGCAGGCACCAGATCGGCGACCATGGCCTTGGTCGTGCCGTAGGCCAGACCGTAGTACAGCCCGTAAAAGGCATACAGCACCCACACATGCCAGCCGGTCTGGGCCAGGGCAAAGCCCAAATAGATGACGGCATAGGCCAGCCAGCCGCCGATGACGATCCGGCGGCGCCCTATCCGATCCGACCAAGCCCCGGCAGGCGTCGAGATCACGGTGTAGACCAGGTTAAAGGTGACCAACATGGCCAGGATGCCGATCACGCTCAGCCCCCGCTCCTGCGCCCGAAGGACCAGGAACGCATCGGACGAGTTGCCCAGGTCAAAGAGTCCGACGATGAGCAAAAAGATGAGAAACGGCTTGCCCAATCCCTTGAGGGTGATGACCGGCTTTTCCCTCGTGGTGGTGACGGGCACGTCCTTGGCGCCGACCACCAGGGACAGCACCGACAGGGCCGCCGGGATCAGGCTGGCCAGGACGATGATCTGAAACGTCTTCTGCCCCAGGTTGACGGCGGCCGATTGGGCCGCCCAGACGATCCCCAGGGCGATCAACAGCCCCAGGGTGGCCCCACCGGTGTCGGCCGCCCGATGAAAGCCAAAGGCCAACCCCCGCTGGCTCTCGTCGATGCTGTCGGCAACCATGGCGTCGCGGGGTGCGGTGCGGATGCCCTTGCCCACGCGGTCGGTCCAGCGCACGGCCAAAATCCAGGCCCAGGAGTTGGCGAAATAAAAGAAGGGCTTGGCCAACGCCGACAGGCCATAGCCGGCCACTGCCAGCCATTTTCGGGCGCGCAACCGGTCCGACAGCCATCCCGAAAAGACCTTGAGCAGGCTGGCGGTGGCCTCGGCAATGCCCTCGATGAGGCCGATGACGCTGGTACCCACCCCCAGGACGTTGCTCAGGAAGAGGGGCAGGATGTTGATCACCATCTCGCTGGAAATGTCCATGAAAAAGCTGGTCAGACTGACGGCCCAGACGTTGCGGGGGAGCGAACGCCAGCCCGAGCGGGTGGAAGGGGTGGTTCGTTTCACTTCAGGCCTCCTATGACGAGAATGAATGTCCTACCTGACGCACAACCAACTGCCATTATACCCCTCGGGGCCTTCTAGCACAAATTCCGGGGCGACGGCTTGCACAGGGGTGACGGCCCGGGCTGTGGTCAGCGGCGCCGAGGCGAGTAATCGTCATGCCCTCGCAAGCGCCTGCGTACACGCAGGCAGCATCCATGGGCCCCCGCTTCCGCGAGGGCGACGTATGGCCTGGGTACACACCATTTTCGCCGTGTTGGGGCACGGCATGCCGCGCCCGCTTTTGCGCGAGCGGACTCGCGGCTGGGTTGACAACCGCGGCGGGTGACAAGTACGGGCGACGCATGCGTCGCCCGTACCATGTGGTGCGCCCAGCATGGGCGTTGACTAGAGGGTGAAAGTCCCTTACGGAGGTTGA
>CAZNQW010000088.1:9344-14837 GCA_964575225.1 uncultured Anaerolineaceae bacterium | reverse complement strand
CCCGCATGATCGTCAGCAGGTTGTTGAAATCATGGGCCACCCCGCCGGCCATCTGGCCCAAGGCCTCCATCTTTTGCGCCTGCCGCAATTGTTCTTCCAGGCTGCGCTGCCGTTCCCGCAGGCGAATCCGCGTGAGGGCGTTGGACGCCTGTTCGGCCACGCGCCAGGCCAGACGCAGTTCGTCGGCCGAGATCTCGCGTGGTGGATCAGAAGCCACAATGGTCCCCACCGTTTGGTCATCCACGACCAGGGGCACAATGAGCAAGGAATTGAGAGTGGGCTCCATCAAATGTTGAACTGCACGCAGTCGCTCGTCGGTGCGCGCGCTTTCAATGATCATAGGGGTTTGATAGCGAAACACCGGCTCGACGGCGACCACATCCTCCAGGGAGATCTTGGTACCCACCGCAGAAGGGCCGGGGGCAGCCGAGTATTCGGCTACAACCGACGCCGTCGTGCGCGTGTCGTCCAACAGGACCGCGGCCGCATAGGGGCACCCCAGAGTCTGGGCCAGCTCGCGGCTCATGGCCCCGAGCATCGGTTCCGGTTGGTCGTAGGCAGCCGACTCGGCGATCACGCGATTCAAAAGGGCCAGTTCCTGATTACGGCGGTGTAGCTCCTCTTCTTTTTGACTCCGTTCATAAATCTCGCGTTGAGCCTGTTCAAAGAGGCGGGCATTTTGCAGGGCAATGGCCGCTTGTTGAGCTACATTGCAGCACAACCGGATCTCCTCATCGGTGAACACCCGCTGGGTCCGCCCCTCCCAAATCTCAGCATAGCCGGTGACTTGACCTTTGAACCACATCGGAGCATACAGAATCGTCTTGCCCTGAGAGGGAGGGTACGGTCTTTGCGGCCATTCGCGTACGCGGTCACGACCCACCTCTCGGAGGTACACGCGGTTGTTCTGCATGGCCTCGATAAAGGCGGGGTCCTGCTCACTATGTGTGATACCAAGCTCTCGACTCCGCTCCTCAGCAGATGCGTGCCCGGTGACGTACTGGGCCAGAGCCGTGGACTGGACCGTATCGGGGTCGTACCCACATATCACGGCGCTCGTGGCATCGACCAGCAATGTCATCTGCTCGGCAATGCGCGTCAATACCGTCTCCAGGTCAAGGGTAGACAGAATCGCAGCGCTAGCCTTGGCCAGGGCGATCTGTTCCTGGACGCGGCGTTGGGTTTCGGTATGCAGCCTCGCATTTTCCAGGGCAGCAGCAGCCTGGTTGGCTAACGCCTCACACAGACGGATGTCAGTTGGATCAAACGATCGCTCGCGCTGTGTGTCCATCAGCTCGATCTGACCAATCGCCCTCCTGCGGACGACCATGGGTACAATGAGGAGCGATTGAACACCCAATCGCTCCATGCGCTGCGAAATCTCGGGGTTTGCACTCGGATCGCTCATGCGCACGTTCACCGATTGGCGCTCGTTCAGTACGCGGTGCCCAAGCGGGTTCCCGGCCACCTTCCGCACGGTACCCGGAGGCTCTGCAAAAGCAAAAGGGGGGCCCTGAGGGTGACTCAGAAGGGTGCGCAACGTCCCCTGCTCTCGATCCCAGAAGGAGATCGAGTAGCCGTTCAGCGATAGCACCCGCGTCATATTTTGGGCGATGATTTGGAGGGTTTTTTCTACATTGAGCAGGGTAGAAACCGCGGCGCTGGTCTCGACAAGAAGTGCCAGATCGCCTACCTGCCGTTGGAGCTGCTCCTCGGCGCCACGGTGCGCGGTTACCGCCTGCTCCGCCTGGTGCAGGCGGCTCTGCAGCTCGCTCACTCGGGCGCGGGTCTGGTGCAACTCCTGGAGGAGTTGGCTTGAAGCCTCAGATTCGCTTTCAATGCTCATGGCTGGCCATCCGCGCCTGGTTCACTCCCTTGATCCGGTCACAAATTCAGTGTACCATGATCCATGGCAAAAAGCAACGTCGGTGGCAGCTGGATTATGGACAATTCGGTGTAATTTCGATGGTCACGCACTGAATTATGCCCAGAAAGGCACGATACCCGCAAAAGAAAACCGGCGACAGGAACTATGCTGTCACAAATATGCCCACGGCTGCCAGCACGGGGGTAACCAGGGTGACCAGTACATTCCAACTGAGCGCGGGCACCAGCAGCGACAGATCATCGGGATGTTGATAGGCCCGCAAAAACGCGCGCGCGGCCAGGGGCAGTGTCAGCAAGCCGAGCAGGCTGAGGGCAGGCAGCAAGGACAAAAGGACCCCCACAACAATAGACACGTAGGCCAAAAGATAAAAGCCACCCAACACCCAACTACCGACGCGTTTGCCAGCTACAATGACCAGGTGCTTGCGGCCGATGGTCTTGTCGGCTTCGGCGTCGGGGAATTGGTTCAACAGCAAGAGATTGCTCACCAGGAAGAACGGCACCAACGAGGCAATAAAGGCAGACCAACTGTAGGTTCCAGTCAGGGCGAAAAACGTGCCCATGACCATCAAGGGCCCAAAGCCCAGGCCGGGAGCGATCAAACACAGCAGCCAGTTGTGGGTCAGCCAGTCGGTGTAGGACAGGATGACCACCAGGCCCAGCAGGCCCAAGGGCACGATGGACCAGCCCCAGACGCTCCAGAAATAGAGACCAATCAGCATCACCAAACCAGAGCTCACCACACCGGTAGTCCGCGCCGTCCGGGCCATTCCCGGGTAGGCGGGCAAGGTGCCACTGCCGCCACTGAACGGGGTCTTGGGCGTTTGAAAGTCCAGGCCGCTGCGAAAGTCCGAGTATTCGTTCAAGGCATTCACGCTGATATGGGCAGAGATACCGCCCACAAAGGCCAGGATGGCATGCCAAACGTTGACCGAGCCTTGGATCCAGAGCGCGACGGCCAGGCCCAGAGCTACGCAGCAAGGACCCAGGATCAGAAATGGAGGACGCATGGGACCGATGATGCCCTTCACTTGAGACATGAGACAGCCCTTTCTGAATGCTTGAAATGGATGCACGGCGCCAGTATACCACAGAGGTCACGGGATGTCCACGCACGGACTCGAGCTTGACGGGGCCGTGGCCAAGTCGGTCATTCAATCAGGTTTTGTGCTCGCCGACCTCATATCGGTCAAGGAGCAGTGCAACAGCTCTGCTCTGAATTGACAAGATCGGGTGTGTTTCAAATTGTGGGCTAATCCAAGGCGTGGGACCCTGCCACAGGCTGGCCTCACCGAATGTTACGCTGCCTCAGCCTCGCAGGTCGGGCAGGGGAATGCGCTCCAGATTGTCCACCTGGAGCCAGGAAATGCCCCACTCGTCGCGCTGCCACCTGCCCCGAAGTAGGAGCGGCTGCCACGGTTCGGGGTTCTTTTGCGACGGATCCAGCCGGGCCGTGACAAACGTGTGACCATCGCCCAGGAAAAAGCCCTGTCCCCCCGTCCAGCCCGGCAGGCGCACGCCGGCAACGGGCCCTCGGGCGCCTTCGGTGAGGCTCTCTAGCGAAATATGCTCGGGTAAACGTTCGGCAACGATCCCTAACGGGTGGACGCTGACCGGTTGGCCCAGCAGCCGCTTTTCCCAGACCAAGCGTTGGTGAGCCGATTCAGGGGGAATGGAAGGCGTAGCAAAGTCGAACATCATCTGCTGGGCGCTACCCGCCCGTTGCACCTCACCGGCCTGAGCCAGCAGGGCAGCGCGGCTCTCGCCCAGTCCGTCGAGGGCGCCACACTGGATCAGGTGTGCGATCTCTTTCCGTTGCAGAGGAACCCGCGCCCACAGGTCACGGGCATCGGCAAAAGGTCGTTCACGGCGTTGGGTGAGGAGGGCCCGGATCGAAGTCTGACGCAGATCGCGCACCTGGCCCAGCCCCATCCACAAAACCGCCTGCTCCCCCTCCCAGCCCAGGGCAAAGCGCCGCCCACTGTGGTTGATGTGGGGAGGGCGTACAGCCAGACCCAGACGCACGGCCTCGGCCATGTAGATGGCCGGATGGTGGAATCCGCCCCAGTGGGCTAGACGGGCACAGAGAAAAGCCGCGGGCCAGTGTACCTTGAGGTAGGTCGATCGGTAACTGACCCCGGCATAGGACGTGGCATGGCCCTGGTTGAAACCATAACCGGCAAAGGCTTGAACCTGTTCCCACAGCGTCTCGGCCTGGCGCCGGTGGAAGCCCGGCCCCTGCGGTGCAGGGCGGCAACAGCCCTCGATGAACTGGGAGCGCAGCTCGGCCATCTCCTGGCGACCAAAGTGGCTCATTCCCCGTCGCAGTTGATCGGCTTGGGCCCAAGTCAGCCCGGCGATCTCTCGCGCCACCCGCAGGATCTGCTCCTGAAAGATCAGCACACCCTTGGTGGGCTCCAGGATCGGGGCCAGCGCCGGGTGAAGGTAGGCCACCGGCTCCTCACCACGATAGCGCCGCACAAAGGTCGCGGCCATCCCGCCGGTAGCCGGGCCGGGTTTGAAAAAGGCATTGGCCACAGCCAGGTCGCGCACGGTGCGGGCCCGGAGTTTGAGCAAGGTGCGGCGCGCCCCTTCCGACTCGCATTGGAACACGCCAATGGTCTCGCCGCGGCAGAGCGCCTGAGCCGTCGGCACATCCTCCTTTGGAATCTGGTCGAGGGAAAACTCTCCATCGTGGTGGCGACGCACCAGATGTTCGGCTTCGGCCAGGACGGTCAGGGCGCGGATGCCGAGCAGATCGATCTTGGGCAGGCCGATGGCCTCCACGTCGCCGTGGGCAAATTGGGTGATCAGGAACCCCTTGGGCGCCCACTGGAGCGGCACCCAGTCGGTCAGCGGGCCCGGGGTGATAACGACGCCACCGGGGTGGACACTCAGGTGGTGAGGTTGGTCGATCAGGGTGTACGCCTGCTGGATCACCTGTCGATGCAAAGGGTTGGGCAGTTCGGCGAGGACGTCGTCCACCGTCCTCCGGTCGCGACGCCGGGGATCGGGATGCCAGTGACGAGGCAGCAGGGTCACCAGGCGATCGATCTCTGGCTCACTCAGCCCATAAGCCTTGCCCGTCTCGCGGACGGCGCCGCGCGGTTGGAGGGTGCTTACGGTGGAAACCAAAGCCACCCGATCCGGCCCGTAGGTACGCCGCACATAGTCCAGCACCTCATCGCGGCGACGGCTGCAAAAATCGACGTCGATGTCGGGCAGATCGGCGCGGGCCGGGTTAAGAAAACGCTCGAACAAGAGATCATGGGCGATGGGGTCCACGTTGGTAATTCCGCTGCAATAGGCCACCAGGGAATTGGCCACGCTGCCCCGTGTGTTGACCGGTACCCGCTGCTCACGGGCATACTGTGTGATATCGGCCACCACCAAGAACAGGGGGGCATAGCCGTGTTGGGCGATGGCGCTCAGTTCAGATTGCAGGCGTTGGGTGACATCGGCCGTGGGATTCGGCCCATACCGAGCGTCCAGCCCACCCTGGGCCAGCGCAGACAGGGCTGCGTCGGGCTCTTGCCCAGGGGGCAGGTTCAGGTCGGGCCAAACGGGCGAGCCGTCGGGCAGATCGGAAGAGCACACGTCTGAACT
>CAZNQW010000088.1:0-9334 GCA_964575225.1 uncultured Anaerolineaceae bacterium | reverse complement strand
GGCGAGCCGTCGGGCAAGGCCGGTTGACAACGCCCGGTCACGTGCTCGATATTCGCCAGGGCGCGGCGAAACCCGGCAAACCGGACCTGGAACTCGGCAAGGGGGAGCCAGTGGAGGTCGACGCCGCCGTCAGCGCTGCCATCGCCACCTGCCGGGAGTGCTGCCGATGGCAACTCGGCGATGGGCAGGTTGTGGCCGATGGCCGCCAAAAGACGGAGGCGTTCTCGGTCCTCAGCAGCCAGGCAATAGACCGGCTGTACGGCCAAGGATTCCAGGCCATGCCGGTGGCCCACCTCCTCGACGGCTTGAGCGATGGCCCGATCCTCAGGCCGGTGGATTTCCAGGCTGACAAAGGCCGATCCGGCAAAGATCCTTTGAAGGCGAGAGGCAAAACGTACGGCGCCCTCGACATCTCCAGCTCGGAGGCGGCGCTCGATCCCGCCCAATCGCCCCCCATCCAGGCACAGCAAGCCTGCGGCGTGGGCCTCCAGTTCGCCCCAACTCAGGCCCTGAACCGCTTTGGCGGCTCGTTCGGGGTGGGCTTGGATCAACGACGCGAGCCGACACAGGGAGCGATAACCTTCGGGGCCGCTGGTCAGCAATACCAAAAGATCAGGTTGGGCGCTAGAGTCCAGCGAGTCCGTGGCCGGCGCCACGATCACCGTCATGCCCAATATGGGTCGGATCCCGGCTGCGCGGCAGGCGCGATCAAAAGCCACGGCGCCATAGAGCGCCTGGCTATCGGTCAGAGCCAGGTGGGTCATGCCTTCCGAGGCAGCCTGGGCCACCAGTTGCTCCACCGACGCCGTGCCGCGAAGCAGCGAAAAGTGCGAGTGGACGTGCAGGTGGGTAAAGGCAGGCCTCAAGTTATCCAATCTCAATCTCGGTTCGAGTCTCTTGGCCGCCGGGGTGCGCCCCCGCTCCCGGCAAGAGCCGCAACAGGGCGCAGGCATCTCGCCTAACATCCTCCCCATCGTAGAGCATGGGGTGATAGGGCCCTGTGTGCCAGGCTTCTGCCTGATCGCGATAGTGCGGGCTGCCCAACTGGCCCGATTGCCCGGGCGCCAACAAGCTCACCGAATTGCGCAGATCGGACAGGTCGGCGATAAAACGATAGGGTGGGCCAATGACCGTATCGCAGTTCAGGTCGTGCGTGCTGGATCCGGTGGCCCATACGGTGGTGCCGTCGCCGCCGATGGCAAAAGGCCCCACGTTCAGCAGCTTGCCCAGCGCAGGCACCCGCCCCAGGGGATGGGAAAAGGTGAGGGTATGCAACTTGCCCCAGGCCCAGTGCTGGATCTCGGGTCCCAGCTCGGCCTTGAGGAAATCCACGGCCTGGCGCAACGCCAACAACATCACCACGTCGCGGGTTTCGCCCCCACCCAGGTCAAACCAGGGAGAGTGGGGCTCGCTCAAGATTTCGTGCAGCCAGAGGTGGGACTTGACGTTGAATATGCTGGCCTCGGCCAAAAGGGGCGTGGGGCCTTTGCCCGCATAGCGCACGGCCAGATCCCCAAGGCGATGATCCAGGAGCAGGCGGATCAGTCGCCGATAGAACACCTGGTACACGGCAGCAGCAGGGCTGTCGGCTGCCAAATCGCCATCCCACCGGCGCATCAACGCCACCACCGAGGCCAGCTCGGCGTCCTCCGGCTCCAGTTGGCCCAGGTAAGCGGCCATGGCCCGCGCCGAGGGTGAGACCTGATCAAAGTGCATGCGCTGAACGTAGGCCACGTCGATCCGCTCCTGGCCTTCGATCAACTCGCGGATGCGGCGAACCCGGTCGGGGGCCAGGTACTCGTGGCTAAGAAAGTGGGGATAGTCATCGCTCACCACGCTGTTGTTGGCCGTGGCGATATAGCCATCGCTGGGATTGGAAAAATGGGGCAGCTCCTCAAAGGGCACGTAGCCGATCCATTCGTACTCACCGGTCCAGCCCGGCACCGGTACCAGGCCCTGCCCGCGAGCGCGGATCGGCACCTTGCCGGGGAAGCTATAGGCGATGTTCCCCCGGGTGTCGGCGCACACCACATTCTGAATCGGCGCCGTCCAGGGCTGCATTGCCTTGTGGAGTTCCTGGCAGGTGCGGGCGCGCATCGTGCCGCGCAAACACGAAATCATGGTGTCGGGCTCCAACGACGTCCAGCGCAGGGCCAGGGGCTGCTCGCCGGTAAAATCGGGGGCCAGGGGGTTGATGATGGGTCCGTGGCGGGTGACGACCACCTCCTCGACGATGGGGACGGCGTCCCGCACCCGGATTTCCTCACGGATCACGGTGGCATCCAGCCACTCGTCCAGGTATTGGTACTGGATGCGGCCATCGTCTGTCCGCCGCAGTCGCTCCATGTACAGATCCTGGACGTCGGGAAAGCCGTTGGTGAATCCCCAGGCAACGTGGCCGTTGTGGCCCACCACGATCCCCGGGATGCCCGGGAAGGTCACGCCGGTGACATTCAGATCGCCACCCACCAGATGATTTTCGTACCAGATGGCCGGCAGCGAGAGAGGCAGGTGCATGTCATTGGCCAAAATCGGGGCGCCGGTGGTGGTGCGCGATCCGGCAAGGGCCCAGTTGTTGCTGCCCAACCCGGCGTGGGCGCCCGGTCCGGTGAACGGTCGGGCTGCCTGGGCCATTTCGAGGGCCGAAACCCCCACCTGGCTCAAGTCCACATCGGAAGGTACGATGCGAGGTCCATCGGCTGGACAGGGTGGATCCAACTCGGCAGCCGCCTCCTCACCCAATTGCTCGATCATCTGGGCGCGCAGGATCTCGCTTTCCCAATTGATGGACAGGCTCCACGACATCATCTTGATCCACGAAAGGGTGTCGGCCACCGTCCACGGTTCCGGCTGGTACCGCAATAGCGCGAACTCGACGGGCCATTTGCCCTGCTCGATGCGCGCGTTTACGCCGGCGGCATAGGCCTCCAGTTCGGCGCGGGTATCCCCATCGAGGAGATCGACTTCTTGTTCGGCCACGCGGCGCATACCCAGGATGCGAAGCCAGCGGTCCACGGCCACCGTCTCCTCGCCCATGATTTCCGACAGGCGGCCAGCCGCAGTTCGACGGTAAAAGTCCATTTGCCACAGGCGGTCCTGGGCATGAACAAACCCCTGGGCCACCATCAAGTCGTGGGCGGTCTCGGCATAGATATGGGGAACTCCCCATGGATCCCGATAGACCTCTACCGGAGCCGATAGGCCCTGCAGGCATAAGGTACCTTGGGTCTGCGCCAGCGGGCGCCGCAGCAACCAGTAGTACGCTCCCCCGGCGAAGGCGGTGGCTGCGCCCAGCGCCATAGCAAGAACACGCCCGATGTTTTTCATGGTAGCCCCCTTAGAGTCCTCATGCGGTCGTCGCTTCCCAAACGCCGACAACCCGATCTCCTGCGTGGTTTCCTCGCTGGCTCGATCATACCACAGCTTGGCCCCGCTGCCAAGTAGATTCACTAAAAAACGCAGGGCTGCTGCCAAGTCGGCCAAGACGTACTGCAATGCAAGATGGATCCTGCCTGCAGGTACGCAGGCGCTTCCGCGGGCAGGATGTTAGGGGGAACATCACTCTTACGAGTTGCGCCGAGCAGACATGGAGCGCGGAGCCTTGCCACACCCCATCGACCAAGAGACTCTACCACGCCACGCTCAGTAGGAGCGCTCAGGTGCCACCGACCCCATCGTTCAGGCAAGCCAGCCCCTGGCGCAAAGCGTACAGGGCCGCCTGGGTGCGGCTGTCCACGCCCAGCTTGGAAAGAATGTTGCTCATGTGGGTTCGTACCGTCGCCTCGCTGATACAGAGCCGGTTGGCGATATCTCGGTTGCAGCGGCCATGGGCCACAAGCTTTAGGACCTGCGTCTCTCGCTCAGTGAGCGCATCTGCGCTGCCCTGAGAGGCGGGACACACGAGTTCCTGCAAGACCCGGCGGGCTACCGACGGGTGCAGCGACGACTCACCCTGGTACACCTGTCGAATGGCCTGCACCAAGTCGTCAGGGCCCGAATCCTTGAGCAGAAAACCCAGCGCCCCGGCCTTGATGGCCGGAAAAACCTTGTCGTCTCCCGCAAAGCTGGTCAATACCAACACGCGCGCCTCGGGCCAGCACGAACACAACCGGCGGGTGGCTTCCAACCCGTCCACCCCTGGCATCACCAGATCCATCAGTACTACATCGGGCCGGACGGCAAGGGCCTTGGCCAGTGCCTCCTCTCCGTCGCGGGCTTCGGCCACCACCTCGATATCGGGCACTGTACCCAACAGCGCGCCGATGCCTTTGCGCACAATAGCATGATCGTCGGCGATCAGCACGTGGATCATGTCCCCTTGGCCTGCTTCTCTCATCGGGCTACCTCCACTCGAATACTCGTGCCGTGCCCAGGATGGCTTTGGATCACCAGGTCCGCGCCCAGGCAGGCGGCGCGTTCGCGCATGGTGTCCAGGCCAAAGCCACCCAAATGCCGCACCTTGTCCAGATCAAAACCACAGCCGTCGTCGCTCACATCCAGCGACACGATGCCATCCTCGGCCTGAAGGCGCACAGACACACTCTTGGCCTCAGCATGGCGAAGGGTGTTGTTCAGCGCCTCCTGGGCGATGCGATACAGCCCTTCTTCCACGGCATCGTCCAGCCGTCCCTCCAGATTCGACCAGAAATGGGTCGCCACACCAACCCGCCCTTCGACTGCGTCCAGCCGGGCCTGGACCGAAACGACCAACCCCTCCTGGCTCAAGGTCGGCAGACGCAACTCAAAGATGAGCAAGCGCATCTCCCGCAGTGAACTCTGGGCTGTTTCTCGGATCTCAGTCAAGTGGTCAAGAGCCAGTCCCACGTCGCCGGCCTGAAGTTGGCGAGAGGCAGCTTCCGAATAGAGTGCCAAAGCATAGAGAGCCTGGGTCACCGAATCGTGCAGATCGCGGGCCAGGCGGTTGCGCTCCTTGACCACCGCCAGTTCCTGGGCCTGATCGTACAACCGGGCATTCTCCAGCGCGATGCCGATCTGGTGGCCCATGGCAGCCAAGAGATCCTCATCGTCCGAGGTCAAGACGCAAGGGCTGTCACCGGCTACATCGACGGCACCCACCAACTTGCCATGAACCATGAGAGGGACACGCACCATCGTCGACAGCCCCTCCTTCGACAGGAAATCGCTGACCGGTCCTTGTGGCAAATCCCCCAGGTCCACCACGGCAGGGCGACCTCCGAGCGCGGCCGGCGTCCAAAGGCCACAGGATGCGGACGGATGCGCGACCGCCGCCGCGAGCTCTTCCGAAAAACCACACTGCACAACAGACAGCAGGGTCGAACCGTCGATCTCGGGAACAAGCGCCTGGCCCGCTGCCCTGCCGGTCACCTCCAAGACCCGATCCAGGGCATGGGTCAATATCTCTTTCTGATCCAGCGATTGACTGACCTCCGTGGCAATGGCGTTCAGGGCCGACAAGCCCCGGGTCCGGTCGGCCACTTTTTGCTCCAAATGGGCATACGATTGCTGGAGTTGGTCGGCCATGCGGTTGAACTGCATGGCCAACTGCTCCACCTCATCGCCCGTGTGAGTTTGGATGCGCCGCCCAAAACGCCCGCTGGCGACCTCTTGGGCGGCACCGATCAGCTCACCGATAGGTTGGGTGATGCGCCGCACACCCAGCGCAACGGCCACACTCGGCAAAACCACGCCCATAATGAGGAGAATGGCAAACAGGCAGCCATAACGTCGCTGGGGCGCGGTCAAAGCGGCCCAGCTTTCCTCGGTGACCAAGCCCCAAGATGTGCCCGACACGGGGGCAAAACTGGCGACAATCTCGTCCCCCTCCAGGCTTCGAGTGCGATACGACCCCGCCCGACCCAGGAGCACCTGTTTCACCGCGGCGTGCTCCGAAAAGTCCGCGCCGACATGTTCAGGCCGGGAATGGTAGATCACCTGGCCCGCGCCGTCCACCAGGTAGAGCAGACTGCCCTCGCTCCGGCGCAGACCGGCCACCGCGCGGGATAACGTGCTATCCTGAGTGGCATCGAGAGAAAAGATCCCGGCGATCCCCCCCTGCAACTCGCCCTCGCTCGAACGGAGCGGCATGATCACGGCGATCAGTTTTTCGTTCGGTTGTTGGCCTGCAACCACGTCGGAGAACACAGGTTCGGACGATCGCAAGACCTGGTACAAGGAGACGTCGGGAAACCACTTGGGAGTCCAGCGTTCGTACTGTTCCGGTTCGGCAGCCAGGACTTTGCCCGTGGCGCTAAAGGCTACCATACCGTCAAAAGAGGCCATGAAATGTTCGGACAAAGGGTCGGTGTAGGAAGCAAGGTCGTGAGCCAGGAGATCGGCAGCCAGGTGAGTCACCTCCCGGTCTCGCTCGATGACCAGGTCCTCCGTCACGCGCTCGTAGGCTCGCAGGCTGAGCATGGCCACGAATACCAGGATGATGGCAGTTGGAATGGTCGACCAGGCCACGATCTTGGTCCGCAGGCTGTGCCTCACTGTCTCTCCCCCTTGCGACGAAACGCCCTCTGCCCGCCATGGGAACGGGCATCTCTACCTATAGCCTACCACAACTGTGCAGAGAGAACATCGGCCAAGTGGCTGATTTCCCACTGGCCATCTGGGCAATCCTTACGGCCTTTGCGCGCAGCGGGCGTTTCTTTTCTAACGGCTCGGTGCTACCGATCTCTCGAAGGCTTTGCGGCCCCACCGATTCTGTGGTAAGATGGGGCCACATCCGGTCCGAAGACCCAATCAGCACCCACCACAGGAGGGATCCGCCCATGCAAGCACTAACGCCCGGCGAACAGAGCCGCTATAGCCGCCAGATGATGATCCCGAATTGGGGCGCCGAGGGCCAACTCCGCCTCAAGAACGCGTCGGTGTTCATCGTCGGCGCGGGCGGATTGGGCAGCCCGGTATCCATCGGGTTGGCCGTCGCCGGCGTGGGCGAGCTACACATCTGCGATGCGGACGTCGTCGAGCTTTCCAACTTGAACCGCCAAATCCTCCACAAGGACAGCCGCATCGGCATGCCCAAAGCCCTCTCGGCCCACAAAACCCTGACGGCCCTCAACCCCGAGATTCAGGTGGTCCCTCACGAGGTCTATCTCGATGAGCGCAACATCACAGATATCGTCGATCAGCCCGATCTGGTGATCGATTGCCTGGACAACTTTGACACCCGGTACCTGCTCAACCGGTACTGCCTGCAGCGCCAAATCCCGCTTATCCACGGCGCCGTCGAAGGCTTAATTGGCCAGACCACCTTCCTGCAGCCGCCGCAGACGCCCTGCCTGCGCTCCATCTTTCCCGATGCCCCCCCAAAACGCCCATTTCCCATTGTAGGGGTCACAGCCAGCATCATCGGCAGCATCCAGGCCATGGAAGCCCTGAAATACCTGACCGGAATGGGACCCGCGCTCAAGAACCGGTTGTTGATCTTTGACGGCGAGGACATGACCTTTCTATCGGTCCACCTTCAGCGCAATCCCCACTGCCCCGAATGCGCGCACCTGACACCCACGGAACCTGCCGACTCTGAGTCCAACTGAGGCGGACGTCACCCGGCGCTGATGCCCTCGTTTGACAGACGGGGCATCGGGTGCTACAATTCCAGCGTTGGGCTTGCATCTATGCAAGCCCAAGAAGGAACCTACCACACGAGGGGGAATCATGACCAAATCCAATCCATTCAAGAGCGTCGACCAGCAGATCCAAGGAGACGCCTACACCAGCACCGAACCCATGGACAATCTCGTCGTCCTGTGCGACGAGTTCGGTTCGCGCTTTGGCGGCACCGAAGGGGAGCGAAAGGCAGCCGACTTTTTCGTGGACAAGATGAAGGCCTATGGCCTGCAGAACGTCCACTTGGAACCGATCGACTATGTGGGCTGGGTGCGGGGAGAGGCTCGGCTCGAAATCCTCAGCCCGATCCGCAAAGTCATCCCCTGCATCAGCTTGCCCCACTCACCCGCCGCCGACCTGGAAGCCGTCATCGTCGACATGGGCGATGGAGCGCCCCCCGACTTTGACCGTCGCGCCGCCGAGATCGAAGGCAAGATCGTGATGACAAGCAGCGTGGTGAGCCCCAAAGGCTACAAGCGTTGGGTGCACCGCAGCGAAAAATACGGACGCAGCCTCCTGGCTGGAGCCGTCGGGTTCATTTTTGTCAACCACTACCCGGGCTTCGGTCCCGCCACCGGCGACGTCGGCCACCACGGCGAGGGGCTGATTCCCGGTCTTTCGGTCAGCCTGGAGGATGGTGCCTTGATCCGGCGCCTTATAGCTCGGCATGGCGAGGTCAAAATTCGACTGACGACCACCGACCGGTGCGAGCCAATGGTCTCCTGGAACGTAGTTGGCGACCTACCGGGTACAGAAAAGCCCGATGAAATCGTCATGTTGGGGTGTCACTACGACGGCCACGATATTTCGCAGGGCGCCGAAGATCCGGCCTCGGGCGCGGTATCGGTCCTGGAAGCCGCCCGCCTCCTGGCTACCTATGCGCCCAAGCTGCCCCGTACCGTACGCTTTGCCCTGTGGGGCGTCGAAGAGATCGGACTGTGGGGCTCGACGGCCTACGTGGCCGCTCACACCGACGAATTGTCGAACATTCGCTTCTACCTGAACATGGACGCTGCCGGCGCCTCGAACAACAATCGGGACATTGTCCTCAACGAGTGGCTCGGCCTCCAGCCCCTGTTCGAAGAGTATAGCCAGCAAATGGCGCTGCCCTTTGCCGTGGGCCAGTCGACCTCTGCTTTTTCGGATCACTTTCCCTTCTTTATGAAGGGCGTGCCCACAGGCGGCATGCAGTCAGCCGTTCAGTCGCTGGCAGGGCGAGGGTATGGACACACCCAGTACGATACCCTCGACAAGGTAGAGATTACTTCCCTGCGCGAGGCCTCGACCTTGGCTGCTCGCTTGGCGCTGCGCATGGCCAGCGAAAATTCCTGGCCTGTAGCCCGGCGCAGCGAACAGACCGTTATGGAACTATTGGACACGCCAGGCTATCGCGAAGAACAGCAGTTCCGGGAGGCCGAGGATGCCTTTTACCGCGAGGCCCGGAAACCGTAAGGATAGCCGCCCCGTGCAGGTCAACTACGACCGCATCGCGTCCACCTACAACCGTCGTTTCGAGCCCGATGTCGAAAGGCCAGGGATCGCCCGCGCCTTGGGCCAACTGGCGCGGGAAGGCCCCGCCTTGGACGTCCTGGAAGTGGGATGCGGCACCGGCCATTGGCTGGCGCAACTCGGCCGCGAAGGGTGCCAACCGACAGGCCTGGATCTGTCCATCGGAATGTTAATCGAGTAGGGGGCGGCGGCTAACCGCCCCCTCTCACACCACCGGACATGCGGG
>CAZNQW010000087.1:13464-14961 GCA_964575225.1 uncultured Anaerolineaceae bacterium | reverse complement strand
GTTGTAAAGGTACAATTGCCCCCACACAGGGGGTTGTTCAGCAGGCTCCTAGGGTCCTCCCGGGGGGCCTGGTCAGGCCGGCGCGCCCTCGCCACATCCAGAGCCTGTTCCATTGAGGCCGACAATGGGCAAGAGCTGAGCGAGGCTGTGGATCTGGTGAGTGACCTGCATATTCGAGGGAAGCGGGCGCCGTGCCGGATTGTACCAACAGGTATCGATGCCATAGTCGCTGCCGCCCTGGATGTCGGATGTCAGACTATCGCCCACGATCAACACCTCTTCCCTGAGTGGATGGGACATGTAAGAAAAGGCCACGTCAAAGATGGGCCGATGGGGTTTGGCCGCACCCACCTCCTCGGAAATGATCAGGTGCGAGAAGTAATGGCCGATGGTCGAACGCATCAGGCGCGGGCGTTGGACCTCAGTCAGCCCGTTGGTGATTAGCAACAGGCCTACCCGACCGTGCAACGTTCCCAGCAGGGCTTCGGCCCCCTCTATGAGAACGGTGCCCTCGGCCAGGCGGATCAGGTAACGGCGGCTAAGGGCTGGCAGATCGACGTCGAGCCGGAGCGCCTCGGCAAGCTGCTCGAACCGTTTGATCCGCAGGCGGGCCTGGGTCACCTCGCCCCGCTCGAATTCCTTCCACAACCGGTCGTTGATGTCGCGGTAGATGGGCACATAGCCCGGGTCAAAGGCCAGGCCCAGGTCCTCAAAGGAGCGGGATAGGGCCAGGGTCTCTGCCCGATCATAGTCGAACAGGGTGCCGTCGGCGTCTAGCATCAACCAGGAATAGTTCATGGGGTGCTCCCGCCTGCCGAAGCGATCCTCGCTCGGGCTGGAAAGATGGCCGGGAGGAGGGGCAACGCCAGCAGATTGAGCAGGGCGATGGTCACAAAGGTCCAGGGGTAGCCAATGGCATCCACCAACGCGCCGCTGACGGCCAGGCCGATCCCGGTGCCGATGTTGGCTACTGCCATCAGGAGGGCGAACATGGACGCCGCGATGCGCGGATCGGTCAGGTTCATCGAGGTGGCAAAATACACCGTCTCATAGTAGCCAAAGGCCAACCCAAAGATCAGGACAAGGGGCCAGGCCACGATTGGGTTGGGAATCCAGGTCAGGGTCAGGATCGAGAGGAGCGATACGATCAGGGCGCCCAGGATCGCCTGTTTGTGTCCCATCCGGTCGGTGAGGCGCCCGCCGGTGATGCCCCCCAGCACCACGCCCAGCCCCCAACAGGCCGTATAAAAGCCGGCCAGGATAAAGTCGATGCCAAAGCGGTCCTGGAGATAGGGGTTGAGCAGTTCGCTGGCTCCATTGATCACCAGTGAATAGAGGGCGCCCAGCAGGGCCAGCGAGAGGACCTGTTTGCGCCCAAAGGTCCGAAAGGCCTGCCACTGGAACGAGCGCTCGGGCGGGCGCTCTGGTTCGCGCGCCCGCACCACCCAGAACAAGGGCAGGAGCGTCACCAGCCCCAGGGCCCAAAAGGCGGCCGTC
>CAZNQW010000087.1:0-13454 GCA_964575225.1 uncultured Anaerolineaceae bacterium | reverse complement strand
CCAGGGCTGCCGAGACCACTACGACGCCCAGGGCGCGCCCGCCCACCATGATGCCCTGGACCGTTCCCTCTTCTTCGGGCGGCGTCGTGTCCAGCGCCAATCCATCGGTGCAGGTATCATAGAGCGCCATGCCCGTCATCAGCACAAAGGCCACAAAAGCCAGCAGTTCAAAGGCGCGGGCCGGATGGATAAAGGGCACTAGAAAGAGGCAGCCTGCCTGGATCAGCAGGCCGATGAGGATGTAGGGTTTGCGATGTCCGCGCCCCAGGAGGTTGACCTTGTCGCTTACCATGCCCAGAAAAATCTTGAGGACAAACGGGGTGAGGGCGATGGCCGAAAAGATCCCCACCTGGCTCATTGTCAGATCAAACGACAGGAGATACAGGGCATTCAAGGCCGTGAAATAGCTCAGAATGGCCCCCTGGGCAAAGTAGAGCAGGCCAAACATCGTGTATCGTTGGGCTTTGCTGGTCATCATCGCTGGCTCCCCCAAGGGTTCGGGTTCATTTCCGATCATTGGAAAATGGAAGGGCAAAGGCTCCCTGGCCCCGCATCAGAGTCGGGCGAAGCGCCGGGATTGGCAGGCTTGTGGGCCAAAGCAAAAAACAGAGGGAACACAAAACGGCTCCCTCTGATCTGACCTGGTCCACGGGCCGGCCCGCGCCGGCCGCCTGGTTCGCTCTCGTTCCGATGCCCCGTCCGGCAGGCGGCGCGGAGCGGTGCCTAATAGGTCATCACGCGGGGTAGTTCTTTGGCCTGCTCGACCCAGCTCTTGACCTGGTTGGGGCCGGGCAGTGCTCGGACCAGCTTTTTTTCGTCGTTGATCGCTTTGAGCGCGTTATAGAGATTCTCCGGATTCCGCCGGGCCAGTTCGACGACGGTATCCACCCCGGCCTCTTCCAGGAGGTCCGAATACTCTTCGCCGATGCCTTTGATGCGAAAGAGGTCGGCCAGATTCGCCCATTCCAGGATCAGCTTCTCGGTAATCTCGGTCTTTTCGGCCAGCTCCTGGCGCCCCTTGGGCGAGGCGGCAGCCTCCAGCAGAGCTTCCACGGTGGTGATGCCCACGCCGCGGAGCTTTTCCCCATACACGGGGCCAATGCCTTCGATTTTCTCAATCTTTGCCATGATCGTTTCTCCTTTACGATTTCTTTTAGGCCGGCGATTCCCTCACCGGCCCGCGGGGGGATCGATGGGTTTATTATACCCCATTTGGCGATTTTTGCCAATTGGATGCTATGTATCTTCCAGGGTGGGTGCAGGTACGAATCTTGGGCAAGGGAGCTTGATGCTCGCCGCCGTTTTCGCTCGGCCTGGATCGCCAGTTCCAGGCCCGGATCGCCGTCCTTCGCCCAGATACGCGGGATCTGGCGATCCCGTGCGAGCCCTCGAGGTCCAAAGTCCATGGCCTGGGTCCTTTTTTTAGGCTTGTTTATTCCCATCCTTTATGGTACACTGATTGCGATGGACAGAATCGAGCATTTCGTCCCCGGCCAACCGGGAACAACCGAGGGGATGCTGCCCCGTGTGCGCTCGCCGATCCCACAAGGTGTGAGCCCGGCCTACCTGGAGCTTCACACCCAGCCGGGGGACCTGGTGGTCGTACCCTATTGCCAGGACACGGCGGTGGTGATCGAGACCCTGGCTGCGGACCGACGGCTGGTGGCGCTCCAATTCGATCCGGCCCTGATGCTCCTGCTGGAGGCGTGGCTCGACCCCCTTCCCACCCGCCGGTTCGATGCCGCCGTGGCCCAACTGGGCGATACCCTCAAGCATGGGATCCCCTTGGGTCGCTATCTGTCCAACCTGTACACCACGTCCTGCCCTGCCTGCTCGCAGCCGGTGGACGCCGACTATTTCCTATGGGATCGCGATCAGGGGGTGCCCATCACCAAACAGATACGCTGCCCGGCGTGTCAACGCCAGGGGGAGAGCCTGGTCGCAGCCCAAGACCGCGACCGTTTGAGCGAGATCCCGGTGCGGGCCATGCACTACCATTACATCATGGACCGGCTGGCACCCGAGCCGGAGGGCGATTCCCTCCGTGTGCGAATGGAGTCGATGCTCAAGCTGTACACGCCCCGCAACCTCTATGCCCTGGCCGAACTGACGATCAAGATCGACAGCCTGTTCCCTGCGCTCAGGGAGAACCGGGCCCTCAAGGCCCTCCTGCTGGATTGCCTGGACCGCTGCTCCTCTCTCGCGACCGTTCCGGGCGCCGCAAGCCGCCCCCGTGGCCTTGCACCGCCGGCGCGGTTTGTGGAGCGCAACGTGTGGCAGGCCTTTGAAGAGGCGATCCTCCGGCTGCGGGCATCCACGGTCGGGCCGGTCTCCCAGCTCGTGGTTCAGCACGAGCCCGAGGCCTTTCTCCCGGAGACGAGGGGACTGGTGGCGGGGGGCGTGGTGCGCGATTTGCCCAAGCTCCTGCCGCCCCGCAGTGCGGCCCTTCTCTTGATCGCCCCGCCGCTGCTGGATTCGCATGCCTGGTCCCTCTCGTATCTGTGGGCCGCCTGGCTGCTGGGGTGGGACGCGGCTGAACCCTTGCGACCGATCTTGCGACAGAGAACGCCCGATGCCGATTGGTACGCGCGGGCCATGACCGGATCGTTCCGCACCTTGGTCGGGTTGCTACGCGACAGCGGGCGCATGGTCCTGATCCTGCAGGACCAGCCGGCTCCGGTGGTGACGGCGCTGTTGCTGGCAGCCGGCCGCGCTCGCCTGGGATTGACCTCCCTGGCGCAGTGCGGCGCGGACTATCGCCTGGAACTGGCGCCCACGCTGCCCGCCTTCCAGCCATCGGCGTCCGATCCCTCTACGGAAAATCGGATTCGAGCAGAGGCCATCCAAGCGGCTCGCAGCACGATCCTGGCGCGGGGAGAACCCACCCCCTGGACTGCCTTGCATGCGGCCATCGTCGCCCGTTTGTCCCAAGGCGGGCTCCTGGCGCAGCTTGCCGAGGTCCCAGAGGAGACGGCTTCGCCCCTGGACCTGATCGCCCGGCAGATTGAAGAGGCGTTAGCCAGCCCGATCTTTCAGGTGTGGACCACCGACCCACAGGAGAAAATGGGGTGGCTGGTCACCCCCTCGGGTGCAGCCCGGCCCCTGTGCGATCGCATGGAAGAGGCGGCCCAGCAGATCCTGCTGAGCCACGATTCCATCGGCGAAGTCGAGTTCGCTCAGGCCCTTTTTGCCCGGTTCCCGGGGCCGCTCACCCCGGCCCGCGAGCTGGTCTCTGTGTGCCTGAGTTCCATCGGCCGCCCGATGGAAAACGATCGCTGGACCCTCCGCCCCGAGGACCTGCCGGACGCCCGCGAGGCGGATCGCCGGTCCATCATCGAGCAGCTTCAGGTTCTGGGCCAGCGACTCGGCTACGAGACGCCCGAGGCCGCGCCCTTTGACGTCGCCTGGTTCCGCCAGGGCCGCCCCTGCTCCGGGTTTTACGTCCGCTGCCAGGCGCTTTTGAGCGAACTCCTTGATGGGGCGGACGATTGGCAGGGCGCTACCCCCCACCTGGTCCTCCCCGGCGGCCGGGCGGCGCTGGCAAGCCACAAGCTGGCCCACCATCCCCTCTGGCAGCGGAAGGTGGACGAGGCGGGTTGGCGGTTCATCAAATATCGCCACGTGCGGCAGTTGGTGGCCGAGCCCGATGTAGACGAGTACGCCTTGCGGACCATCATCGGACTCGACCCCATCGTCGAGCGCGAGGCGACCCAGATTCCCTTATTTTGATCTTTTGAAAAGGATCGACCGGGCATGTCCAATAACCCCTTGTTTCAGGTGGGACTGATCGGTGGCGCGATTGCCCACAGCGTGTCGCCCGCCATGCACAACGCCGCGTTCCAGGTTCTGGGCCTGCACTGGCAGTTCAGCCTGCTGCCCACCCCCCCCGATCAGGTGGGGGCCCGGCTCCAGGAGCTGGTGGAGGGAGGCTACCGGGGGGCCAACGTCACCGTTCCCCACAAGCAGGCGGTTCTGCCCTACCTGGACGGGCTCAGTGAGACGGCGCGGGCCATGGGCGCCGTCAACACCCTGTTGTTTGCCGAGGGTCGGATCTGGGGCGACAACACCGACGCCGAAGGCCTGATGCGCGCGTTGGGGGAGGCCGGTTTTGACGCGGCGGGCGCCCATGCCCTAATCCTGGGGGCGGGGGGCGCCGCTCGCGCCGCGGCCTTTGCCCTGGGGAGCGCCGGCTGTCCTGTGACGATCCACAACCGAACGCCCGAGCGCGCCCAGGCGCTGGCCCTGGATATGACCCGGCAGGGGTTTTCAATCCGGGTCGCGCCGGAGCTGGCGGCCCTGGACCTGGCGCCCCTGGATTTGCTGGTGAACACCACCTTGGTGGGTATGTGGCCCCACGTCGATGCGTCTCCCTGGCCTGAATCGCTGCCCCTGCCGTCCCATTGGACCGTCATGGACCTGGTCTACAACCCGGCCGAGACGCGGCTGCTGGCTCGCGCCCGGGCCGCCGGTGCGAGCTGTGTGGGTGGGCTGGGCATGCTGGTCCATCAGGGGGCGCTGGCCTTTGAGCTTTGGACGGGCCACAAGGCCCCCATTGACGTGATGCGCGCCGCTGCCGAGGCGGCGCTGGGGGGTTGACCTTCAGGCCCGACATTCTATCGAACCGAGAGGAATCCTATGCTGCGATTTCTGACCGCCGGAGAATCCCACGGTCCCCTGCTGACGGCGGTAATCGAAGGCCTTCCGGCAGGACTGCCTGTCTCTGAGGATGCCGTCGCCGCCGAGCTTGCCCGTCGCCAGAAGGGTGCGGGCAGCGGCGGCCGCATGCGCATCGAGCGAGACCGCGCCCGCATTACCGGCGGCGTGGTCGCCGGTCGGACCACCGGGGCGCCGCTGGCCCTCCAGATCGAGAACCTCGATTGGGAGAATTGGCAAGACCGCGACATTGCGCCCATGACCATCCCCCGGCCCGGCCACGCCGACCTGACGGCAGCCGTCAAGTACGGCTACCGCGACCTGCGGCTGGCCCTGGAGCGGGCCAGCGCCCGCGAAACGGCGGCCCGCGTGGCCGTGGGCGCTCTGTGCCGCCTTCTGTTGGCCCAGGTGGGTGTCGTGGTCGGCAGCTACGTCGCTCAGATCGGCCCTGTCCAGGCCGACCTGCCTGAGGAGATGGCCTACGAGCAGCGGTTCGTCCAGGCCGAGGAGAACGACGTGCGCTGCCCCGATCCCCAGGGCGCCCAGGCCATGGTGGCCTGCATCGACGACGCTCGGGCTCAACGGGATACCCTGGGCGGACTGTTTGAGGTCGTCGCCCTGGGCTGCCCGCCCGGTTTAGGCAGCCACGTCCACTGGGACCGCAGGCTCGACGCCTTGCTGATGATGGCCGTGGGCTCAATCCAGGCCGTCAAGGGGGTCGAGATCGGCCCGGCCTTTGCCAATGCTGCCAAGCCCGGTACCCAGGTCCACGACGAAATCCGGCTGGACGGCGAGCGCATCCACCGGCCCACCAACCGTGCCGGAGGGCTCGAAGGGGGCATCACCACCGGGCAGCCTATTGTGGTGCGGGCCGCCATGAAACCCATCGCCACCACCCTCACGCCGCTGGCCTCGGTCGACTTGGCCACGGGCCAGCCGGCCGTCACCCGCTACGAGCGCTCGGACATTTGCGCCGTTCCCCGCGCTGCTGTGGTCGGCGAGGCGATGGTCGCCATTACCCTGGCTGAGGCTTTGTTGGCCAAGGTGGGGGGCGACAGCCTGGCCGAGATCCAACCCCGGGTGTCGTCGTTGCGGCAAGCTACTCTATCCGATTTGGAGATGGACCATGTGCCCTGGCGTTGGTCGTAACCTGATTCTCACCGGTTTCATGGGCACGGGCAAGACCTGGCTGGGTCGGGAGGTAGCCCGGCGAATGGGACGCCCCTTTGTCGATATGGACGCCGTGATAAAAGAGCGGGCGGGCAGGCCCGTCGCGCGGATCTTTGCCGAGTCGGGCGAGGAGGCCTTTCGCCAGATGGAGACCGGCCTTTGCCGGGAGCTGGCCCGGCCGCAGGGCTTGGTCATCTCCACCGGCGGCGGCGCCCTGCTCAATGCCGAAAACCGTGCCCTTTTGCAGGATGGCGGCGTGGTGGTGTGCCTCAACGCCCCTGCCGACGAGATCCTGCGGCGGCTCCAAGACAGCCGAACCGAGCGGCCGCTGCTCAACGTGCGCGATCCGCGGGCCGAGATCGCCCGACTGCTGGCCGTCCGCGGCCCGGCCTATGCCGCCATCCCCTGGCAGATCGACACCGAGGGACGGTCTCTCGCCAGTCTGGCCGAGGAGGTCATGGCCTTGGCCGAGGTCCGCACTTTGGCGGTGCGCCACTTGGACGGATCCTATCCGATTCACATTGGGGCGGGCCTGCTCGACCAGATCGGCGGCGCCCTCCGGGCTGCAGGCGCCCCCCAAGGGTGCCGCGTGGCTGTGGTGTCCAACCCGGTGGTGGCGCCCCACTATGCCTATCGGGTCTGCCAATCTCTGGAGTCGCGGGACTTTCAACCGGCCCTGTGCACCATCCCCGACGGGGAGCCCTACAAAACCCTCGATACGGTATCGGCCCTGTACGACCAGTTTCTGCAGAACCACATGGATCGCAGCAGCGTCGTGCTGTCGCTGGGCGGCGGCGTGACCGGTGACATCGCCGGGTTTGCCGCCGCCACCTTTATGCGGGGCGTTCGCTTCGCCCAGATCCCCACCAGCCTGCTGGCCATGGCCGATGCCAGCGTGGGCGGCAAAACGGGGGTCGATCTGCCCCAGGGCAAGAACCTGGTGGGCGCCTTCAAGCAGCCCCTCTTGGTCCTGATCGATCCGGCCACCCTCGAAACCCTGCCCATCGACGAGGTGCGCTCGGGCATGGCCGAAGTCCTCAAGCACGGTATTCTGGCCGACCCCGAGCTGTTTGCTTCGCTAAAGGACGGCCCCACCGGGCAGCCTTCGCCCCTCACCGTGGAGCAATGGGTGCGGGTGCTTCGGGTCAAAATCGAGGTTGTGGAGGAGGACCCCTTGGAGGAGGGCCGGCGGGCCGTGCTCAACCTGGGGCATACCGTGGCCCACGCCCTGGAACGGCTCAGCCGCTTTTCGTTGCGCCACGGCGAAGGGGTGAGCATCGGGCTAGTGGCTGCGGCCCGGATCTCGGTCGAATTGGGCCGAGCGCCTCGGCCGGTGCAGGACGCCATCGAATCGGCCCTCTCGGCCTGGGGATTGCCCATCCGCTGCCCTGCTCACCCCATCCACCAGATCTGGGAGGCCATGGCCCACGACAAAAAGCGCCAGGGACAGGATCTGCGGTGGATCTTGCCTGAAGCCATCGGTCGGGTGACCCTCGTCGATCGGGTCCCCCGTGAAACCGTCGAACGAGTGCTCCGCGAAATGGGAGCAAGGAGTGAACCATGACCCCATCGAGTTCTCCTCAAGAGACCATTTGGCACATCCTGGTGTTGCACGGACCCAACCTGAATATGCTGGGCCTGCGGGAACCAGAGATATACGGCTCTCTGACTCTGTCCGAGATCAACGACCGGCTGCACGACCATGCCCAAAAGCTCGGCGCCGAGTTGCAGACCTACCAGTCGAACCACGAAGGCGACTTGATCGACCTCTTGCACAAGGCCCGTGACTGGGCCGATGGCGTCGTTGTGAACCCCGGCGCCCTGACGCATTACTCCTACGCCTTGCGGGATGCGGTTGCCAGCGTGGGCCTGCCCGTGATCGAGGTTCACCTGTCCCACATCCACGCCCGAGAGGAATTCCGACACACGTCGGTTGTGGCGCCGGTGTGTGTCGGTCAGATCACGGGTTTTGGCTGCAACAGCTACCTGCTGGGTCTGGAGGGGCTCGTCCGTCGGCTGCAAGAAAAGCCGTAAACCAGCCGAATCTCTAGGATATGTGTCGTACGGGCGGGTTTCAAACCCGCCCGTACGATGGTTCTCGCCTGTACAAATGGCGCCTGTCCGCGGGGACCGCACTTCACATAAGGATATCATTCCCGCTTGCTAGCCTGCGTCATGCTCGCGGAAGCGGGGTCTATACGCCTACCATAAGGGATGGGTTCCCGCTTGCGCGGGAACGACGGCTTGGGGCGGTGGTGACATGCGGGCAGGGAGATCGACCCGGTCGATTACCGTAAAGCCTGCCCCACCTGCTTACCTTCATGCGCATGAGGCACGGCATGCCGTGTCCCTTCGACCGCAGGCCCAGGGCCAACCTCCCAGAACCTTGGCACACCCGCCGTGAACGAGTCGAATCGCAGATTTGACAAGGACCCGGTTCCGTGGTATAAATGCTCCTCAGTAAAAAGGAGTAGGATCATGCCCATGGGCGCACAGCCTTTGGCCGTTCTGAACAACCGACGAAGCAGCCGACGACCCAAGCTACCAGGAGGGATTCCATCTGGCTAGTTCTGTCTGTGCTGCGTCCAAATACGCACATCTTTTACAGAAGCTCTCCGGGTGGAGGGCTTCTTTTTTTATCCGCGCATCGAAAGGGGAGGGAGCAATGAAAGAACCGGTTCATTTCAAAGTGGTGTACGAACAGCATACCGACGGGAGCTACCAGGCCTGGGTGCCTGCCCTGCCGGCCTGCCAGGCTCAGGGGACGTCGATGAGTCAGGTCAAGGAGCGGATCGAGGAGGCGGTCTATTGCTACTGCCTCAATATGCGCGAGCATGGCGCCCCGATTCCCCATAACAAGCCCGGCGCGTCGGTGATTGTCGACGAAATCCAACTTCACCTGGGCGCCTGATAGCCCTGGAATCTTGAAAGGAAACGTACCATGAAGGCAAACGTCAAAAAGGTTGTGCTGGCCTATTCGGGAGGGTTGGATACTTCGACCATCATCCCCTGGCTCAAAGAGAACTATGGTTGCGAGGTCATCTGCTATACCGGCAATGTGGGCCAGGATGACGAACTGGAGGATCTGGAAGAGCGCGCCCTGGCAGCCGGGGCCAGCAAGCTGTACGTCCAGGATCTGCGCGAAGAGTTCCTCACCGACTATGTATTCCCCACCATGCAAGCCGGGGCCATCTACGAGCACAAGTACCTGCTGGGCACCTCTTTTGCCCGCCCCATCATCGCCAAAGGCCAGGTCGAAATCGCCGAAAAAGAAGGGGCCGACGCCGTCGCCCATGGCTGCACCGGCAAAGGCAACGACCAGGTCCGCTTTGAGCTGACCTTCAAGGCCCTCAACCCTCACCTCAAAGTCATTGCCCCCTGGCGCGAATGGGACATCCGCTCTCGGGAGGATGCCATCGCCTATTGTCAGTCGCACGGGATCGTGTTGCAGGCAGGCAACAAGTCGGCCTACAGCCGCGACCGCAACATCTGGCACATGAGCCACGAGGGGGGCATGCTGGAAAACCCCTGGCAGGAACCCGACCCCTCCATCTTCCAACTGACCGTGGCCCCCGAAGCGGCGCCCGACGCGCCCGAATATGTCACCATCGACTTTGAAAAGGGCGTGCCCCAGGGGGTCAACGGCGCGGCGGGAACGGCGGTCGAGATCCTCACCCAGCTCAACAAACTGGGCGCCAAGCACGGGGTGGGGCGCTGCGACATGGTCGAGAACCGCCTGGTGGGCATGAAGTCGCGGGGCATCTACGAGACGCCGGGCGGCACCCTCCTCTACACGGCCCATCAGGAGCTGGAGAGCCTGGCCCTGGATCGGGAAACGCTGCACTACAAGCAGCTCGTCGCCCAGCGCTACGCCGAGCTGGTCTACTATGGTCAATGGTTCACCCCCTTGCGCCAGGCGCTGGATGCCTTTGTTCAGTCCACCCAACAGAGCGTGACCGGGTCGGTGCGGCTCAAGCTGTACAAGGGCGCGTGTCATGTGGTGGGCCGCAAGGCGCCCGATAGCCTCTATCGCGAGGATTTTGCCACCTTTGGCAAGGACGATGTGTACGACCAGTCGGACGCCCAAGGCTTTATCAACCTGTTTGGGCTGCCCCTCAAGGTCAAGGCGCTGGTCGATATGGACACCAACGGCAAGTCGCCGGCCCCTGCCCCCGACTATGCCAAGTTCAAGCGCGACTAGAAGGGAAAGCGAGGAGGGGGATCGGGATGGCTCTGTGGGGCGGTCGGTTCGAGAAGAAAGCGGACAAGCTCATGTGGCAGTTCAACGCTTCCATCGGCTTTGATTGGCGGTTGTATGCTGCCGATATCCAGGGCAGCATGGCCTATGCCCGGGCTTTGGTGGATGCGGGCGTCCTCGACGCCGCCGAGGGCGATGCCCTCCTCCACGGCCTCGAGTCGGTCCGCCAGGAGCTGGATTCCGGGAGTTTTGCCTACCAGCCGAGCGACGAGGACATCCACACCGCCGTCGAGCGCCGGCTGGGAGAGATCGTGGGACCGGTGGCGGGCAAGCTCCATACGGGGCGCTCGCGCAACGATCAGGTGGCCACCGACCTGCGCCTGTACCTGTTGGAGCAGATGGCCCATCTGTACGCTGCCCTCGAAAGCCTTCAATGGGCCATCGTCGACAAGGCCGAGGGTCACCTGGGGGCCCTCATGCCCGGCTACACCCACCTCCAGCAAGCCCAACCCATCCTCTTTAGCCACTGGTTGCTCTCCTTCTTCTGGAAGTTTCAACGCGACCGCGAGCGGCTGGTCGACGTGCTGGGGCGCACAGCGATGTGTCCCCTGGGCTCGGGGGCCCTCGCCGGAAATCCTTTTGGCATTAACCGCGAAGCGATGGCAGAGCAGTTGGGCTTTTCGGGATTGACCGAGAACAGTCTCGATGGGGTCGGCGACCGGGACTTTGCGGTCGAGTTTCTGGCCTGGGCCGCCCTGGTGCAGGTCCACCTGAGCAATCTGGCCGAAGACCTGATCCTCTGGGCCAGCCGCGAGTTTGGGTTCGTCCAGATCGGGGAGGAATATTCGACCGGTTCGAGCATCATGCCCCAAAAGCGGAACCCCGACTCGCTGGAACTGATCCGCGGCAAGAGCGGGCGCGTCGTGGGGCGGCTGACCGGCCTGCTGACAACGCTAAAGGGCCTGCCCTCGGCCTATAACAAGGATCTGCAGGAGGACAAGGAAGGGGTTTTCGACGCCGTGGACACCCTGGCAATGGAGTTGCCCATCGCCGCGGGCGTTATTCAGACGCTCCAGGTGAACGAGGCGCGGATGGCGGCCGTCCTCGACGGCGCGCTGCTGGCGACCGACCTGGCCGACTATCTTGTGCACAAGGGCGTGCCTTTCCGCGAGTGCCACGGTTTGGTGGGTGCCGCCGTCCGGCTGGCCGAAGCTCGGGGCGTGGATCTCAAGGATTTGGCACTAGCCGATTACCAGACCCTCCATCCCGCTTTTGCGGACGACGTAAGCGACGTCTTTGACGCTCATCGTTCCGTAAAGGCGCGCAACTCGGTGGGTGGCACCGCCCCTCAAGCGGTGCGGCAACAGATCGAGCGGGCCAAGGCCTTGCTCGAACACCAAAATTTGTAGATAGGAGAATCGAATCATGGCAGAATGTATCGAATGTGGAGCGGAATTGGATCTGGCCCCGGATTTGGAGATGGGGGAGATTGTCGTGTGCGCCGATTGTGGAGCCGAGTTCGAAGTCGTCGGCCTCGACCCGGTCCAGATCGAAGCGGCCCCTGAAGTTGAAGAAGACTGGGGGGAATAGCCCGGTGAGAATTGGTCTGGCATGTTCTCGGGTGCGTGTGGAAGAAAAGGCCATCCTGGCGGCGATGCGCCAGCGAGGCGTCGATCACGAGCGGGTCGATCCCCGCGATGTCAGGCTTGTGCCGGGTGTGCGGGGTTGGGCTGAATTCGATGCCGTGCTCATCCGCTGCCTGAGCCATTCCCACGCCCACTATCTCACCCATTGGTTGGAAAGCTTGGGAATCCCGGTCATCAGTCCCCACCGCACCGTCGTCACCTGCGGCGACAAGATGTGGACCAGCAGCGCCCTCCAGGCGGCGGGATTGCCCATCCCCCATACCGAGCTGGCGTTTTCACCCGAGGCCGCCCTGAAAGCCATCGAGTCTATCGGATATCCGGTCGTTCTCAAGCCCTTGATGGGTTCCTGGGGCCGGCTGCTGGCCCGGGTGAACGACCGCGACGCGGCCGAGGCCCTGTTGGAACATAAGACTACTCTGGGGGGCTATGCCCACGGCGTGTTCTATATCCAGGAGTACGTGGCCAAGCCTGGGCGCGATATCCGGACGATGGTCATCGGCGACGAGGTAGTCTATGCCGTCTACCGGGCCGCCGACCACTGGGTCACCAACACGGCGCGCGGCGGCGAGACCTATCCCTGCCCCATGACCGCCGAGATTGTGGACCTGTCGCTGACTTCAGCGCGGGCCGTCGGCGGCGGCATCGTCGCCGTCGACCTGCTAGAGACGTCCGACGGACGGCTCCTGGTGAACGAAGTGAACCATACCCCCGAGTTTCACGGGGCCATGCAGGCCACCGACGTCGACATCGCCGGCGCGATGGTCGAGTACACCGTCCAGATCGCCAGGGAGGGCTTGTGATTCAAACGGCTATCGTGGGAGCGTCGGGCTACGCCGGCGGTGAGTTGCTCCGGCTGCTGCTGGCTCATCCCCAGATCGAGGTGGTCCAGATTACCTCCGAGACCTACGCCGGGCAGTTTGCCCATTTGGTGCATCCCAACCTGCGGGGGCACACCGATCTGCGGTTCAGCCGCCTGGCCGATCTGAAACCGGTCGATCTCTTGTTCTTGGCTCTGCCCCACGGGCAAGCCATGGGCCGGATCGACGAACTGGCTGCCCAGGCCAAGCGCATCGTGGATCTTTCCGCCGATTTTCGCCTGCGGCAGGATTCGGATTACGTGCGCTGGTACGGCCATGCCCACCAGGCCCCGGCCTGGCTGGAGAAGTTTGTCTATGGCGCCCCCGAACTCTATCGCCCCCAGCTCCAGGGCGCCCGCTACGCCAGTGGGGTGGGCTGCAACGCCATCGTCACCCTGCTGGCCCTGGCGCCCCTCTATCGCCGGGGGCTGGTGCGCGAGACGGTTGTCGAGGTCAAGGTGGGCTCTTCCGAAGGGGGAAACAAGCCCAGCCCTGCCTCTCACCATGCCGAGCGGGCCGGGGTGGTCCGTTCCTACATGCCGGTGGGCCACCGCCACATCGCCGAGCTGGTGCAGGAGCTAGACCTCGACCCCGACCATCCGGGCCTGCACTTTTCGGTTACCTCGGTGGAGCTGGTGCGCGGAGCCTTGGCCACCTGCCATTGCCTGCTCAATGAGGAGTTGGACGAGCGCACTGTGTGGGGCTACTACCGCGAGGACTATGGCCAGGAGCCTTTTGTGCGCCTGGTGCGGGCCAAGCGGGGCATCCATCGCTATCCCGAACCCAAAATCCTGACGGCGGCCAACTACTGCGACATCGGCTTTGAACTGGATCCCGGCCAACAGCGGTTGGTGGTCATCAGCGCCATCGACAACCTGATGAAGGGGGCGGCGGGCAATGCCGTCCAGACCATGAACGTGATGTACGATT
>CAZNQW010000086.1:0-15159 GCA_964575225.1 uncultured Anaerolineaceae bacterium | reverse complement strand
GTGGGCCATGTTTTGTGGTTTTGCATCTTTGGCCTTGTGATGGTATAATGTTGTCCGCTCGATCCCGATGCCTGTCACCAGGCAGGCGCAAGACCTGACCCTGTGTTGGCCCAGAGGATCCATGACCTCAGAAATGGACAGTGCAGTCGCTGCTCTTTTGCATTCGGATTTCTACAATCCGTGTCTTCTCCTCGTCCACCCTGTAATCGCCAGACTTGAGAGCGCGACCAGGAATCTGTTGGAAGGCTACGGCTGGCCCCGCTTGTCCATCGGTCAGGGGCTCGCTACGGCCCTGCTTTCCGAGCCGGCTGCACAGCGTGCCTACCTTGCGCGCGAGTGGGCAGAGACCGTCATAGGAGCAGCCGCGCCAGGCCCATTGCTGCTTACCGAGGTGGATCTGCTGTTCGAGCCTGCCCTGCAACTGGACGTCCTGGCCTTGCTGCGGCAGGCGAGCCGCACCACCCGGTTAGTGGTTGCCTGGCCTGGCACGTATGAGGGTGGCACCCTGGCTTACGCCGTGCCGCAACATCGTCAATATCGGACCTGGCTTCGGCCGGAGGTGCGCATCGTCCGTCTGAACTAGGACGAGGTGGAGGAAAAGCCCCATGTACTATCGAGACCTCGTGCAGTTTGACCCTATTGAAACCGTCATCCAGCTGCGAGAGGCTGACCAGGAGTCGGTTGCCCGCAAGCTGGTCCAGACCTACGTCATCTCTGACCGGATGGCCGACCAACTGATAGACCTTGTCATCCCTCAAATCCAGTTCCTGGTCCCCCGTGACAACAAGGGCGTCTTGGTCGTCGGCAACTATGGCACCGGCAAGTCGCACCTGATGTCGGTCGTCTCGGCCCTGGCCGAATACCCCGACCTGCTGTCCGACATAGATCACGCCGGGGTGCAGGCTGCAGCCCAGGCCATCTCGGGGCACTTCAAGGTGGTCCGGGCGGTGATCGGCGGCGTGACGGGCAGCCTGCGCGACATGCTGCTGCGCGAGCTGGAGGTCGCCCTGGCGCGCTGGGGCACGCCTTACACCTTCCCGCCCGCCGACCAGGTGACCAACAACCAGGACCTCATCGTCGCCGCCATGGCCGCCTTCCAGGAACGCTACCCCGACCAGGGCATCCTGCTGGTGGTCGACGAGTTGCTGGACTATTTGCGCAGCCGCGAGCAGCGCGCCCTGATTCTCGACCTGGGCTTTCTGCGCGAGCTGGGCGAAGTGGCGGCCCAATGCCCGTTCCGTTTCCTGGGCGGCTTGCAAGAGACCCTCTTTGACAGTCCGCGCTTTGCCTTCGTCGCCCAGCAATTGCGACGGGTGCGCGACCGCTTTGAGCAGGTGCGCATCGCCCGCGAGGACATAGCCTACGTCGTCTCTCACCGCCTTCTAAAAAAGACGGACGAACAGATGGCACACATCGTCGAGCATCTGCGGCAATTCGCTCCGCTTTATAGCCGCCTGGCCGAGCGGTTGGACGAGTTCGCCCGGCTCTTTCCCATCCACCCGGCTTACATCGACACCTTTGAGCGTGTGTACGTGGCCGAACAACGGGAAGTGCTCAAGACCTTTAGCCTGGCCATGCGCGGGCTGCTCGACCAGGAAGTGCCGGCCGACCGGCCCGGACTGATCTCCTACGACCACTACTGGGACGTACTGCGCGAGAATCCCGCCATGCGCAGCCTGCCCGGCGTGGCCGAGGTCGTGGAAAAGAGCAACGTGCTGGAGGGCCGCATTCGCAATGCCTACACTCGCGAACACCTGTTGCCGATGGCGCTCCGCATCGTCCATGCCCTCAGCGTTCACCGCCTGACCACCGACGATATCTATGTACCGCTGGGCGCCACGCCCGAGGAGCTGCGCGACACCCTCTGCCTGCACGTGCTCCTGCCCGAGCCTTCGGCCGACTTTTTGCTGGACCAGGTGCAGGTGGCCCTGCGCGAGATCATGCGCACCGTCAGCGGTCAGTACATCTCGGTCAACGACGCCAACGACCAGTATTACCTGGATGTGCGAAAGGACATCGACTTTGAGGCCAAAATCCGCGAGCGGGGCGAGTTCATGGACGAGGGTGACCTCAACATCTACTTTTTCGATGCCCTGCAACGCGTGCTCACCCTGGGCGACACGACCCATGTAACCGGCCACAAGATCTGGTTCTACGAGCTGCCCTGGGTAGAGCGCCGGGTGACCCGTCCCGGCTACATATTTTTCGGGGCGCCCGACGAGCGCAGCACGGCCCAGCCGCCGCGCGATTTCTACGTCTACGTGCTGCCGCCTTTTCTCCGGCGCCAGTGGCACGACGAGCAGCGCGCCGACGAGGTGATCTTGCAACTGACCGGCCTGGATCACGCCTTCGAAGAGATGGTGCGTCTCTATGCCGGTGCCCGAGCCATGTCGGTGGAAGCAGCTTCGCACCGCGAGGTCTATGCCCAGAAAGCCGACGACGAGTACCAGCCCCGGCTCAACCGCTGGCTGCGCGACCAGTTGACCGAGCACCTTCAGATCACCCACCAGGGTGTGAGTGAGCCGGTGAACGCCGTCTTGGCCCGTACGCGCAGTACAGCCAGCCGGACCGTCGAAGAACTGCTGCAACTGGTGGCTGCGTACCTGTTGGCCCCCGATTTTGAGGATCGCTACCCCAACTATCCCGCCTTTCCCGCCCTCCGCCAGCCGATCAGCGAGCCAGCCCGGCCCACCAACGCCATGGAAGCCATACGCGCTCTCACCGGGCGGGGACGTACCAACCTGGCAGCCGCAGTGTTGGAAGGGCTGAAGCTGGTGGACGAGCAGGGCACCGTGCGCCCCTACAGCTCGCCCTATGCCCGCCACTTCCTGGACATGCTCCAGCGCAAGCCCGAGGGCCAGGTGGTCAATCGCGGCGAGGTGATCGTCCAGGTGGCCGGCGGCATCCAGCCCATCGAAAAGGACCCCGCGTTCCACCTGGAGCCGGAGTGGGTGGCCGTCATCCTGGTGGCCCTGGCTTACAACGGCGACGTGGTCCTCGACCTGGGCGGGCGCCAAACCTTGGACGCCAGCACGGTCGAGCGCGCGGCAACGATGGCCATCGCCGACCTGATCGGCTTCCGCTTCTACAGCCGCCCCCGCGCCCTGCCGGTCAACACCTGGGTGCAGATCTTCGAGGGGTTGGGCCTGTCGCCGGGGTTGATCCGCAACGAGAACACCCGCGAGCAGGCAGTGCAGGAGCTGCACCACACCGTCAACGCCGAATTGGAGCGCACGGCCACCCTCCTGGGCCGGGTGCAGCAGGGGCCGAAACTCTGGAACGCGCCGCTGTTCACCGACCGCTTCACCATCGAGTCAGAATCGGGTGTGGTGGCCGGCACCGATCTGCCGGCTGTGACGCTCTCGAGCCTGGACCTCCTGCCCCACCTGCGCGGCTACAAGGGATTCCTCGAGGAGCTGACCCGGTTTAACATCGTTGGCCGGCTGCGTAACCTGCGCTTGACGGTGAACGACGTGAGCGAGGCAATCGCGCAGCGCCAGGTGGCCGGACGGGCCGAGGGTCTGCTGGCCCTGGTGGACCGCATCCAGCCCCTGACGGGCTACCTGGCCGAGGCGCAGGCCAACCTGCCTGCCGATCATCCCTGGTCCCAGCAGGCCGCTGCCACCCGCCAGACCATGCTGGACGATGTGCGTCGCCAGGGCCGGGGGGCTGCGCACGACGCCCGCAGCGCTCAAACACTGACCCGCACGCTGGAAAGCCTGAAAGAGAAGTACGTCGCCGCCTATGCCGAGCTGCACCGCCGCCTGGCGCTCGGTCCCCAGGCCGACGACCGCCGCCGGCGCATGTACGGTTCGCCCCGCCTGGAGGCCCTGAACACCCTGGCCCGCGTCGAATTGCTAGCCCCTAACCGCGCCGAGTTGGAGAGCTGGGTCGAGACGATCAGCTCGCTGCCCACCTGCCGCCAGTTCCACGAGGGCGCCATCGCCGACACGCCGACCTGCCCCCACTGCGGCTTGCGCCCTGCCCAACAGCGGCAGGCTGGCCAGGCCGACCAGGTGCTCGACCAGTTGGACCAGCGATTGGACGACATGCTGGAGCGCTGGCGACAGGCGCTGCAGAGCGCCCTGACCAGCGAGACGGCCCAGGGCAGTCTGGCGGCCATGACGCCTGCCGAGCGGCGACCCATCGAGCAGTTTCTGGCACAAAGCGACCAGGAGGCAACGATCCCCGACGGGTTCGTGACGGCAGCTACCCAGGCTCTGCGCGGGATCCAGGCACTGACCCTGGCGGTGGACGATTTGTTGGCCGCGTTACGGGAGGGAGGGCTGCCTTGCACCTGCGAGCAGTTAAAGAAGCGCTTTGACGACTTTGTTGAACGGACAATGTTCGGACACGACAAGCGGAATACCCGCTTGACCCTGGATAGATAGTCCCATAGCCGTTTAGCTGCAAAGGTATTGGAGCACAAGAACATATGATCGACAGAGTTACCAGTGCAGCAAGCTGGAAAAAACTCCTCACCTATTACATCGACTGCTTGAGAGAAGAGAACCGTCTGCGGTATGTCATCAAGCCCGCAGACATCCAAAAGACATGTTTGTTCCTGCCAGGCCTGAACGGGGACTTCTTGCGTCAGGAACTGCCATCCTATGTGATCAGATATAACGATCCCGGGTCTGCCGACAGGTTGCAGCGATTCGTGTTGGGCGATCCGCACGCGGGCAAGCCCCCATCCGTTGCGTTCAGTTACCCGTTTTTCGTCGATTCTGACGGGCAGTTGATGCCACTTCTCTATATAACCATCTCTGGCACTCGTCTCGACAAGGGTGTGGGGTTGACCCGTGAAAGTGTTGAGATTGAGCCGAACTTTGCAGCCATCTGGGAAGCCTTGCCTAGCGACAAGGAAATTGCGGTGGATGCAACGTTTGCCAAGTTCGATGCCCTCGAGGCTGAGGAAGGCGTAGCACGCTTTGAACAAAAGCTGGCCCTGCTACTGTCCGAGATCGAAGGCGTATCCGGACTCCCGACCCGGCGCGTTCAGGCTGACCAGTTCGACCCCAGGAACTTGCCTCGCCATGCGATGGTCGAATGCCCCATACTCTTCCACGTTAATGACCGCATCACCTACAATTTGCTGCGGGAACTTGAACAACTTCTGCACCGGCACGATTGGGAAGAAGTTCCACCCGCCTTGCGCCACCTTCTCAGTCAAGCAGTACCCAATCCATATCCCGAGGTACCCGATCGGGCCACGGACCCCCGCCTCTATGTGGTGCCAGCCAACAATAGCCAGCGCCGGGCCATCATGGCAGCATCTCAATACCCATTGACAGTGGTTACTGGCCCTCCAGGAACCGGCAAATCCCAGCTAATTGTGAATATCGTGGGTGACGCCATTTTGAGGGGCGAAAGCGTGCTAATTGCCAGCAAGAACAACAGAGCGGTAGATGTGGTGTTCGAACGCTTCTTGAGCCGGATCGAGTATCCCGGCTCTGTGCGAACAGGAAAGCACGAGTTCCGGCGCCGGGTCCCTGAACAGATGCGTCGGATCTTTGCTCCTGTGCGCAGTGGAGGCTTGCAGAGCCAGATCGAAAAGGTGCGCAAACAGCACGACGCGGCACTTGGGCAAATCGAGGCGCTGCACCAGACAATTGACAAGATCGAACGTTTGAAGCATGACCAAGAAGCCTACCGAGCAGAAGTGCAAGATCTAACAAGCTCCCTCCCAGACGGGCTAGGAGCGTCAATCGGTAGAGTGCAGATAATGCTAGGCAAAGATGAAGGCTTGAAGCTAACCGCGGCGGTGCGGGAGCTCCTGGAAGAAGTGGACGCACTGATGCAAAGACGCACGACCCTGGGTAAAGAGATCAGGGCGGTGCTGGGGGAAAACCGAGATGAGCTGAGGTTGCTCAAGGAGTTGGATTTCCTGGAACGGCGCAGCGGGGTCTCACTCGACGAGATTCGTCGCGGGGACGCCCTTGGCGACTTCAACGAGATCCAAAGATACCTATCCATCTGGAAAGACGTCGTCGACATTCTTGTTCTGAACAACCGGATAGCAGGTTTGAAGGATCAAGTGGTTCAGGCGCATGAACAAGCGGAGAAAGCCAAAGAATCACTGACCGACGAACTGGCTGGGGCAGTCGACGCGACGTTGGATCAGTTTGCCTTCGACAAGGAGCAAGAACTGCGCCAATCGCTGCATGAACTGAAGGCAAACACGTCCGACCTGTCGGAATCTTATGCTCGTTTATTGGAAACCATGACCTCTGTCTTGGAACGATTCCAGGTTGTCCGGCACATGCTCCGACTCTTGGATGAACGGTGCACACCGGATTCATCATCCGCTGTACTGGACTTGGTCTCTTTGGGCGAATTATTCGCCATCAAGGACCAGGCATTGGAGGCACAAGAAGCCTATTGCCTTCGCGCCAAGACTCAACAGCAGTTAACCGCTTTGCAGCAAGAAGAGACTGCGAAAACGGGCGAGTTTGACTCAATGCTGGCTGAACTCGAGCAGGAGGTACGGGCAGCCCGTGCCGAGGTTCCTGCAGCACTCATCACCGAAATCGAAGCCGCGGCAGAGCGCGAGAACCCCAAGACGTGGGAAATAACGAGCGCACAACTGGCATCCCTGGACAAGTGGTGCGCGCGTGTTCTGGAAGGACGACTGACACTGGGAGAGAGGCTTCGACAGATCACTTCTCGTGGCTGGACAACACGGCGTCTGGTCCGCCAGTTCGGAGTGTTGGTCCCCTCTCTGGTGAAGGTGGGCATCGTGCAAGAGGAAGAGCAACCTTCTAAGGATGCCCCCTTCGGCGCATGGACGACGTTTGTACACGAAAGAACGTGTTTTACCAAGGCTGTCTGGCTTACCGCTCGCAGGAACCATACAGCCCAACAGCGCCGGATCTATTCGGAGCAGATCCGAGTCGAGATCGCTGAGGTCTCGGCCGACCTACGCACGGCCGAAAAGAAACTTTACCGTGCATTTCGAGGTCTACCAAAGGCAATCTGCGCCTCGATGCTTGAGGGCACCTGGCCAGTTGCTCCACTGGAAGCATCCCTCATCCAGGAACTGGGTGCGGCTCAGGAGCACTATGACGCCATTGCTTCCAAATACACCGTCATCACGCGGGCTCTCGATGATCTGCAGAAAAGGCATCCTGCGCCAAAGCACTTGTGCTGCAAGCTCCTGAACCTCACCTTGGGCCGCCACCATGAAGGACCATCTGTAGCACAAGACGTTTCCCCCGCAGCATTGGAGGACTTGATCAACGCCTGGCAGCAGTTCTCGAAGGCGATTGAGGCGGCTCACACACTTCAAACGGCACAACAGGAACTACAGCAGGGAGAGACCGAGCTGGAAGAGCTATACGCCCGAGTCCCCTCCAAATTGCGCACAGATGCTGACCTGTCCGCCATCCCATACTCTCACGAGCTGGTAGAATCAGCGCTGTCAGCGCTGGCTCCGCTCCAGGCGGAACTGGCAGCATGTCTGGATCAATGGGGGCAGTTACAGCTTCGCGCCGAGAATCTCCTACTGAAGAACCAGATGGCCAGCAGAGCACTGGCCCGAGCAATTAGCCAAGCCAGCCAAGATCCCGATTATTTGCCCGGACTGGCCGGAGTCCGTGAATACGTTTCGCCCGACCATCTCTTGCAGAATCTAAAGCGGTGGTTGCTGGTCTTACAAGTGTGGATGGTAAACTCGAATCTGGCCGCGACTGGCCAAAAGCTGAAGGCGCTCCCCAGCCTGGAGGATGCCCGGGCCGAGCTGAACCGATGCATTGAGCATCGAAACTCCATGGCAGGGCAGATCCTCGAGGAACAATGGAAAGAGGTCGCAAGCAAGCTTGACCCCGAGTCTATCTCGTCCACCGATCGTTATCTCGATGCAATCCAGGCTCTGACCGGGAACGTGAGAACAAGCTTCCGGGCGTATAAGCAACAGGCCGAGCAGAACTTTGAGGCTGTGCTCAAGCTGTTTCCCATCTGGTCCACGACAAATCTTTCCACACAAGACCTTCCTCTCAGGCCAGGCATCTTTGATATCGTCGTAATTGACGAAGCTTCTCAGTGTGACATACCTTCTGCATTGCCCCTATTATTTCGGGCCAAGCGAATTGTAGTCATTGGCGACGAGAATCAACTGCGGCACATCGCAACTTTGCCCAGATCAATTAACGCATCTCTGTCGGCACACGGACCGATCGGACTACACTTCAGTTATCGAGACAAGTCCCTTTTCGATCTGGCTGCCGCCAGCACTGGTGGCAAGCCTGGCCAGATCAAGCTGGATGAGCACTACCGTTCCCATAAAGAGATCATCCAGTTCGCAGATAGGAACTTCTACGGTTACCTCAAAATCAACACCGATCTATCTCGTGTTCCGGCCGCTTTCTTGGCACGAGGCTGTGGGGTGTACTGGGTCGACGTTAGGGGCGTCTCAGAGCGCACTAGTTCGGGACAGATCGTCAACCATCAGGAGGAGCAAACCATTGAGCCCCTTCTGGTCAATCTCGTGCAGCACCTGGACCGTTTTGGTATGAGCAACGCCGATATCGGCATTGTCACCCCGTTCCGGGGACAGGCAGATCGGCTCCGTAAATTGGTGGAGCGGCTGCGTATACCTGAGGGCCGCGTGCTTGTCGGCACGATCCATACCTATCAAGGTGACGAGCGCGACGTGATGATCTTTAGCGCGGTTGCCACAGAGCACCTGCCCGAGAAGAGCTTCCGGTTCATGTCTGAAAGCCCCAACCTCTTGAACGTAGCTGTGACTCGCGCTCGTTTGTCGCTGCTCGTAGTGGGCGATCATCGCTTCTTTAAGAGGTTGCCCGAGCCATCTCACTATCGCAAACTTGCCACGTACGCCGAGGAGTTGGGCCGCGTACTTGCTGACCCGGACCAACTGCCTCTATTTCAGCCACTCAGCAAGGAAGAGGAGCCGTTTCACATCGGGCAGGGCAGGGCATTACTACAAGACGCCCCCTATTCGAACCGGATGACCTTGCGTCGCCTGCTTGCCTCCTGCCAGGACTACATATGGTGGTACGACCCCTACATGAGCGTTGACGCGCTGGACGCTCTGGCCCTTGCGCTTGCCGGCTCAAGTGCACGAATTCGCCAGTTGCGACTGCTAACCAGCGAAATGTTCTGGGAAAACCGCAAAGACCAACCTCTCTGCATCACAAAAAAGGCCATTACGCCACTCAAACGTCAATTGGCAACGCAGGGCGTCAAACTAGAACTGGCTTTGCTTGCGTACGATCGCGACGATCCGCCACCGCATGATCGTTTCTTGTTCTCAGCCGGCCATGCGGTAAATATGCCGCCAATCAAGAACATTTACGAGGAAGTAGCCAGGTTGGCCGAGTTCCTCCCATCGAGCGTGACGGCAGACGAGTTCGAGATATGGTGGCAAAAGGCCAAAATTGCTTTTCAATGACACGCGCAAATATCTTGTGGAGCGGCCCATGACAGAACAACTGCCCCTTGATCACACCCAGCTCAAGCCGAACCAAGCGGACGACGATGGCGACGAGCGCACCGCCTACCGCCAGCACCTCCAGGACCCGGCCTTCCGGGCCATCGAAGGTTTTCCCCTGGGCGATGACGAAGCGATCCTGGCCCTGTCCGATCCACCCTACTACACCGCCTGCCCCAACCCCTTCTTGCCCGAGATCCTGCAAGGATGGCAGGCCGAGCGGACCCAGCTGCGCCAGACGCTCAACTTGCCCGATGACAGCGATGACAACGGCAACGGCAATGGCAATGGCCGCCGCCCTGTGTACCAACGCGAGCCCTTTGCCAGCGACGTCAGCGAGGGCAAGGGCGGAGCGATTTACAGCGCGCACGGCTACCATACCAAGGTCCCTCACAAGGCCGTGATGCGCTACATCCTGCACTACACCGACCCCGGCGACGTCGTGCTCGACGGCTTTTGCGGCACCGGCATGACCGGCGTGGCTGCCCAACTGTGCGCCGACCGCGGCGAGGTGGGCGAACTTGGTTATCGCGTGGATGAGGAGGGGCTGATCTACGACGGCGACGAGGCCATCTCCCGCCTGGGAGGGCGCAAGGCACTGCTGGTCGACCTCTCACCGGCAGCAACCTTTATCGCCTACAACTATAACACGCCCCTGGACGCTGCCGCGTTCGGGCGGGAGGCGCGGCGCATCCTGCGCGAGCTGCAAGAAGAGATCGGTTGGATGTACGAGACATGGCACCCCCGCTGCGACCACCCGCACCGGGTGAAGGCGCGCATCAACTATGTCGTCTGGAGCGAGGTGTTCTTTTGCCCCCAGTGCAGCAGTGAGGTCGTTTTTTTGGACGAGGCCCTGGACCCGGAGACCAAGCGGGTTAAGGATGAATTTGCTTGCCCGCATTGCAGCACGCTGCTGGGCAAGCGTAATCTCGATCGAAACCTGGTCACCACCTTTGATCCGATCCTGGGCAAGACAGTTGAGCGCCTAAAGCTCCAGCCAGCATTCATCGAGTACAAGGTTGGGCGCACCAAACACTCGAAAACTCTCGGTGAACACGATCGCGAGGTACTGGCGCGCATTGAGGCTTTGAGCGTGCCCGAGGGCCTGCCCTCCAATCCACTGCCCATTGCCCGGATGTATCACGGCAGCCGGCTCGCGCCAAAGGGCGTGACCCACCTGCACCACCTGTTCCTGCCCCGCCCCAGCCATGCCCTGAGCGCCCTTTGGAAAAAAGCAGCCGCCGTCTCCAATCCACGGCTGCGAGCCTTTGTCCTTTTTGCTGTGGAACAAGCAATCTCGGGCATGTCCCTACAAAACCGCTATGGGCCGACCCATTTCTCACAAGTCAACCGCTACTTGACAGGCGTGTACTACATCTCGTCGCTCATCTCCGAAGTGTCGCCCTGGTACATCTTGGACGGCAAAGTCGAGCGCCTGGTGAGTGCCTTCTCCGGCTTTCACCACCAGGCCGGCAGCGTGGCCATCGCCACCCAGTCAGCCGCCGCTGCCCCAGCCCCGGAGAACAGCGTGGACTATATCTTTACCGACCCACCATTTGGGGAGAACATCTATTACGCCGACCTCAACTATATCGTCGAATCGTGGCACGGCGTGCGCACCGACAGCGGGCCGGAGGCCATCATCGACCAGGCCAAGAAGAAGACGCTGCAAGACTACCAGGAGCTGATGCGCAATGCCTTCCGCAGCTTCTTCCGCTGCCTCAAGCCCGGCCGCTGGATGACCGTCGAGTTCCACAACAGCCACAATGCCGTCTGGAACGCCATCCAGGAAGCGCTCCTGTCCGTCGGCTTTGTCGTGGCCGATGTGCGGGTGCTGGACAAGAAGCAGCGCTCCTACCGCCAGGCTACGGCCAGCAGTGCTGCCAGGCAGGACCTGGTCATCTCGGCCTACAAACCGCGCACCGGGGTTGAGCGCTGTTTCCAGCGGCAGGCTGGCACCCCCGACGGCGCCTGGACTTTTGTCCGCCACCACCTGGCCCAGGTGCCCGTGGTCGTCCCGCAGGACGGTAAGCTGGAGGTCGTCGCCGAGCGACAGTCCGATCTGCTCTACGACCGCATGGTCGCCTTTCACATCCAGCGTGGGGCCACAGTGCCCCTCTCCGCCGCCGAGTTCCACGCCGGGCTCCGAGAGCGATTCGTCGAGCGGGACGGCATGTACTTTCTGTCCGAGCAGGCGCCCGAGTACGATCGCGCCCGCCTCCAGGCCGGCGAGGTGGCCCAGCTCGCTCTCTTTGTCAGCGACGAGAAGAGCTGCATCCGCTGGCTGCGCCAGCAGTTGGACCCTGCCACCGGCGGCCGACCCCAGACCTATCAGGAGATCCAGCCACAGTTCCTGCGCCAGCTCCACCAGGCGCCCTACGAAGCCCTGCCCGAGCTGAGCGAGGTCCTGGAACAGAGCTTTCTCCAGGACGGCCAGGAGCGCTGGTACGTGCCCGATCCCAACCGGGCCAGCGACCTGGAAAAGCTGCGCCAGCGCGCCCTGCTCCGCGAGTTCGCCCGCTACGTCGAGGGGCGAGGCCGCCTGCGCCAGTTCCGCACCGAGGCGGTTCGCGCCGGCTTTGCCGACGCCTGGCATCGCCGCGACTATGCCACCATCGTCCACGTGGCCAAGCGGCTGCCGGAACGGGTGTTGCAAGAAGATCCGGATCTGTTGATGTACTATGACAACGCCGCGTTGAGAGCAAGCAAATGACCAGCGAACATTACCTTTCCAAAACAGAGCGAATGAAATTGCTCGCCGTCAGCTTCCGAACCCTGCGCCAGACGCGACGAGAAGCACGATTGGCTCAAATGGCCACCTTCTTACCGTTTTTTTTTCGAAACTCATCGCATGGATCTTTGTCCGTTCCAGGGATGATCAGGTCTATATCTCCCACGAGACGTGATGCTGCCAACGACTCGGGCGAACCTCAGTAAAGGAATGCGGGCGTAGTATGCTGAATGCCGTTCTCTCCCAGTTCCCGCCTCACACACACTCTCTCATCCTCGCCAGCGACCCGGACGGGGTCCTGGCCGACGAGCACGTGTTGGCAGCGCTGGCCGATCGCGGCTTGGCCTTGTTGGATGAATACGATCCAATCCATTTGCGCCAGCGGGTCGAGTCCGCGCGCCCGTTTAGCATCGACCGTCCCCTGATCATCGTCACCCCCGGCCTATTGGAGGAGCTGCCCTACGACCTCTGGCAGCAGGGCCATCACGTCACCCTTGCGCTGCACACCTTCTTCCCCAATCTGGCCTATCCCGTCGTGCGCACCCTATCGCCGGCACAGCGCTGGCGGCTGGCTCAATCTCCACCCGCGCCGCGCCGTCTGGGCCAGCGGGCGACCATCGTCCATGTCCTGCGCCATGCCTTTGCCGCCGATCTTGATACACTGCACCAGCCGGCCCGCTTCATCGCCTGGCTTGACGGCTACCACCGGCAAGCCGATCCCATGCCACCTCTGCCAAGCGCCCACCTGCTGGAGTGCTTGAGATCAAACCCTGCCTACACTGCATGGCCCCTGAAAGAGATGCTAACGGATCACGAGGCATTCGCCAGCTTTGTGACACAACAGTGGCTGGCCTACGTGCAACAACAGACGGGCCAACTCCTGAGCGAAGCGCCCATCCACTATCTCTTGCCCTTCGAAGGGGACGGCGCTCTGCAGGATGCCGTGTCCGGCCTGGTGCGCAGCGGCACCCTGGAACCACTCGCCGTAGAGAACCCCCAGAGATTGCCCCGCTGGGCGCGGCCCGCCCTTCTGGAGCCGGATGAGGATCGCCGGCCGCGCCGCCTGGCCGAGCTGTTGAGCACCCTGGCAGGACACCTGGAAACCGATCCATCGGAGGCGCGCTGGGAGGAGTGGCAGAACATCGCCCGCGCCTGGGCCGAGCTGAATACCCTTCGCCACGAGGCCGACGTCAGACTGGACGAGGCCGGGCAGGTAGCCTGCCGGGGAATCGAAGCGCATTTGGATGCCGCGTTCCTGCGCTGGCTCCAGCGGCGCTCCGCGCCCCTGGGCGGGCCGCGGCTGCCCGTGCCGCACCACCTCCACCACGTGCCCCACTACCTGGCCTACCAACAGCGTCAGGGCCAGGCCGACCGGATCGCCTTGCTCGTCCTCGACGGCCTGTCTCTGGAGGACTGGACGCTGATCGGCCCAACGTGGCGCGCTCGCCATCCCAATTGGCGTTTCCAGGAACAACTCCTGCTGGCCCAGATCCCCACCATCACCGCTGTTTCCCGCCATGCCCTGGTCGGCGGTCTTCGCCCGGCGGACCTTCCCCCTTGGCCCACGAGCCGCAACGAAGCCAGGCTGTGGTCCGTCTTTTGGGGGCAGCAGGGGCTTCCTGCCGAAGCATGTGCCTGCCTCCACCTCGCCCTCGACCCCGCCGGGCCTCCGGCGGAATTGGAGAACATTCGCCTCCAGGCCGTTTGCTTGACAGACCGCAAGATCGATGATATGGTTCATAACACCAGCCTGGGCGCCGCCGATTTCCAGGCTTCTCTGCGCCTCTGGCTGGGTAGTTACGGCAAGAAGCTCGAAGACGTGATCGTCAGCCTGCTGGCACAGGGTTTTACTCTGTACGTCGCCAGCGACCACGGCCACGTCGAGGTTCAGGGCATAGGGCAGCCCTCGGAGGGACTCACCGTGCAAACGCGGGGCAAGCGCGCCCGTATCTATGACAACCGGCAGGCCGCCGCCAACGTGCAGAGCGCCTTTGCCCAGACGATCCTCTGGAGCCAGGATGGCCTGCTGCCAGAGAGCGCGTGGGTGTTGATGCCCCAGGGACGGCAGGCCTTTGCCCTGGCCGACGAGATCGTCGTCACCCACGGCGGTCCCACCCTGGATGAGGTCGTGGTCCCTCTGGTGACCATCACATTGGCCTGAGCATGGACAAAGGAATCGGCTTTAATCGAAACATCTTTCGCTCCTGGCTCGATGCCGCGGCCGCCTTCCGGGCCGAGACAGGCGACCTGGCCGAGATTCGAGCCCGCCTCGATCCTGTGCTCAAACAGGACATCACGAGCGATGAAAACCGCCGCAAGGCCATAGATATTCTCATCAACATCTGGGGCAAGAGTGCCGAGCTTGCTCCCGGTCTGCACCGGGACGCCTTGGGTTTCTTCGAGACGCTGTCCGTTGTGGACGACCGGTTGTGGCTGCACTACGGGCTAACACTGATAGCCTATCCCTTCTTCCGCGAGGTGGCCGCCACGGTTGGGCAGCTCGGCCGGCGGGAGCGCGCCATCACGCCGGCGATGGTGAAGGAACGGTTGATCACCGAGCGCGGCGAATTGGGCTCCCTGTCCAAGGCTGTAGAACGCGCCATGTTTTCTCTACGCGATTGGGGGCTGCTCGTGCCTTCAAGCTTGCGCTCGACCTATGCACCATCACCTCACGTTCTCGGGGCCAGTCGCCCGGACCTGCAGGTCTGGTTGCTCGCCTGCGCCTTGTTTGCCCACCCTGCGGAAGAAATGCCCTTTGCCGACCTGTTGCGGCTGCCGGAGCTGTTTCCCTTTCGTCTTGCAGTGAGCATCGATGACCTTCGCCGTCACCCTGCTTTTGCACTCCAGCGGCAGGGGGATGGCTGGGATATGGTAAGGGTCTTGCCCGGCTTTTAGCTGCCTGCCACCCTCCCACCACCCAAGCTGGCGGATTGTTATCCGCCACGAGCAGTGGCAAGGAGAAGAACCTCAACTGCCC
>CAZNQW010000085.1:0-15199 GCA_964575225.1 uncultured Anaerolineaceae bacterium | reverse complement strand
TGTAAAGGTACAATTGCCCCCACACAGGGGGTTGTTCAGCAGGCTCCTAGGGCGCTGCGATCCGTAGAACGATGGGCAGGTAAAGAACTCGTCGGGTGGGGATCGGACTTGTGGTCACGATCAGGTCGGCGGTTGCCGTACTCCGCTCTACGTCGGTGTGATCATAGAGCCCGCTGATGACCTGCAGGATCGTTTCTGGTTGCGCCCGGACCGACACGGACACGGTGAGGTCGATGCTGCCGTGGTCGCCTTGGGCCAGGTCGCCCAGATCCCACTCGGCCCACAATCCGGCGGGATCTACTCGATGGGGCACGGGAAGGGAGGTCTGGAATGGGGCCTCGGCCGGGAAGGTGCTGCGGATCCACGCGTCGTTTTCGTAGCCGCCGGTGTTGGCGTAGAAAAACGTGAGATGGCTCTGTTCGTCGGGGAGGACCTCGCCGCCCCCGGTGGCGGTCAGGGAGAGAACCGGCGCGAGCTTTTGGATGGTTACCGGCCGCTCTTCCAGCAAGGCTCCACTCAGCCACAGCTCCTCGTCCAATTCGGTCTGGGTCCAGGTGCAGGGCTCGACGTGAAAGTGCTTGGTCAGAACGATGGTCGCTGGGCCGTTGATCTCGCCGGTCCAGTTCAACTCGCCGTCGCCGGTGATCACGACGCCGCCGGTCACCTGCCAATCGACCAGAGTCAAGTGGGCGGGATCCCAGCGCTCCACCTGGGCAAAGGTAGCCGGGGGCGTGGCGAGTCCGTCGAGGCGGAAGGAGTAATCGGCTCGATTGGGGTTGTCGTTCCAGCCGGGTTCAAGCTGGGTGAATCCACCACCGGGGTTGTTCAACTGGCCGTACTCGCGCCACACCTGACCGGGCGCGCCTTGCCAACCATATCGCACATCGAGGTTTTCGCCGATGCTGGGGAAGAACACCAACCACCAGGTGCCCGCCGGCAGGTTGATCGGGGCCGCCGGACTCAGTTGCACATTGCCGATGAAGCTCTCCGTGCCCAAGAGGACCTGGGGATCGGTGGGCGGTAGAGAGACATGCCAAATTTCGCTGCCGTCGCCCGGAATACCAGCCGGGTCGCCGTTCTCGTCAGGAAAGATGTACCAGTGCAGGGCGCTTGCGTTCAGGAGGTCAACCGGACCGGTGGGCCAGCCGCCCTGAATGGTGATGCGGCCGATGGCCCAGGGCGTTTGGTTCTGGAAATCGTCGGCGGCATAGATGTCGTACGCATCAAACACACTGGCAAAGTCCTGGCTGGGAAAAAAGAGCGACGAAGATCGGGTTTGGTCCCACAGCACCGAATCGATGGCGGCCGGTTCCGAGGAATCCACCGTTGTGGCTGAATCTGTGGCGAGCGCAGCAGATGTCGGTTGGAGTTGCAGCGTCTCGACGACCTCGATTGTATCCGACGTCTGGCGGGTGATGGTCAGCCCCGGCAGCCAGGTTTGGCCATCCACCGTCTTTTCCCACTGCAGGGGTGACTCGACGTGGAATTGGACGGTGGCCTCGTCCTTCTTGACGTTGACGTGATCGTAGACGCCGGCCAAGATCGGGAGGGTGGTCGATGCCGGGGTGTCGTGGGCGATGTGGACCGTCACATCGATCTGCCCCTCATCGCTCTGGGCCAGATCGCCGACGTCCCATTCGGCCCACAGGCCGTTGACGTCCACCCGTGTGGGCGGCGGAAAAGAGACCAAGAAAGGGGCCTGGGGTGGAAACTCGACGCGGATCTCGACGTCGTTCTCATAGCCTCCGGTGTTGGCGTAGAGCAAGCCAAAGCTGACCGTCTGGCCGGGGAGCACAGGGCCGCCGCCCGCCGCCTCGATGCTCAGTAGGGGCGGAGTTTTGTGGATCTCCACGGGTCGTTCTTCCAGGAGGATGTCGTCCCACCACAGGCTCTCTTCCAGGAGGGTGTCGAGCCAGGTGCATGGCTCCACGTGGAACCATTTGGTCAACATAATGGGTTCGGGAGTGAGTATTTCGCCGGTCCAGAGCAATTCCCCGTTGCCGGTGATCACGGCGCCGCCGGTCACCTGCCAATCTACCAGATCCAGGCGCGTCGGGTCCCAGCGTTCGGTCTGGGTGAAGGTGTGCCCCAGCTCCACCGGGAGAATGGCCTCGACGATCTGGATCGTGTCGGAGGTTTGCACGGTGATCTCCATGCCCGGCGCCCAGTTGACGCCATCGACCGTTTTGTCCCAAATGACAGGGAGCAGCTCGATGTGGAAGGGGATCCAGACGTCATCCTGTAGTTCGTCGACGTGATTGTAGATACCGTCCCAGACCTCAAAGGTCGTCGAAACGGGCAGTCCGTAGTTGACCAGGACCGTCACGTCGATCGATCCGACGTCCCCTTGCTCCAGGTCGCCCACGTCCCATTCGGCCCACAGGCCGTTGTCGTCCACCCGGTCGGGCGGCGGCGACGATCTGAGGAAGGGGGCTTCAGGTGGAAAGGTATTACGGATCTCGACGTCGTTCTCATAGCCGCCGCTGTTGGTATAGATCAGGGTAAAGGGCACGGGCTGACCGGGATAGACGGGGCTGGGGCCCTCGCTGGCGCCCTCTGCCTCGATGCTCAGCAGGGGCGGAGTTTTGTGGATCTCCACCGGTCGTTCTTCCAGGAGGAGCTCGTCCCACGACAGGCTCTCCTCCAGAAAGGTCAGGGTCCAGGTGCAGGGCTCAACGTGGAACCACTTGGTCAAGGTGAGGGTTTCGAGGGTGGTGATCTCGCCGGTCCAGGTGATGATGCCGAGAGGGTCTATCCACACGTCGCCGGCGGTAGCCTCCCATTCGACCAACTGCAGATGGGCGGGCTGCCATAGCTCGATTTGATCAAACGCGTGTCCCGTTTCTGTGGGGTGCAATGCCTCGACCACCTCGATCATGTCCGAGGTCTGAACGGGCAGCGTCATGTCGGGGGTCCAGGTGATGCCATTTACGGTCTTGTCCCACGTGATCGCGGAAGGGGTGGGACCGATTTGAAGCGAGTCGAGGGCCGGGGCGGCGGCCCCCTCCAGTTCCTGCACTGCCAGCGAGGCAGGCACAGCCACCAGGATCAGGACCAGCAAGGCGAACACGAAAACCAGACTACCTGCTTTCACTTGGGCCTCCTTTGTGGGGTTTGATTTTGATCAACCACGCGATGTTGCTCGTGTGTTTGGGACCATGGATTGGGTGGGCGAACCTCCTTTTGCGGCGCTTCCGCTGCATCAGGCTGTTGCGGCCGAGTGGGCCTGAACCACGGGTAGGGAGGGGGCAGGGAGGGTGCCTGCCCTCTCGGGTCGCGCCTCAGTCGCGTTCTTTAGCCATTCGTGCCACTCGAGGCAGTACGGGCACCACCTGCTTTTTGCGCGACATCACACCGTCGATGATTACGGTGTGGGCCGAGGTCAAGGGGGCGCCCAATGCCTCGGCTACAGTCTCTTCCATACCCACGATCAGGATTTCGGTTTGACCCTGAACAATGTCGACTACCATGAACAACAGGGCGGCGTACCCCTTTTCGCCGCGCAGGGTGCGCATCTCGGCCAGTAGATCGTCGCGGATCTCGTCGACACGGCGCCGATGCACGGTTTCCAGATAGCCGATGGCAAAGGGCATGTCTTCGATTCGGAACTCTTTAAAGTCCGTGGTCACAATCTCTCGGAGCGAGCGCCCCGAAAGGTCCGAGACGACGGCAAAGATTTCGCGGCCAAATTCCTCCGGGTCGAGCCCGGAGAGGGTGGCCAGTTCGCCGGCTACCTCTTGATCCCGCGGAGTGCTGGTGGGTGAGCGAAACAACACCGTGTCGGTGATGACCCCGCCCAACAAGATCCCGGCGATAGATGGTGGGATGGGAATGCCCGCTTCTCGATACAGCCCCGCAATGATGGTGCTGGTGGAACCGACGGTTTCGTTACGAAAATAGACCGGGGCTGCGCTCTGAATATCGGCAATGCGGTGATGGTCGATGATGCCCAGCAGATCGGCCTCGTCCAGTCCGTCCACGGTCTGACTCCGCTCGTTGTGGTCGACCAAATACACGCCGTGGCGGATGGGGTTGATGAGGTCGCTGCGCGACACAACCCCTACCACGCGCTCTTCATGGTCGATGATGGGAATGGTCAGTTGGCCGGCGAGCTTGCGGCGCAGCTCGTCTAATGAGTCCTCGGGTCTCCCAAAGGCTCTGTCGCGACGCATCACGTGAGAGACCGGGATGCTCAGGTTCAGTAGTCGGACGGTGGTAAAGGTGTGGTGCGGTGACGAGATGAGGGTGACATCGTGGGCGCGGGCCAGTTCCACAATCTCGTCCGAGATGGGCAGGTCGCCGGTGATGACCAGGGCGCCCACACCCTCCTCAATGGCGATGCGCTGGGCGTCGGCGCGGTCGCCCATAACCATGAGAATATCGGGTTCGATGCGCGGTCGCATCGATTCCAGGTCCATGGCAGCTACCATGACCTTGTCTCTCAACCGGCGGCTCTTGGCCGATGCCAACAACCGTCCGCCCAAAGTCTCGACGACGTTGCCCACGTCCAGATGGACGACGTCCATGGCGCTGGGCTCCAGCTCGGTGAGAAGGATGTGCGCAAAGTCCTCGACCGTGATGAGCCCCGCCAGTCGCCTGTCATCATCCACCAGGGGAATGGCTCGGATCTGCTTGTCGCGCAGGCGCTTGCCGATGGCGTAGGCCGATTCGGCCACGTGCCCCACAATGGGCGTGGTGGTCATGACGTCGCGGGCGGTGGGGCGCACATCCTCCAGAAGAATGGGCGCGGGCACCCCCATGCGGTCGAGGATATATTGGGTCTCGCGCCAGACGTCCCCCTGGCGGGCCGGCGTCACCCTGGGTTCTCCTCGTGTTCGCAGCAATTCGGCAAAGGCAATGGCCGACACAATCGAGTCGGTGTCGGGGTTTTTGTGGCCGACTACATAGATCTCTCGGGCCATGGGGTGTCTCCCTCAAGGCTGGTTTTGATGGCCATCGACCCAGGCATGAGCAGGGAGCGATGCCTGGGTCCACGGGGGCAAACGGTCAGCCACGCGGCCTACTCGTCATCGTACGGGTAGGCGTCGTCATCGTCATAGTCCTCTTCGTCCTGGTAATCAAACCCGTCGTCGATCGGATCGATCAAGTCGAAAAGACGGGCATCATCGGCCAAGGCTTCAGTATCATAGAGGGTAAATTCGATCTCGCCATCGGCCAGCGATTGCTCGGCGATGGCATCGTCCAAAGCGGCTTGCATGTCGCGATCGGCATCCTCGTAGGCATCCAACAGCGCCTGACGCGCTTCGGTCCCACCGATCTGCCCCAGCGCCCAGATGGCAGCGTTGGACACTTGGCGGTCGGGGTCTTGGACCAATCGCGCCAGGTGGCTGACGGCGCGGGGCAGCCCCAATTCGCCGCAGGCCCAGGCAGCTTCGTACCGCATGGCCGGCGAGTCGCTTTCGATCTCGGCCAGAAGGTATTTGATCCAGCGCTCGTCGCAACTGCGGCCCATGCCCACGATGGCGCTCTGGCGCATCCGTTCGTCCGAATCATAGTAGGCGCTATCGAGAAGGCTGCGCACCTGGATCTGGCTGGAATAGGTCACCGATTCCAGAGCCCGGCGCCGAACCTCGACGCTTTCGGCTGGCAGATGGACCACCTCCAAGAGTTCGGCGACGATCCGTTGGAGAATCGTCTCATCCAGCTTTTCGAGTTCGCCCGCCAGAACAAAGCGCCCCAGGCTGATAGCGGCGGCGGCGCGCACGTGCGGGGAGGGATCGCGGCGCAACATGGTCAGCAAGGGGGCCACCAGGCCCACTTCTTCATCTTCCCATAACCCGTCGATGGCTGCAGTGCGTACCTCTTCGTCGGGGTCGGTCAGACAGTGGCGGAATAGGGCGTCGAAATTGACCTCGAAATTGGCTTCGGCCAGGTCGACCATGGCGTGGATCAGGCGTCGCCGTTGGTCCACCGCATAGGTCTCCCAGGCGGCGCATACCTCGGCCAGACGTTCGCCGTTCAGATCCGACAGAAAGTGGAGCTTGCCGGTGATGGATGACCGGCGGTCCTCCTCGAGCTGCTCCAGAAGCTCGTGTAGTTCATCCAGTTCGCTTGTCATTGGCTTTCCCAATCCTTGTCCTGGTATGCCACCCTGTGGGGCGGCCTGGTTTCATTATATCCCATCCCAGGCGAGAGCGCAAGGGGGAATTTTGAATTCATTTGACAAAGAGGTTCTTTTGGTGCATAATGGAATGAGGAGCAAGCCCACCCCCAGCAGATCATTGGCTTACTGCGATCGAAATAGGGCCTGCAAAAAGGAGTTTGTCATGAAACCGAGAAAGATTCGAGATCGAGTATACTGCCTTGGGGCCGTCGACTGGAACCGGCGACTGTTCGATTCGTTAATCCCCCTGCCCGATGGCACCAGCTATAACGCCTTTCTGGTAGAGGGCTCGGAAAAAGTGGCCCTCATGGATACCGTCGATCCGGCCTGGGAGGAGGTATTGTTGGAGCAATTGGCCGGGGTGGAGCGGATCGACTATATTGTCTCGCACCACACCGAGCAGGATCATTCGGGCGCCATTCCCAAGGTCCTGGAGATCCATCCCGAGGCGACGGTGGTGTGTAGTCCCAAGGCCCAGTCGTTGCTGATCGACCATGTGGGCATTGAGGCAGAGCGTATCAAGACGGTGGAGGATGGCGAGACGCTGTCGCTGGGCGACAAGACGCTGCGTTTTGTCCACACGCCTTGGGTGCACTGGCCCGAAACGATGGTCAGCTATCTGGAAGAAGATCGCATTCTGTTCACCTGCGATCTGTTTGGATCGCACCTGGCGACCTCGAACCTGTATGCCAGCAGCGAGCCGTATGTGATGGAAGGGGCCAAGCGCTACTATGCCGAGATCATGATGCCCTTCCGCAAGATCCTGATCAACAACCTCAAAAAGATCCGCGGGCTGGAGCTGGAGCTGATCGCACCCGTGCATGGGCCGATCTACGATCGACCGGAGGGAATCCTGTCGGCCTATGAAAATTGGGTGTCGGAGCGTGTGTCGAATCAGGTGGTGATACCCTACATCTCGATGCACGGCAGCACCCAGGCCATGGTCGACTATTTGACGACCGCTCTTGTGGAGCGAGGCGTCGAGGTCAAGCTGTTTGATCTGACCGTCACCGACATCGGCAAGCTGGCCATGGCGTTGGTGGACGCGGCGACGGTGGTGATCGGCACGCCCACAGTACATGGTGGTCCCCACCCGACGGTCTTTTCGGCCACCCACCTGGCCAATGCGCTGCGACCCAAGCTACGGTATGTCGCCATCATTGGTTCGTACGGTTGGGGCACCAAGGCGGTCGAGCAGATCTCGGCCTTGATTCCGAATCTAAAGGTCGAGGTATTGGGCACGGTGCTGTGTAAGGGCCATCCCCGCGAGGATACCTTTGCGGCCCTTGATGCCCTGGCCGGCGCCATCCAGGAAAAGCACGAGGGGCTGTAAGGCCTGAGCAGCGAGCTGCTGTATTCAATATCCGTAGGGGCGCGTCCGCGGCACCGTGGGGCGCGCCCCTAAACGATGACGGGAGGGTGGATCCATGATGGGTGGCGAGCTGCTGACAGGGGATGCGCTGCCCTGGCTGTTAGAGCCCGATTCGCCCGGAGCGCGCTACCTGGCGCTGCGGGATCTGGTGGGCCTGCGGGCCGACGATCCAGAGCTGGCGGCCGCGCGACAGGCGGCGCACCGCCAAGGACCCATCTCGGCCATCCTGACGGAGATGGAGCCTGCGGGCTTTTGGGTAAAGCCGGGTCCTGGCTACAATCCCAAATATCGCTCCACGGTGTGGGCGCTGATCCTGCTGGCCCAATTGGGCGCGTGGGTCGGTGAGGATGAGCGCATTGGCCGGGCTTGCGCCTACCTGCTGGATCATGCCCTGACACCGGATGGACAGTTCAGCGCGTCGAGAGCGCCTTCGGCTACCATCGATTGCCTGCAAGGCAATCTGTGCTGGGCGCTGTTGGCCATGGGCTGCGACGACCCACGATTGGAGCAGGCCATGGCGTGGATGGCGCGCAGCATCACCGGCGAGGGGGTGGCGCCCAAGGACGATCGCACCGGGGCGGTGCGTTACTATGCTAGCCAGTGCGGTCCCCGCTTTGCCTGTGGCGCCAATGAGGGTCAGGCCTGCGCCTGGGGTGCGGTGAAAGAGATGCTGGCCCTGGGCTTTTGGCCGGTGGAGCGGCGCACACCGTTGATCGACCGTGCGATCCAGGTAGGTGTGGATTTTCTGTTCAGCACCGATCCGGCCCGGGCGGATTATCCTTCCGGCGTCAACGAAAAGCCCAGCGGCAATTGGTGGAAGTTTGGTTTTCCGGTGTTTTACATCACCGATCTGTTACAGATCGCCGAGGCGCTGACCGTTCTGGGCTATGGGAACGATGCTCGATTGTCCAACGCCCTAACCCTCATCGCCGCCAAGCAGGACGACCAGGGCCGCTGGCCGTTGGAATACGGCTACACCGGGAAAACCTGGGTCGATTTTGGGCCAAAAAAGCAGCCTAACAAGTGGGTCACGCTGCGGGCGCTACGCGTGCTGCGGACGCCGGTTTGATCAAACAGCCCCTATCCTTGGCTCCGCCATCCTCGAGAGGACAGTTCTGCCCCCCCCCATCGCTCCCGGCGGATCGCCAGATCTGGGCCGTGCAAACAGCCGATTGGGGCGCGGTGGTGGGCCAAAGTGAGAATTGCTGGGTCCTGGCGCCTGATCCCGCTCGTTTACTAGCCACGAAACTTGCTCTTGGATGCCGTTGGGAGTACAATGCTTCGTGGGATCGCCCGGTTGATCATCCGAATTTTGCGTGTACGCCCGCATTTGCCCTGCCGGTGTCCTCACCGCTCCGGGACAGGCGGTCTGGGAGGGTTGTGGTGATTGGCAAGTTAAAACACCTGGTCATCGGCGCGCCGCTGCCCACCCAGCAGCTCGCCCAAGAGCGGTTGAACAAGGTCCGGGGTTTGGCCACCTTCTCACCGGCCGCCCTATCGTCCATTGCTTATGCCAACCAAGAGATCTTTTTGGGATTGGTGGTGGCGGGCAGCGCAGGCTTGGCGCTGAACTGGCCCTTGGGCTTGGCGATTACCACGTTGATGGTCATCGTGGGGCTTTCCTACTTTCAGACGATCAGCGGCTACCCCAATGGCGGCGGCTCCTATGTGGTCGCCCGAGAGAACCTGGGCACCCGGGCCGGGCTGGTAGCGGCTGCGGCGCTGCTGATCGATTATGTGCTCACATCGGCCGTGAGCTTGACCGCCGGAACAGAGGCCCTGGCCTCGGTGTTTCCGGAGCTATGGCCCCATCGCGTGACCGTGGCGCTGGTGTTTTTGGTCATCATCACGGCGCTCAATCTGCGCGGCCTGCGCGAGACCGGCACGATCATGGCCTATCCCGTCTACCTCTTTTTGTTTATCTATCTATCCATGATAGGCTATGGCTTGATTCGCCTGGGCATCGAGGGGCCTGGTTCCCTGGAGCAGGCGGCGCCGGCTGCCACTGGCCCGCTGACGATCCTTCTGGTGCTTCGTACCTTTGCCGCGGGCTGTACGGCGCTAACGGGCGTGGAAGCCCTCAGCAACGGCGTGCCGTACTTCAAGCCGCCCGAGGCTCGCAATGCCCAGCGCACGCTATTGACAATGGTTCTTTTTATGGCCCTTCTGTTTCTGGGCAGCATCGGACTGACCCAATCGCTGGCGGTCATTCCTGGGCCGCAAGAGACGATCCTGTCGGCGTTGGCCCGGCGGGTGGTGGGCGGCGGCCCCATTTACTTTTTGGTCCAGCTCAGTACCCTGGCTGTGCTGGCTGTAGCGGTAAACACCAGTTTTGCGGGCTTTCCCCAGCTCACGAGCCTGCTGGCTCACGATGGATTTCTGCCCCACCAGTTCACAGGTTTGGGCGATCGGTTGGTTCTGGCCAACGGCATCCTGTTTTTGTCGGCCGCTTCAGCGGCGCTGATCGTAGCCTTTGGCGGCGATACTCACGCCCTGATCCCTCTTTTTGCCGTGGGCGCCTTTTTGGCCTTCACCCTATCGCAGGCCGGTATGGTGTTGCATTGGCAACGAGAGCAGGGCCGTGCCTGGCGCTCCAAGGCCGCCCTCAATGGGTTGGGCGCGCTGGTCACGGGCGTGGCGTTGGTGGTGATCGCCATTGGAAAATTCGCCGAAGGCGCCTGGCTTACCTTTCTGGCGTTGCCCCTGATCGTGGCCGGTTTTGAGCAGATTCGCAGCCACTATCGCCAGGTGGCCCTCCAGCTTACGATGGATGGCTTTTGCTCGCCGGAACCAACCAGCGCGCCGCCCAGGTTGGTGATTCCGGTTTCGGGAGTTCATCGAGGAACCGCAGATGCCGTAGATTATGCTCGGTCGATTTCCAAGGATGTGACGGCCGTCCACATCGAGATGGTGCCCGGCAGCGGCGAGCGCATCCGCGAGCGGTGGCAGGAGTGGTGCCCTGATGTGCCCCTTGTGATTCTTCCCTCACCCTATCGATCCATGGTGGGACCGCTGCTCGACTATCTGGACAAGACCGATGAGGAGCACGCCGACGGGCAGTTGGCCACGGTGGTGTTGCCCGAGTTCGTGCCCGCTCGCTGGTGGCATGGTCTTCTTCACAACCAGTCAGCCTGGGTTCTGAAGGCGGCTCTGATTTACCGGCGGAGACATCAAGGTTTTCAGCGGGCGATCATCGATTTACCCTTTCACTTGAAGAACTAGCGAGACAAATGGACACTTGACCCTGGGCTGTGGCTCGACCAGCTTTTGATGTGGTTTGCCATTCGCTGGCGCTTTTCGCGTGGTTAAAAAAACAACCCTGTTTCGAATTCCCTCTTGTAATTTTCCTTAATATGTATTATAATAATATTTGATTCTGAGCTGCGGGAGGCCAATGGGGCCGGCGGCGTCCGCGGCAGAGGGGATGTGCGATGACCGATTCTTTGTGTGATGCCCGAGAGGCAGGGACCACGTGCCCAAGTGCGGTGGATGCGTCGCCCGATCTATTTCGGGCAGTGCTGGAAAACTTGGCAGAAGGCGTAATTGTGGCCGATGCTGCCGGGCGCTTTTTGGTGTTCAATCAAGTGGCCGAAGAAATTTTGGGAATGGGCGCGTTGGACGTCTTGCCGCAGGAATGGACCGATGCCTACGGCTGTTGCCGGGCGGACGGGGAGACGCCTTTCCCTGCCGAAGAGCTGCCCCTGGCGCGGGCCTTGTTGGGCGAAACCGTCCATGATGAGGTGATTCTGATCCGCAACGGAGTTCATCCTGAGGGGGTGTGGATCCGGATGGTGGGCAGTCCTGTTCGCGATGATGCGGGGACGATTGTGGCCGGGGTGGTGGTCTTTCGCGATGTCACTCAACAGGTGCGCGATCGCCAGGAGGCGCGCCTGCTCACTATGGCGGTAGAGCAGACGGCCGACAGCGTGTTGATCACCGATGAGCGTGGGCGGATCGAGTATGTCAATCGGGGGTTCGAATCGACGACGGGTTATACCCGAGAGGAGGCCATTGGCGCAACGCCGCGGCTGTTAAAATCCGGGTTCCACGATGCCCAGTTCTACCAGGACCTGTGGGCGCAGATCGAGTCGGGCCGGCATTTTCGGGGCACGATCCTGAACCGGAAAAAGAACGGAGAGCTATACTGGTCTGAGCAGACGATCACGCCGATGAAGGACAGCCAGGGGCGCATCAGCCATTTTGTATCGGTGCTCAAGGACATCACCGAGTTGAAGGAAAAGGAGCGACAGGATGCCGAGCTGAGCATTGCCCGAGAGATCCAACAGCGCTTTTTCCCATCCGAGCTATCGGTGCCCGGTTTGGACCTGGCTGGGGCCAGCCAACCCGCCCGCGAGATCGGGGGCGATTATTTCGATTATTTGCAGGCGCCCGACGGCGCGGTGTGGATCGCTTTGGCCGATGTAGTCGATCATGGCATTGGGCCGGCGTTGATCATGTCGCAAGTGCGGGCTCTGTTACGCTTGATCGTCACCCTGGAGACTGACCCGGGTCAGGTGCTGGCCCAGATCAACCGCGAGCTTGTGGACGGTCGTGACAATGGCGACTTTGTGACGCTGTTGCTGATCCGGCTGGATCCTGTCGAGCGATCGCTAACTTTTGCGAACGCAGGGCATCCACCGGGCCATTTGCTGACGGGCACGCGCGATATTCCCCTCAAGGCCGAACAGGCCGACCTGGCGCTGGGCATTCTGGCCGACGCTGTGTATTCCACGAGCGAGCCCCTGCCCCTTCGATCGGGCGATCTGCTGGTGTTGGTGAGCGATGGGGCGACAGAGGCGCTGGACGAACAGGGCCTGCCCTTGGGCCAGGAAGGGGTGATCGCCACTGTGCGGCGTCACGCGGACCTCAGTGCCGCGGACATTGTGGAACGATTGCACGAGGAAATCGAGCGCGCAACCCCGGGCGAAGCGCAGGCCGACGACGTCACGGCGCTGATCTGCAAAGTGGCGTGATCATTCATCACACCCACAGAGGATCGGAGCGAGGCGATTATCGATCCCAATCGCCCTCTGCTTCGGGCTGGTAGACGATCTCCGCGACTTGGAGTCGGCGAACCCCAGCGGGCACCGGCCATTCAAACACGTCGCCCACTTCATACCCCAGCATGCCAGTGCCAATGGGCGCCAAGATCGAGATCTTGCCGCGCCCGATGTCGGCATCCTCAGGAAAGACCAGGGTATAGGTTTCCTGTTCATTGGTGTCGAGGTCCAGCAGCACCACGGTGGAGTTCATCGTGATCACCGTGCGCGACACCTCTTGGGGCGATACAACCTCGGCCCGCTCGAGTTCTTTTTCCAACCGCCCCAGATATTCGCTATCGCGCTGCTCGGTATAGGAAGCCTTGACCAACATCTTTTTAAGGCGCTCAAGATCCTGTTCTGTGATCTGGATTGGTTTGGTGCTCATTCTGTTGACTCCTTTGGGCCGTTGGCCGTTATGGTCGGTCTAGGTGGCAGCCATGGCCCCGCGGTTGCGTTTTTTATCAAGCTCCAGGCAAACGCCCGGCAGATACGACAAAGGCCAGCACGCAGCGGCAATCATGGGCACCAAGGGTGCTGGTCTTGACCTCAGTATAGCATTGATGAGCCGTTGCGTCAAATCAGATGGCCCGGGCCTGAGGGTCCCATGCGCGGCCAGCATTGGGCTGTTTTAGTCGCCGCAGGCGGTGGTCAGCAGATGGGCGCCTACAGCCCCACTTGGCAGGACTTGTGCGGTGGCACTGTACAAGGACCAGATACCGGCGTCGGGGCCGAGGTTCGGCGAGCGGCCCACATAGCATCCAGAGTAATAATGGTTGGTGGAGTCGGTGTGGACGGCCAACATCAGCGATGGGACCTGGGCGAAGGTGCTGCCTGCCGCGCCTTCGTACACTTCGGGTGGGCGAACGACCAGGAAGATGGAGTCGGTGTTGGCATAGCCGGCCTCAAAGTCGGCAAGGGTGGGGTTGGGCGGTGTTTCCCAATAGTCCCAGGCGCGGGTGTACTCGCGCAGAGTCACGGCATTAAAGAGGGAGGCCAACACCTGTACCGGCCCGCCGCGGTCGTCATAGTCGGGTTCGGTGGCATAAGGAGAAGGCCCGCAAGCGCTGGTCAATTGGCGCACATCGTCGCTGTTGCCCGGTGCGGCGCTGACATCAGCGCTGTACAACCACCAACCCGGCTCGGCCCCCTCGACGTGACTGGTGCGGGCCACATAGCAGCCGACATAATTGTGCAAGGTGCCGTCGGTGTGAAGGACCTGAAGCAGAGTCGGCACCTGGGCATAGCTGCTTCCCATGGCGCCCTCGGACCAGGTGGGTGGGTGAACGGCCAGTAGGGCCGAGGCAGTACCGGCAAAACCAGCCACAAAGTCGGCATAGCTAGAACTGGGCGGCGTTTGCCAGTAGGCCCAGGCCCGGTCGAATTCGCGGCGGTTGACGGCATTGATGTAAGAAGCCAGCACCGAAACCGCATCGACTTGATTGTCAAAAAAGGGGCTAACGACAGGCGCAGGTGTGGGCGGCACGGCGGTAGGCGGTACAGCGGTGGGCGGTATAGCGGTAGGCGGTACAGCGGTAGGCGGCACGGCGGTAGGTGGCTCTGCCGTTGGTGGCTCTGCCGTAGGTGGCTCGGCGGTCGGTGGCTCAGTGGTGGGTAGCTCGGCGGTGGCTCCCGCCTGATCATCGGGCGAGGTGTCGCCCTGAGCCGGCGCGGCGGTGGGCGGCTGGGCGGTGGGTGGGATGGCCGTGGGCGAGCCACAGGCAGCCAACAGGACGATCAAGGCAAACAGGACCGTAATCGGTAGCGCAGCACGGGGCTTGTGGCTCATGGTTTTCCCCTCCCAAAGGCGATCAGCGCCGGTATGAGATGCGAAAAGGCAGGGTGTATCCCCCTCATTATACCACACAAGGCGGGAAATGGATCGGGTGGGTTTTTCCGAGACAGGAATGACGCCAAGTCTGGATGTACCTGCGTTGGGCTCGCGGCGGAGCGCGTAAAGTCTCCAACGAGCTGACAGAACAGATGCTAACCCCTATCGGAAATCTCGAGTTCGACGGACGTGCAGCCTCGAAACGGGGCCAGTGTTGCTGCTTCGGCCTCGATGGAAGACATCCGCGAGGGTGGGATGGGGGCAAAGGGCTCGACGATGAGGCGCAGACGGCGGCCTGTCTTTTTGGGGCGCCAGGCAGCCAGCAACTGGCCGTCGACCAGGAGGGCGCCTGGGTTGCCTACGGTGCGCCAGAGGTGGCGCTGCTGGGCTGGATAGGGCAGCAAGGTGGCCCGGTCGCGGAGGTTGAGGTAGGGGTCGTGGGGCGGCAGAAAGCGGACGCCCTCGGCTTGCTGGGGCGTGGTCCAGGTGTCCAGATCCTCAGCCAAGATCCACAGGGCGCGCCCCTGGTCCTCGATTGCCATCCGCTCCGAGTCCAGGAGGGTCCAGGTGGCAGCCGCCTGGGGCGCGGATATGCCGGACCATTCGGAAAAGTGTTCTGCCGTAGAGGGGCCGTAGGCGTGCAGATAGCGGCGCAGCAACTCGGCGCGGGCGTGGTCTGGAGCGACTGCGGGTAGAGGTGCCTCCAGCCATTGATCGGTGCGGGCCAGATACGCCTGGTTGCCGATCCGGGCAGCGTGGCAACAGCGGCCCTGTAGAGCGGCCAGGGGCAGAAAGAACCGAACCACCGATTCGCCCAGGGTCTGCGTGGCCGC